>JBCCHB010000054.1:0-93706 GCA_039028975.1 Chloroflexota bacterium
CCAACAACGGCAAATTAGATCGGCGGACCCTACTACGGATGGCGGATGGCGTCGTTGGCTCCTCGGTTGACTATGTGGCCCCCCGCACAGAGGCGGAAAAAACGTTGGTTACCCTGTGGCAAGCGGTGCTGGAGGTGGAACAGGTAGGCATCCACGACAACTTCTTTGAGTTGGGCGGACATTCCCTGCTGGCCACTCGACTCACCTCCCAAATTCGCAGCCAGCTAGAGGTTGAAGTCCCCTTGCGCGTTCTCTTTGCTGGGCCAACGGTCGCTGATCTAGCCTACAATTTGAATGAGCTGGATACAGCCAACTCGGCACCACCCATTACCCCAACCGAAAATCGGGAGGCCATTCCCCTCTCCTTTGCCCAACAGCGGCTCTGGTTCCTGGATCAGCTAGAAGGCCCCAATGCTATCTACAACGTTCCCATGGCTGTTCGGTTAACCGGGACTTTGGATCTGGCCCTCTTCGAGCGGGCTATTAACGAGATCGTGGCTCGCCATGAGGTATTGCGCACGACCTTTGGCATAGACGTTAACGCGGCTGCTGGGGAACCCGTTCAGCAGATTCATGACCAGATTCACATTCCGCTACAGATGCAAGATTTTTCTCAGTTGGGTGGCAAGGATCAAGAAGCAGCGCAAGAAGCAGCCCTGGAAGCCGCTATCGTCAGCGGGTCGGAAGCACCCTTTGATCTGGCCAATGGGCCACTGCTGACCGTTCATCTCTTCCAAACCGCAGCCGACGACGCGGTGCTGCTCATCGTCATGCACCACATCATTTCAGATGGCTGGTCGGTCAACATCTTCTGGGAAGAGCTGGCTATTCTCTATGGTGCCTATATTAGCAATGTCGAATCCCCCTTGGAGCCGCCCCTAGAGCCACTCACCGTCCAGTATGCTGACTTCGCTATCTGGCAACGCAACTGGTTGAGCGGGGAGGTATTGGAGCGTGAGTTGGGGTATTGGCGAGAGAAGCTGGCGGGCCTGCCAGAACTGTTAGAGCTGCCCACGGACCATCCTCGTCCTCCAATCCAATCCTTTAGCGGTCGAACAGACCACTTTATGTTGACACCGACTTTAACCAGCAAGCTTCATGAGCTGAGCCAGCATACCGGCTCGACCCTCTTTATGACTCTGCTGGCCGCCTACGCTGCGCTGTTGAGCCGATACAGCCGCCAAGACGATATTGCCGTCGGCACGCCCATTGCAAACCGCAATCGGGCCGAGATCGAACCGCTCATCGGCTTCTTCGTCAATACGTTGGTCATGCGTACCCACCTCTCTGAAGATCTGACCTTTGCCCAGCTATTGGAGCAAGTTCAGGAGACGGCATTAGATGCCTACGCCCATCAAGATCTACCCTTTGACCAGGTGGTGGAAGCGGTGGATCCTGTACGCAGCATGAGCCATACACCTCTCTTCCAGCATATGTTTACTCTGGAAACGCTATCGGCAGCGGAGGAGGCTGGTACGGAAGTGACTCCAGAGGCAGAGAACGAGGAAGGCGGCGATACGTCAGACTCTCCTTTTGACTTGGAAGTCGATATGGCTCAGGGTGCGGACTACACGATTGCCAAATTTGATCTCACACTAGGCGTGGCGGAAACGACAGACGGTCTTGCTTGCTCATGGGAATACAATACGGATCTCTTTGAGTCTGCCACCATCGAGCGCATGAATCGCCACTTTGAACAGCTTCTTCTATCAATTACTGACGCACCGGATGCTCCCTTGGCTACCCTGTCGCTTTTAGACGATATCGAACGAGATGAAATCGTGGTCGGCTGGAACGAGACGGCTCGTGACTATCCCACCACAGCCACCGTCCATGAACTCTTTGAAGCACAGGCGCAGACGGACGGAGACGCAATTGCCATTGTGGATGGTGAAACGGTTCTCACCTATGCAGAACTCAACAGCCAGGCCAACCAACTTGCCCATCACCTGCGCACGTTGGGCGTGAGTCTAGAGGAGCCTGTGGGTATCTGTGTAGAGCGCTCTCCCCGACTCGTCGTTGGCATGTTGGCCATTCTGAAAGCGGGCGGCGTCTACGTTCCCCTGGATACCAGCTATCCCGCCGAGCGATTGGCCTTTATGCTGCAGGATACTAGTACTCAGGTGGTCATCTCAGAACAGTCCCTTTTGGAAGTGCTGCCAGAGGACATCTCCCAGCTTCTCCTATTGGACGATGAAACCTGTCTCCAAAGCTGCGACCAACAGAGCAGTGCAAATCTAAGCAATGATGCAACAGGTGAGAACCTGGCCTACATCATCTATACGTCTGGATCAACGGGGCGGCCCAAGGGCGTCATGGTGCCTCATCAGGCCGTCAACCGGTTGGTCATCAACACCGATTACGTCGACTTTAGTCAAGTTAGGGCCATTGGCCAAGCCTCCAACGCTTCTTTCGATGCGGCCACCTTTGAAGTATGGGGGGCCTTGCTCAACGGAGCCAAGCTGGTCATCATCGACAAGGAGACGGCTCTCTCTCCAGAGGGGCTGGCCAATCAGATTGCAGAGGATGCCATCGACACCCTCTTCCTGACCACGGCTCTCTTTAACCAGATTGCGGCAGCCCACCCCACCGCCTTTGCCACTATGCGATATATGCTATTCGGTGGTGAAGCAGTGGACCCGAATGCCGTGGCCCGCATCGTCTCACTAGGCAAACCAGAGCATCTGCTGCACGTCTATGGACCGACCGAAAGCACTACCTACGCTACCTGGCACGAAGTCGAGGCGGTTGAGTCTGACGTTGTGACCATTCCTATTGGCCGCCCCATCGCCAACACCACAGCATACATTCTAGACAGCGAGCTGAATCCTGTTCCCGTTGGTGTGCCAGGCGAGCTATACATTGGCGGCGACGGTCTTGCGCGCGGCTACTGGCAACGAGAAGAACTGACCGCGGAACGCTTTGTGCAAGTGGGCATGTCTTCAAGTGGGCAAGTGAAGAAGCCTGACAACGTGCAAGCTGCAATCGTGCTTTACAAGACTGGCGATCTGGTCCGCTGGAATGCCGATGGAGCCATCGAATTTATGGGACGATTAGACCATCAGGTGAAGTTACGGGGCTTCCGCATTGAACTAGGCGAGATTGAAAGCTATCTTAGCCAGCACGAGCAGGTGCAAGAGAGTATGGTCCTGGCCCTGGACGATCCGCAAGGCAACAAACGACTGATCGGTTACATTGTTACAACGACTGACCAATCGACCAACAACCAAGATGAGCTGGCGGACGCATTGCGCTCGCATCTCCGCAGCCACCTGCCGGACTACATGGTACCCTCTGGCTTTGTGCTGCTGGATGAGATGCCTCTCACACCCAATGGCAAGGTCGACCGCAAAGCCTTGACAGGATTAGCTGATGAGGCGCTCGGCTCGTCTGTCGAGTATGTCGCTCCGCGGACGGCAGAAGAAGAGGCCCTGGTTGCGCTCTGGCAGGAAGTATTGCAGAGCGAACCCATCGGCATCCACGATAACTTCTTTGAACTAGGCGGCCACTCGCTCCTGGCAACCCAGCTTATCTCTCATATTCGTAGTGAACTAGAGATCGAGTTGCCGCTACGTGCCTTATTTGAAGGGCCAACGGTGGCCGAATTGGCCATTGCTCTGACGGTAGGGACTCGAGTTCTGTCAGCGCCCCCCATTGTGCAGGTGGCGGAACGGAAAAACCTGCCCCTCTCGTTTGCCCAACAGCGGCTCTGGTTCTTGGATCAGCTAGAAGGGCCGAGCGCAACCTACAATGTGCCGCTGGCTGTCGATGTAGACGGAGGAATGGATACACAAGCCTTTGAACGGGCCATCAACTACGTCGTCGCTCGGCATGAGGCGTTGCGCACCACCTTTACAACCCTCGATGGCGAGCCAGTCCAGACCATCCATGATACCCTGCATGTTCCGCTCCACGTTGAGTCGTTTGATCATTTTAAGCCAGCAGATCGAGAAGAAGCCATAACGGAAGCCCTCTCAGCCATTAGTCAGCAACCCTTCGATTTGGCTGTCGGTCCTCTATTACGGGTTCACCTGCTCCAAATTGAAGTGGACCATGGACTACTGATCATTGTTATGCATCACATCATCTCGGATGGCTGGTCTCTCAATCTCTTTATGGAGGAAGTAGGGGTGCTCTATGAGCTGTTTAGCTCAGATGAGGACCAGGGGCTAGCCAAAGCAACTGAGGATGAGATTGAGTACGAGATGAACGAGCGTCTTCCTGAGTTACCTGTCCAGTATGCTGACTTTGCGGTTTGGCAGCGCAACTGGCTACAGGGTGAGGTACTAGATGAGGCACTGGGTTACTGGCGCAATCAACTGGCTGGTGCGCCAGAGCTGCTAGAGTTGCCTACGGATCGTCCTCGTCCGGCCATTCAGACTTTCCAAGGGAACGTGCTGAACTTTACGCTGGAGGCGGACGTAGCCCTTGGGCTACAGGCGCTTGGTAGCCAAACCGGCAGCACGTTATTCATGACACTGTTAGCCGCCTATAGCACGCTCCTGAGTAAGTATAGCCGCCAGGATGACATTGCCATCGGTACGCCCATCGCCAACCGCAACCGGGTGGAAATTGAACCGCTCATCGGTTTCTTTGTCAATACGTTGGTGATGCGAACGGACCTCTCTGAGAATCCCACCTTTGAAGACCTCCTGGCTCAGGTCAAACAGCGTGCGCTGGATGCCTACAAATATCAGGATGTGCCATTTGAGCAAGTAGTGGATGCCCTGGATCCGGTGCGGAGCATGAGTTACCCACCGCTCTTCCAGCACTTCTTTGTTCTGCAGAATGCATCCAGCCTAGAAGATGAGTCCGATAGTAGGGGAGAAGGAGAGAGAGAAGAGGCGCAGACAGATCAGAATCAAGATTCGGGCTTTGCCCTTACAGAAGGGGTAGCTCACACCATCGCCAAATTCGATACAACCCTATCGATCAGCGAGGGCACCAACGGCGAGTTAATCTGCGCCTGGGAGTATAATACCGATCTCTTCGATGAAGCCACCATTCGCCGTATGGTCAGTCACTTTGGCCAGCTACTACGTTCCATTATCGCCCAACCCAAGGAGAGAATTTCCACCTTGACCATGCTCGAAAGCGCTGAACAAGGCCAACTCCTGGCGGCTGGCCAGCAGAGAGCACGCTTTGCGGTGAATCATACACTGCATGGGCGCTTTGAGCAGCAGGCCATCGCTGGCCCGAACCAAATCGCTGTGACCTATGAGAGCCAGTCCATCACCTATGATCAACTCAATCGGCGGGCCAATCAGGTAGCCCACCGCTTGGTTCAACTGGGCGTAACCACGGAAAGCCATGTGGGCCTCTGTGTCGAGCGCTCCATCGATATGGTGGTGGGTGTGCTAGCCATCCTCAAGGCAGGAGGCGCATACGTACCACTGGATCCTGCTTCTCCAGCGACGCGATTGGCGTATATCTTGAAAGATGCTGGCATTTCAGTTCTGCTAACTCAAGAAGGGGCAAGCGAGTCACTACCTCAGGATGAAACGCTCCAGCGGCTTTTCCTTGACGATGAGAGCTTGGGACAAGAATCCGACGAGAATCTAACCCGAACCGTCACCACGGAGGACTTGGCGTACATCATCTACACCTCAGGCTCTACTGGACAGCCCAAGGGCGTAATGGTAGAGCATCAGCAGGTTGCACGTCTCTTTACGGCCACAGAAAGCCTTTATAGCTTCAATGAACAGGATGTCTGGACCCTCTTCCACTCCATCGCCTTTGACTTCTCGGTTTGGGAGCTGTGGGGGGCATTACTCTACGGTGGCCGCCTAGTGGTGGTCCCCTATTGGATCAGTCGCTCTCCGGATGCGTTCTATGATCTGCTGATTAGAGAGCAAGTCACCGTACTCAATCAGACACCCTCTGCCTTTAACAGCCTACAAGCCGCGGATCAAGCAGATTATGAAGGCTATCGGGTCGAACTAAATGGCTCGTTGACGAATGGTCAACACCAGAATGGATACAATCAGAATGGTCAGCACCAGAATAGCACGTACAGCAATGGAAGCCAGAGGACGAATGTCTCTGCCGACAAGCTGAGCCTCCGCTGGATTATCTTTGGCGGCGAAGCATTGGCTCTGGAAAATCTGCGTGGCTGGTTTGAACGACACGGCGACAACAGCCCTCAGTTGGTCAACATGTACGGCATCACCGAGACAACCGTTCATGTCACCTACCGTATCATCACCCGAGCAGACGTAGATGCTGGGCGAGGGAGCCTGATTGGTCAACCGATTTCCGACTTATCGCTCTACATTCTGGATGCAGCCATGAATCCAGTGCCAGTTGGTGTAGCAGGTGAACTATACGTAGGTGGTGCCGGAGTGGCCCGCGGCTACCACAATCGGCTGGAACTAAACAAGGAACGTTTTGTTCGGGACTGTTTCGCTGACAATGAGGGGCGCCTCTACAGGAGCGGTGACTTAGCCCGACGTCTTCCCGATGGTGACATCGAATATCTGGGTCGTATTGACCAGCAGGTGAAGATTCGGGGCTTCCGCATTGAACTGGGCGAAATTGAGAGCGCCCTACTCGACTACCACTACGTAGCCGAAGCCAGCGTTCTGGCCCTGGATGATGGCCAAGGAATGTCACGCTTGGTGGCCTATGTGATACCGCAATTGGATGGGCAAGCTGAAGAGCATGACAAAGAACGAACTCAAGAGACACATAGTGAGATAGAAGATAGTGAGATAGATGAAGCCACAGCCGTCTCTATGTTACGCAGCCATCTGCGGGAGCAACTACCCGAATATATGATTCCATCCAGCTTTGTCTTCCTGGAAGAGATGCCCTTGACCAACAACGGAAAACTGGATCGACGCATCCTGGCCACAATGGCCGATAACGTGGTCGGTTCCGCTGCTGAGTATGTGGCCCCTCGCACGCCTATTGAAGAGCAATTCGCAGCCATTTGGCAAGAAGTTCTCCAGGTCGAGCGGGTTGGTATCTATGACAACTTCTTTGAGCTAGGTGGCCATTCTCTAGCCGCTGTCAAACTGATCGCCCTAATCGAAAAGGAAATCTCTATGAAGTTACCCCTTACAGCACTATTTTCGGCACCAACGGTTGCATCGCTTGCCGAAACAATCCAAGAGGGGGCATTAACAATGCCTAGTCAGAATGACACCCAAGACGGTTATTCAGCCGTTGCTCTGTCCCATGCTCAGAAGGTTCGAGACCTTGCGGCTTCTCAAGAGACCGAATGGTCGCCCTTGGTGTCGATTCAGCCACACGGTAGCCGCACGCCCCTCTTCTGTGTCCATCCATCTGGCGGGACAGTCTTCTGCTATGTTCCGTTGAGTCAAGTACTCGGTACTGATCAGCCTCTCTACGGTCTACAATCTGTGGGCCAAACGGGGGACAGAAGCGCCTTTGAGCAGATGGAGACAATTGCGGCTATGTATCTGGATGCCATCCGCACGGTGCAACCGTCTGGACCTTATCAGTTGATAGGATACTCGTCTGGTGGGACGATTGCTTATGAGATGGCCCAACAGTTGCGTACCCAGGGTGAGGAGGTCTCCTTCCTGGGTCTACTGGATACCCAAATTCCCGCGGCCACAGAGGCTCCCCAGTGGCTGCTCTCCTATGATGAGGTGACCGATCAGGAGCTGGTTTATAACTATCTATTCGAGCAGTGGAGCGCTATCCTCAATCCGCGTGGAATGCGCAAACTTGAGGCGTTGTCGGATAAGGGTGACCGCTTGGCAGCCTTAATTACCCAGCTACAAGATGCCGGTATCATGCCAGAGGAGGTGGATATGTATAACGTAGTAGACGGAATTCGTAAGGAGTTTGGCTACGGCCCAGCCTTTACCTCAAGTGATGATGATCTGCTGGAGTTTCTCTTTGAGGAAGTGGGTGATGAACTAGGCAAAGAGGTCATCAAAGCCGTGAAAAAGTTAGCCACACCCAGTGAGCAGTTGGCCATCTTGATTGAAAAGGCAGACCAAGAAGAGCTTCTGCCCGTTCAAGGCGGGATCGAAGCCCTAAGCGACTATTACATGATGACCAATACGGTGGCTCGCTCCATCGCTCGCTATCAGCCCCAGCCATTCGATAGAGCCATCACCTTCTTCAAAGCGGATGAACAGGTTGGCGATGGGATCTTTTGGCTGGCCAAGTGGTGGTGGCTGCGCAAGTTCAAAGCAGCGGGTCTTTTAAATGGCTCGGATCATGGCTGGGACAAGTTGGCCCAAGGTGGCTTAGATATCCAGACTGTGCCAGGAAACCACTTTACGGTTTTAGAAAAACCTCACGTGAACAAACTGGCGGAGCAGATTGAGCACACTGTAGGCAACGTTAAGGAATCGGAATTAAATAACTTGTGCATAAGATCTCTCAATCCTTCGAGATGACATGCCCAACTTATTTAATGCTCATTCCTAAAGTAATAAATTCTATAGATTGTTCTCGTTAATTCTTAGAATCTACTGATGAAAATCTTTTTCTGAAAGACTACAATAGAGTGTAACCGTTCACGCCCCCTGAGCCTGTCGAAGGGGGAACTCGGCTTCGACAAGCTCAGCCTACGGGGGGGGAGGTGAATGATTACAATAGAGTTGTTCCACTCAAACGAGTGAGCGAGGTGACAGCCACCGGAGTCCTTACGTTAACGTTAGCCAAGGAAGCTCAGTTATGAAGTGACTGTCACCTCATAATCAATTCGGTATGGATTCCAAGGGGCTGATTGAACGCCAAAGTTAAGTATTAATTATTGTTTATTCAAAATTAATTATTCAGAGCTCTTCTGACTGAGCCATTGCCAACAATTAATAATAAATAGCGAATAATTAATAATTAATGGGGCTGTTATTCCCAGATCCTTGGAATCCCATATGAGCCTTCTTATTTAGGAACAACTTTACTATCAAACCGAAAACAGAACGAAAACAGAACGTTAACGAAAAAAAGGGTAAACAATGAACCAGCAGCTACTCACAGAACGGTGGAGGCAGATCCGGGATTTTAGGGTGCCCAAGGAGCTACATACGTTTACAACAATCCTACTGGGCCAGTTGCTCTCTCAAACGGCCTCGGGCGCAATGGTCTTTGCCCTCATGATCTGGGTCTTCCAGCAGGATAATTCATTTACAGACTTCAGCCTTATTCTACTGGCGGCCATGATCCCTACTTTGATTGTCTCACCCGTAGCGGGGGTATTGGTCGATCGTTGGCCCCGTCGCTGGGTGATTATCGGAGCTGATACAGGGGCCATTCTGATTTCGGCCACGGTTGGCTACTTGGCATGGACCGATCAACTGCTGATCTGGCATCTGTATGTGGCTGCGGCTCTCGCTGCCATCTTCGATTCGTTTCAGGAGACAGGCTTTGCGGCAAGCATCGCACTGCTGGTTCCCAAGCGCCATCTGATGCGGGTCAATGGTATGAGCGAAACGGCTGAAGCCATTAGCGAAATGCTTGCCCCACTACTCGCTGGATTCCTGCTGGTCAGTATTGGTCTAGTTGGCATTATTATCATTGACATTGTTACCTTCTTTATTGCCATCAGCATCATGCTCTACGTTAAATTTCCAGAGCTGCCTCGCTGGAGTCGCAATGAGTCTTCTACATCTGATTTGGCTGGTGATACGGCAGATAGCCCAACAATCGTAGGTAAAGATGGGACGGATGTTTTGGTGACCCAGGCACCTCTCGCTGTGGAAACAGAGGAAGATGAGGAAGAAGACCTACCCATTTGGGATAGCCTCAAGGAAGCCTATCGCTACCTTGTGGAGCGTCCAGGGTTGATGATTATCGTCTACTTCTTCATGGTCAACGCCTTTGTTCTTGGCTTGGTGGGTACGCTAACAACGCCTTATGCCCTCACATTTATGTCGCCCGATGTGTTAGGTTTCGTCGCCACCGTCTCGGGTTCAGGACTCCTGTTTGGTGGCTTGATCGTGAGTATCCGAGGGGACAAAGATGGCTACGTACGGAGCATTATCATGGGCATGATTGCGCTTGGCTTTGGCATCGCCCTTTTAGGAATATGGCCGTCGGTCACGCTCTATACAATCGCTATGTTTGTGATGGCTCTATCAGCCCCCTTTGTAAACAGCGCCATTCAAGCCGTCTTTCAAAGCAAGGTGGCCACCGATATGCAGGGCCGGGTCTTTGCCATGGTCGGTACCATGGTAGGAAGCGTCAATCCGATTGCCCTCTTGTTAGGCGGCATCATTGCGGATCAGCTATTCGAGCCTCTCCTGGTAGAAGGCGGGCTGTTGGCCAATAGTGTAGGACTCTTAATCGGTACCGGCCCAGGCCGAGGCGTTGGGCTAATGTGTATTCTGATCGGCCTTGTCTCGATTCTCTTTACATTGTTTTTTGCTCGCTCTCCTCGCTTGCTCAACGTGGAAACAGAGCTGCCAGATGCTGTGGCGGATGGAGAGACAGATGAAACCGGTAAAATGGATGAAGAAAGCGGTTTCTTGAGCTTGAATGATGCAACTCAGGCGGCATAGCCCATGGGCATCAAGCTACGGAACATGGACATTCTCATCCTGAGCCATTGGGGAACCTCGCAAGGTCATTCGACCCTAATTGCCTAGTGCATCATCCATCTTAAAAATTCGGGTCGTTAGGTAACCGTTCAGCAAGCACGCCCTCGTGCGGCGACCGGCACGAGGCGTGCCTACTTAACCCGAAAATTAAAAGTGGATAGAGCACTAGTACATGAAGGCATAAATAGATGCACAGATAGGTTTGGCAATTGTAGCCCGTCCTTGTAGGGCGGGATTAGAGGACTGTCCAACCTTCCCACCCTACAAGGATGGGCAATTATGTGAATCCTGACAAAATAGTAAGGACAAAAAATGTTTGCAACGACAATGGTTGCTGAAAAAGCAAACCCTATATTCAATAGACCTCTACAAAAAAAGACAAATCTACCAAAATCAAATGCTTGGGTAGCCTATCACCGCCCCAATCCTCATGCGCGGTTGCGACTCTTCTGCTTTCCCTATGCAGGTGGGGGCGCATCTGTCTATCGCACATGGGTCAACAACCTACTGCCTGACGTTGACGTTATGCCTGTTCAATACCCTGGACGAGAGGGGCGAATTTCTGAGGAGCATGTGACCAACCCTGATGCACTGGCAGACGCTGCGTTAGAAGGGCTTGCGTCCTATTTTGACCGCCCTTTTGCCTTCTTTGGCCACAGCATGGGCGCGCGGTTGGCGTTTGATATAACCCGCCGATTGCAGGAACAAAAGAGGGAAATGCCTGCTCAGCTCTTCATTTCTGGCTGTCGCGCACCGCGTATTCCCGATCCAGAGCCGCCGATTCATGAGTTGCCGGAGAAAGAATTTATAGACGAGTTGCGTATTTATAATGGAACACCTAAATCGGTGCTGGAAAATGACGAGTTGATGACCCTCTATATGCCGACACTGAGGGCTGATTTTGGACTCTGCGCGTCCCACCCACTGCTGCAACCCGAGCCACTGCTCTCTTGCCCCATGTCGATCTATGGCGGGCTGCAAGATCACAAGTTGCCCAAGAAAGAGTTAGAGGCGTGGCGAGCGTATACCCAGGAGACCTTCCTGCTACGCATGTTCCCTGGCGATCACTTCTTTATTCACAGCGGCCAAGACCTGGTTCTGCGCATCTTATGCCGAGAATTGGCGCAACTGGCTCAAACGACCTAATATCTGCTCCGTCTGAGAACCGTACGTTAATCTCTAGCTGATCGTAGAAAAGTACAGTTTTCAAAACGACCGCAGAATAACCAAAGAAATCGTCTATGTATATTCGATCACGCTGGTTCAAAATCATTCGAGATATTTTCCAAAATCTAACGAGATCATTGCTAGTGGTCTTCTCTGTTGCCATTGGCATCTTCTCTGTCGGTGTTGTTTTTCATATCCAGACCGTTGTTTTGAACGAGATGGAGAGCAACTACACCAATTCCAATCCGGCAAGTGCGAGTGTCTACGCTGGAGGGCTCGATGAGAAGTTGGTGGAGTCCATTCGCAACATGTCCGAAGTGGCTGATGCAGAAGGTCGAAGCAATATGACGCTCAATGTTCAAGCCGATAATGGAGAATGGAAACCCATTAGCATTACGAGTGTCCGAGACATCAACGATGTACGCATCAATAAAATTATTCTTCCCGCGGCTGAGCAGGAAAGTAGCGCTACGATTACTGGCCAAGAGTCGACGGTAAGCGAAGAGATAACCAACCTAGCCAAAGGGGATATTCTCTTTGAGCGCTCATCTCTGAACGCAAGTGGACTTCTACCAGCAGAGCTTCAGGTTGGTGATCTCCTTTCTGTACGAATGGATAGCGGAAAGATACGAGAATTACGCTACGTTGGCACTGTCTACGAGCCAAATACGTCTCTTGCTTCTATGAGTGGCAATTCCATCTCCTATGTATCGCCGGAGACCTTTAAGTGGCTGGGTGGCTCATCCGACTTTTATGATCTAGTCAATATTGTGGTGGCTGAGAGTCGATTAGATAAAGCCCACATTGTTGAGGTATCCAAGGAAGTTGAAAAGAAGATTTGGAAGAGTGAGCGGTGGGTGCTCTTTACATTTGTGCCGACGCCGGGTGAACTCCCCTTACAGACTCTCTTCCAATCGATTTCGCTCCTGCTCTCCATTCTGGGTATTAGTGCGCTGATACTGGGAACCGTTTTGGTCAACAACATCATTTCCGCCTTGTTGGCTCAACAGATTCGCCAAATTGGTGCCATGAAAGCGTTGGGGGCAACCCAGGGACAGATCGCCCAGATGTATGTTGTCTACATCGTTATCTGCAGCATTATGGCCCTGATGGTGGCTGTTCCCCTGCGCTATTACATTGCCAACGGCCTGCTTGGGTTCGTGGGCAGCTACCTAAATCTCTCGATCAGCAGCACCACATTTCCCACTGGTATCTTGGTAGCGGAGATAGGTATCGCCATATTTGTCCCCACGATCACAGCTTTGGCCCCTGTGATGCGCGGCACGAGAGTGACGGTGCGAGAAGCCATCTCTGATTACGGCATGGAGAATGAGAATTTTGGCCGAAGCTGGATCGATAGACAGCTTGGCAAATTGCGCCTCTTCTCCCAATCAATTCTGCTATCCTTGCGCAACACCTTTCGGCAACGCGGCCGCCTTAACCGTACGCTACTCACTCTTATTTCGGGCGGGATCATCTTCATCTCCATTGGTAGCTTAGGGGATTCGCTGAACAAAACAATGGACAACGCGCTTCAATATTGGCAGTTTGATATCCAAGCGTCGTTAACTAGAAGCTATCGAACAACACAGATCGAGAAGAGTGCTCGGGCCATACAAGGGGTGACGGATGTAGAGACCTGGGGCGGTGGCCTAGCCCGGCGGGTGCGTCCAGACGATACGGAAAGTGACATGATCTCCCTGTCGGCCCCACCTGCCGACTCGACCATGATTTCGCCCATTATTCGGGCTGGGCGCTGGCTTGTGCCAGACGATCACAATGCCATTGTTCTAAGCCAAGACATTATTCAGAAGGAGCCGGACATTCAAGTCGGCAAGGAGATCACGCTGCTTCTTCAGGGCAAGCGTTCCCAATGGGTGGTCGTCGGTATTGCACAGGTCATTGGCCAAGATGATGCGGCCTATGTCAACTATGGCTACTATTCCAAGGTAGTTGGTGAAACGGGGCGAGCCAACACACTCTATCTAACCATTAATGATCAAACGCCTGAGAATACGGCAGAGATGGCCAAATTGGTGGAGGCATCCCTGCGCCAAGACGGTCTTCAGTTGGATTCAACAGCCACCTTGTCGGATATCCGTCAACAGGGTGAATCGCTCTTTAGCGTGCTTATTGCCATCCTACGCTCTATGGCGGTCCTGATTGCCGTCATCGGTGGCTTGGGCTTAATGGGGACAATGAGCATCAACGTGCTGGAACGCACACGAGAATTTGGTGTCATGCGCTCTATCGGTGCCACGGAGATGCACATCCTACGCATCGTTCTCATCGAGGGAATGATGATTGGTTGGATGAGTTGGCTCGCAAGCCTGATTGCCTCGGTTCCGCTAGGTCGCCTTGTTAGTAATGGCATAGGATTTATTCTTTTTGAATCACCACTCATCTATACATTTGCCTATGCAGAACCCATCTATTGGTTCTTTATTGTGACAGCCTTAGCCGTCATCAGCAGCGCCATACCAGCCTGGCGAGCATCCAATATCACGATCCGCGAGGCGCTTTCATACGAGTAAAGAGTAAGTAGTCCGCAGTCGCTGGTCGCCTAGTCCAGAGTCGATCTAACAGACATCAAGCATACTGCGATCTACTAAGTATAAGTTTCTATTTTGGAGAAAAGTAAAAAATGTCCTATCAAAACCAACCAACTCAAACGGAAAATTCTTTTACAAAAAGACAAGACTATAGCATTCACGACTGTGCGATTCAGGACGATGGTATTCTCGCTGCCGTGGGAACCACGCCAATGGTGAAATTGAATCGTATCTTCCCACATGCATCCTTCAATCTCTATGCTAAGCTGGAGATGTTGAATCCAGGCGGGAGCATTAAAGATCGGGTCGCTGTCAATATGCTCAAAGAAGCTTGGGATCGAGGTGATATCGGTCCCAGCAGCACGATCATCGAGTCTAGCTCTGGCAACCTGGGCATTGGGTTAGCCCAAGCCTGTGCGGTCTTGGGGCTGCGCTTCATCTGTGTGGTTGACCCCAAAACGACGCCGCAAAACCTCAATCTACTTAAAGCCTACGGTGCCGAAGTGGACATGGTCTCTGAACCGGATCCAGTTACCAAGGATTTTTTGACGGCTCGCATTCAGCGCGTCAAATCTCGTCTAGCGATGATTCCGAATAGCTTTTGGTGCAATCAATATGCCAACCAAGACAACCCCGGCGCCCATCACCATACCTTTCGAGAAATCCTGGAGCAGTGTGATGGAAAAGTCGACTATCTCTTCTGCGCCACCAGTAGCTGCGGCACCTTGCGAGGCTGTGCGGATTACATACAACAGATGGGCTTGGAGACCAAGATTATCGCTGCCGATGCCAAGGGCAGCATTATCTTTGGGGGGCCACGAGGCAAGCGCTTTCTGCCTGGCCACGGTGCAGGCCGCATTCCAGAACACTTTCAGCCAGGTCTACAAAGCGATCATGTCTACGTCTCCGACATCGAATCGGTTCTCAGCTGTCGACGCTTATTAAAGAGCGAAGGAATTTTGGCCGGCGGTTCCAGTGGGGCCGTTATCCATGCGATCGGCGCAGTTGCATCCCACCTCCCTGCCGAATCGACCTGTGTTGCCGTGCTTTGCGACCGGGGCGAACGCTATCTTGATATGATCTACGACGATAAGTGGGTCGAACAGACCTTGGGCTACCGCATCAACGATGACTATTCACCTAGCGCCGTCTTTCACAGAAGACCCATGTTAGCCGCAGCGTAATTTGTTTAGTACCTGGCAAACCGGTGGTTGGTACCTAGCGAAGCTGCGCCTCAAACCAACGAGTAGTATCCAGCAAGTCGGCAAGTTTGCAAGTAATACATGATGTTTTCGGCAGCTAAAAACTTGACTCGTTTGTTAAGATTTCCCTATATGAAGATACCTAGTTACCGAAGTTTTGATAAGTTACCGCAGGCACTGTTTTCAACTGCGCAAATGTGGCCGACCACTTATTTTCAAGAGAAGCGAACGGGATTTTCCATGCTCGTGCGGTTACAAGCTTGTCCTCAGGAAAGTGGGGACCGCGCCTACGATTAAACCATTCTATACTGCGGTCGTTTTGAAAACAGGTGTTTTCCCAAGCTCTACCAGAGAGACCATACACCTGTTTTCAAACGGGGCTGAGTATAATTTAGCACAATTTGCAGTACACTATACTTCAACAAAGAAAGAGAGCCTTACCTATGACAACCAATCCACTAATCCTACCCGGTGGCGAAATAGCTACTTTGTTCCAAGGACGCGAACTCGAAATCATGAATGCCGTTGCCTCTGCGTACCAGACGCATGCATTGGGCGACAGCTTTGTCCCCCATTCTAGCTTTCTGCGCTTTCCAGATAGCGAACGCAATCGCATTATTGCCTTACCAGCCTACTTGGGCGGCGACTCGCCTGGTGCCAGTATGAAATGGATCGCTTCCTTTCCTGGCAATTTGGCCTTGGGTATGGAGCGAGCGTCAGCCGTCCTGATCCTCAATTCAACAGAAACTGGGCATATTCAAGCAATCATGGAAAGCTCTGTGATCAGCGCCAAGCGGACGGCTGCCAGTGCGGCTCTGGCCGGACACACCATGCGGGGTGACGATCCAATCCACTCTGTGGGCATGATTGGTTGTGGTCTGATCAATTTTGAGACCTTTCGCTTTCTGGTTGCCCGGCGTCCTGAATTAAATGCCCTATCCGTCTTTGATTTAAATATGGAGCGAGCCAACCAGTTTCTCGATAAGTGTCGCGAATTAGCTCCAAACGTCAATTTTAGTATAGCCAGCAGTGTAGCCGATCTCTTCCAGCAGAAGTCGATCGTCACCCTGGCAACCACCGCGGTGACGCCCCACATTGATGACATCAGCATGTGTGATCCCAACACCGTCATTCTTCACACTTCACTGCGCGACTTTACGGCTGAGATCATGCTCGAGGCGGACAATGTGGTCGACGATGTGGATCATGTCTGCCGAGCGCAAACATCACTCCATCTGGCAGAACAGCAGGTCAATCACCGCCAATTTATTCGTACCTCCATCGGTGAGATTTTGAATGGCGCACCCGCGCGCGTGCCAAATGGCAAAATACCCATCTACAGCCCCTTTGGGTTGGGCGTTCTGGATCTTGCCCTGGGGCAACTGGCTCTCCAATTTGCCACCTCGCAGGGGATGGGGATCCAGCTAGAGAACTTCCTCCCTGAGCCGTGGACTGAGCGAACAGAGTCGGTCGTCGCCTAGCATTTGATAGTACTTACTACTGTGGCTCAGAATAGCGCCATACAGGATAGTATCCAGGTAACGGTACTGGCTATTAACCGAACGGATACGGAGCAAAATGGGGCGGGAACCCAGCTCTTTTTACCCATTATGCGATAGCAAAAGGGTGCTAAACCTTAGTTAGCTCTGTCATAGATGGCGCTTTGCGACCTCTGCATGCTAGGCCACAATCGTGAAACGACCTGAGAATTATCTACCCGACTAAAATACTCTTGTATTCTACTCGTCTTATGGCCAACCGCAGTATAAGCAAAAGCTCGTTTTGAATGACAGATGAGAAAAAGCCTGCCAGACGCCCGATTGCCTGGCAGGCTTTTTGAATCAGTTTGATATGTTGCGTCCCGGTCGTGTTTATGTAATGACTTGGCTCTGATTAGAGCGGATCAGCGCCAAACGCTGCCTCTACCACATCCCCGCTATCGAACAATACGATAAATTCCTCAACCGAATGCCGTTTGGTCTCCTCGCCAAGCTCGGCCATGAGAAAGACCCGCTGGCCAAAGTCCCCAATCTCTTGTACAACCCACTCATAGCGATAGTAGGCCAGAATAGCTGGGTCGATCTCCACCTCTCCATACCCTTGATAAAAGAGTTCCTTAGCGCTGATATTTGTCTCTTCATCTCCCACAATCTTCCCATGCTTTGCGGCCTCCTTGGCTACATCACCGCCAATAAACATGAGATCTCGCTCGATTGGCGCCAGCAACGTTTCATCCCAATCCACAATAAAGAAGTCAGTTCTGTCGGGAACCAAAATATTTGCTGTGTGGATATCAGCATGACAGATCACCAGGTTAGGCGCTTTTTGGCGACAGATTTGGCTGAGAGATTGAGTGCGGGCCAAAATCCGATCGATATCACTCTGGTGACTTCGCCAGAATTGGGCCAGTTCTCTCTGAAAGATGTCATTCATTCGCCCTTGGTTAATGATCACCTGAAGTTGGCCCGCCATGTTCAGAAATGGCGAGATAAAGGATTCAGTGGCAAGCCCTTCAAACTGGAAAGTTGATAGTGGCAAGGTGTGGATTTTCTTCATCACCCGACCGAATTCGGTCCACTGGGTTGGGGTTAATCCCGTCTCCATTCCAGTGGTACCCTCGATATGAGGATAGAGAATCAGCGTGAACGAACCAACTTGGATCGTAAGGTGACTATTTTGGGCGGGAAGCGGGGCAACCACCTGGGCAATGCCCTTATCGTGTAACAGACGCGGAATCTGAAGGCTAGCTAAAGATGGCGAAACACTCTTTACTTTGAGAAAGTATTGCGCGCCATTGTGAGTCTCTACGTGATAGACCCAAGCGGTAGCATCGTTGCCAATCGGGAGAAACTGGATATGCTTGATGGAAAGATCATAATTTAGCTGAAGAGCGGAAATGATTTTCCCGTCGGACAGGTTTGGTTTCTCTAGCATGGTTAAAGTATATCCGTATTAAGCTCCGTTTGAGAACCGAAGTTTGGTTGCTCTGGTACGACATCTGAAAGTTACGCTTCTCAAATCGACCGCTGTATTCTTCACTGAACAATGCTCATAAGTTCTGGAGCGTATCGCTCAATCTGTTCGCGCAGGCGTAGTAAGGCCAGATCTTTTCCTTTTACTTCCAACATAATGTCAAAGGACCGTAGCCCAGATTCAGTTGTACTTCGAAGCAAGTCTATGAATTCAAAGGGGTTGATAAAATCTGAATGTTGATTCGCTCTGGGTATCTGAAGCCTTCGTTCACCGTTGCGGTTGAGCAAGCGTGCTTCAGTTCGTGGCGTACTGAAGTGAATCTTAGGCAATTCATCGGCTGGCCACGTCTCTAATGCAAGAGAAAGCCCCTCCAACATGGGCAACCTGGTGGGGTTGACACAGTGGTGATGAAGCAGATCCATCACGACTCGAATGGACGTCTGACGGTGGATCCACAAAACGTCTTCAATTCCATAATGCCGATCATCATTCTCCAGCGCCAGTCGGTTGCGCACAGTTGACGGTAGTTGAAGAACTTGCTCTACAAAACGTTGCCGACTGGTCAACTTATCCTCAAAAACACCACCAACGTGAATGACCAAAACCGACTCGGCCCCCAGCCCCATGGCCTCCAAGATGCGAACCGCAGCAAAGATTTCCTCTCTAGAGCGCTGAACACGGAATGGATCTGGGCTAGAGAGTTGGATGTAAAAGGCCGGATGCATAGTTAAGCGAATGCCCGATTCACGCGCCATGTCTCCCATGGCTGCTAGTTCAGTTGAGCACTCTTCAATTTGATCATGGAATTGGGGCATGTCGGGATGGGTTAGGTAAGGGGCTAACTGACCCGATAGGCGATAAAGACGAATCTGATGGTTGGCTAAGTAAAATAGTACGTCACGTAAGTAGGCCAAACTTACACTCAGGTGGGGTTCATTTTGCCAGCGACGGCTATCGTGGGAGCGTAGCCCCGGTGTGCCTACCACCTTTACGGGAATGCCCAGTCGGTATTGAGGATGATTGTTCAAAAGGTACTACCTCTGTATTTGGTCGCGGCCAGATTTCAATGAGACATTCTTTTTCACCCACCACGAAATTGAATCGACTAAATCATAGACAGGTCAATTCACCACACTCATGGCCAGGGCGAATAGTATAAATGATTACTTACAGAATTTGTAAATTGCCGAATTGCCAATGAATTTGGTTGATGGAGCCGAAACTTTTTTTATGGTCCCACGTAATGACTAGTGACAAGGCTTAAATCACGCTCAAGACTGAGCAAACTCACACAGCATGTACTCAGCAATCACTGATACGCTGAGAACTCCGGTTCTCCAAGCAACCGTAGTCTAACCACATCGCTATTTTGGATCAAGTGTATTTGACAGAGATCTGTCAACGCGAAGTTTCGCATATCTTGTATGATGGAGATTACAAATGGACGAAAAAATTCAATCCAGTGACCCGCTTCCGGAAGTGACAAATGAAGAATCGAAGGCTGAAGCGCCTCAAGAAATAAAGGTCGAAGAGTCCACTCTAAATGAAGAGTTTGGCTCGACCGAGAAACAGTCACGAGCGACTAAATGGACTGTTTTAGAAGAAGATAAGGATAATCAAGTGATAGATATTGACAATATAGAAGATCGGGGGCAAACCCAAGGGAATATGCTCTATCGCCACCCAGCAGACAAGATGGTCGGCGGTGTCTGTGCAGGTTTGGCGGACTACCTGGAATGGGATCCAGCGCTCATGCGTATCCTATGGGTAGGTGCCACGCTAGCCACATTTGGTGGTGGCTTTTTGGCCTATTTGGCCCTCTGGCTGCTGCTGCCTGTTGGCACACGCCAAAATGGGCAAGTAAAGAGTGCCGCCTTATCAATCAACGAACGCAATTCCAGCACCCTTGCTTATCTACTCATTGGCGTCGGCATCGTCATATTGCTCTCCAATGTTGAAATGCTCTCCTGGCTTGCGGGTGGAGCTTGGGCTGCAGTTAGCACGCTTTTCTGGCCTGCAGTTATGATCGGCTTGGGCTTCATGCTCTTAAATAGCGCCGGTGGCAAAGATTGGCGGCAGAGCGTTCGCACAGCTGGTCAAAATTTCCGCACAAACTTCTCAGGGAAAATGCCTAGTGGCCAGAGCGTTCGCAACAACTTGAAGAAAACTCGTTCCCGATTGCCCCTTCGCCGGACTAGCACAGATAAGATTATGTTAGGGGTTTGTGGTGGCATTAGCCGAAAAATTGGCATCGATGCTAACCTGGTACGTATCGGTTGGGTTGCCATCACCGTCTTTAGCGGTGGCTTCTTCGGAATCGCAGCCTATATTGCACTGGGTCTGATTCTACCAGAAGAGAATAGTGGCATTCCAAGACCACAACGTGAAGTAAAGGATGTACAGATTTTATAAGAGTAGATAGTAGATAGTTGGTGGTGGATGGAGATTTCCATTCACCACCAACTATTTGATCCACAATCCTCTGTTCCTTATCCTCCTCACCTTCTTCCTTGGCCGAATTCCCTTCAAGCAGTATAATTCGATGTATGAACAAATTCATTAGCTTACTTATAGGCGCGACGGCTGGTGCAGCGGTTGGTCTAGCAATCATCTACCTATTTGGTCCTGACGAAACGATGGACGGGGAAAATCAAAAGAGCGGACCTTACCTGTCACGTCTTGGTGGGGCCTTAGAGGCAGGCCGCCAAGCTGCTGCTGAGCGTGAGACTGAGTTGCTGCGCAGCTTTGAAGAGGCCAAGCGCTCCTCATAATGTCATCCTTTTTTGAGCGACAGTCAGAGCTATTGGAGCCGAAATCGATTCTGTGCTCTCTTCCTAATCTTGGCTTTTATACTCAGCTTCGTTTGAAAACCGTAGTTTGGTCTCTCTGTTAGGGCTAAGGAAAACTACGGTTTCCAAAACGACCGCAGTATAGAATGAATGGCTCGATTTTTTACAAAAAACAGAACTACTATGATTGCTAACCCAATAAAAGACAATGTAGATCCCACCCGTCTTGGTATGGTGCTGCCCATGTGGACCTCTAATTGATGTTCTCCAACTGGCACCTCTACATCGATCAAGCCTTCCGGTTCTGAAATCGCATACTCTACAGGTTCACCGTCTAGGGTCACTTGCCAGCCAGGGAAATGATAGAGGAGAATGCGCACAGTAGACGGAATATCTGCCCGAACCCGACCGCCAAAACTTGACCCCCGGCTGTAGCGACTTAGTACCTCACCATTGCCTTGTACAAAGAGAAGTCGATCCAATGGCCCACCCTCCGTGTAATCTTCTCGATAATCCTCAGCTAAATAGGTAGCACTCATGGGAGATTCGGTAAAGTTCTCCTGTACCCATTTCGTATATCCCATCATGTCTGGATGTTCATTCTCGAAGAAAGCTATCGCTCGGCCATCTTCTCGCCACGGTTCTATGGATTCCATCGGTGCCCCAATGATGGGATATACGCTAAAGATAGCCAACAGTCCAACTAAGACACATCCCGCTGTGGCCTCAGAATGGTACCATGTGTTCCCATCCGCTCTTTTAAGCGTACCCAGAAGAGAGCCAGTAACCAGAGACCAAATGGCAAACCCAGCTGAGGCGCTTAGGGTGAATGAAGCCAAAGAGAGCAGCCGCCAGGGGAATTGGATCACGGCCAGCAGGGATACAGATTCCCAGATTGAAGTCGCCCAGGGTGTCATAAGCGCCAAAAGCCCCACAGATACAGTGAGCAGATATAGCGTAATGGGAAGCAGGTGCAATGGATGATTCTCCTGGTTTACCTTCGCCACTTGGACAACCACTGTGGCTGATTTCGAGCCAGGATCCAGGGCTTGCCGCAACTGATAAGCGGCAACAATGGTAAGCATCAGCAATAAAGCACCTACTTGAAACCCCATGCCATCATTTGCCCCCGTTGGATCATCCGAATAGCCTAGCCCCCAAAATGGACTAAAGAATTGACCCCAGTAGACAAAGTGCCGACGAAAGTCATACGTATTCGAGATATACACCTGCTCTTTTAAGTAGGGACTTCCTTCCATAAACAAGGGAAGAAGAAAGTTTGCATAGAGCAATAACGCACAGAGTCCCGCCCAAGTTGCCAGTATAGTTCTAGAGAGGGTCAGCCTCCATTTTCGCTCTTGCCAATAGAAGTAGCCCAAGCGAAAGAGAATAAAAGAGATCAACAGAGGCGTAAAAGATATAAGAGCAAATGCATGAGTTAGGAGGATGCCCCCCAGCGAAAGAGCTGCTAGGGCCAAGCGTTGCGGCCATCCGTCGCTTTGTCCATAGACAAGAAGCCGCTCAAAGCAGTAAATCACCCATGGAAACCAAGCCAATAAAAGCGTATCATTGAGTGCTGCCCGCACATAGATGCCCAAGAGATGATAAGGGACAAAGATATAAATCAGTGCTGCTGCTAGTGCAGCTAGCCTTACCAAAGCGGAAGTCGAAAGGTCGGCAAAATTTTCTCCCTCTTTGGTCGACTTCGGTTGTTCATTGTGTAGACCGGGTGAGACAAATTGCGTACGAGCCTGGGCACCAGAGAGCCAGTAGTGAACCAAAACGTACATCCCCCAACCGCTCATCATATTGGCAACGATCCAACTGAGTTTGGCCGCCAAGGTATACCCAGCCCCTAGCAAAATAAAGAGTTCGGCAAAGTAAAATCCTAGCGGTGCCTGAATGATGAAGGTTGGATATCCATAGCCTTGGGTGTGGTGCATTGCCCAACGCGGCCAAAGCGCGCCGTCCTGAAAAGATGCGTCAAATTGAATCAGATAGAAGACGCTGTGGCGACCATCATGGGCACTATAGAAATACCCTGGGGCCAAGAGAGGCCAAATCGCCAACAGACTCAGGGTTGCAAGTAGAAAGAACGCACCTCGTTGCCTACACACAATGCGCAACATGCTATGACCCAACTGTTCAGGCAAGGCCAATCGATTATCGAATAAGCGGAATAAGTATCTGATAAAATTCCTCCTCAGGTATTTGCCCGCTCAAAAAAGGCACGTCGGACTCAATGGGCGCTTCAGTTGGCTCTTCGGGTATCTCATCCAAATCACCACCGTCTGTTGGTGCCGCCTCTGGCTGGGATGGATCGGGTTCGGGACTTTCATCAGTACCCCCAGACTCATTCTCATCTCCTGCCTCAGCGGGATCTGTACTGTCATCGCCCTGGCTCTGTCGAATCAGTGTCTCAAGTAGCTCAATGATTGCATCGTCATCAGTTAGATCAATGTTGCTCAGGTCAATACCCGCTGGATCAATCCCCAGCTCAGAGAGATCAATAGCTGAAAGATCGAGGCGGGGGCCAGAGCTTCTGGTGCTATGAGCAGCTAAGTGAAAGCCAAAATCCACATTCGTAATAACCTGACTGATTCCCACCCCAACCAATACCTGTCCATCTAAGACGCCGTCCATTTCATAGGTTGGGATGGCCCCGGGTAAAATCGTGTCGGGAACAACAAAAAGATAGTATTGACCTGGCATCAATTGATCAAAGTAATATGTTCCGTTATCCTGCGTAATCGCCAAGCGCCCTACACCGGACTCATCGGTCAGCAAGATCAGCGCGTTGTGGATGCCTATTTCATCAGAGTCGACTACGCCATTTTCATTCTGGTCGCTCCACATGCGACCTTGAATCTGGCCTGTTGTGCCATATCCAAATGCCACTTCCAAATGATCCGGCCTACTGGTCAGATCGATATCCACCAAACCGTCTAGCGTATTGTCCGCTTCAAATGCCTGTATCAAGCCAGGTGGCAATGTAGATGAGTGAACCTGAACAGTGTAATGCTGCCGAGCCAAATCGTTGAACGAGAATGTACCTGTATCGCTAGTGCTTTGTTCGGCGATTAAGTTCTGGTTATTATCCAACAAGGAAATGGTGACCATCTCCAGTCCTGGCTCATTCTCCTCTTGCATGCCATTCCCATCCAAATCTTTCCAGAGAAAACCAGCAATTGATCCAGCAGGCTCACGGAATGTGAAACCAAAATTAATCCCCTCAACCAACTGCTCATCCAAGAACTCAACTTGGGTTCTGGTATCCAGCACGCCATCCGCCTCATATGTCTGAACCCAATCCTGATCGAAAAGTTCATCGGCAACATCAACCCAATAAGCATCGGCATCTAAGTTGGAGAAATAGAATTCTCCAGAATCGGGTGTAACAAATGCCTGTAAAATGCTATCATCGATTATATCTCGTAGGAGAATAAGAACGTTCGCCATCCCCGTCTCTTCTGGATCACGGAGACCATCCTGATCCACATCCAGCCAAATATAGCCATTGATGGTCGGTGTTGGCTCAGACGGCTGTATGACTCTGGCCGTCACATTCACGAGGGTACCACTAATGCCCTGCTCTCCAGATGCCTGGATTTGCATACAGGCTTGCGTGTGGCCGGCTGGTAAGTCAATGGTTGTTTGAAAATAATCCCAGTGGCCATGAGCCGGATCATTGCCTAGTGGATCCAAAAACTTGATGAGGTTGAATGATGACAGGTCTTGATCGACCAATGTCTCTGGGACATCTTGCTCTGATGTTGTAGCAATCCAAACGATGCTATCTCGTTCGGCATCGGTTACTCCGCCGACCATAAAGGAAAAATCAAGCTGGCGACTCAGTTGGCTCGGTTCTAGCCAGGTACAGGTAACCGCAGAGTCCGGGCCATACATTGGGTCTGGGGAAGAGTGTTTAAAGCTATCCAAACCGAAGTGAACGTTGATTTGGCTCTCTGGGCAATGCTCAGCATCGTACAATATCAAGAGAGAAACACCATGATTATCGCCCTCTTGGTTTTGATCAAAAGTAAGCCCGCTAATTTCCAGCGTTAATGAACCACGAGCGGCGGAAACGAGGGGTTGTAAGAAGGAAGATGCATCAACCATGTACGTATGCCACCAACTTCCCCCACCACTTTCGCCGTGGTATTCCTCGTCCGCTATCAGTTCGATGTTATTTGCTAGAAGAGTATTATCTCCATTGTTGTCGCGGTCACGACCAGACCAGAAGAGATAGGCGCTGCTCAATTCTCCGGGTACCTGAGAATAGATAAAAGCTGATGGGCGATTTGCCATACCGACCCCTAGAGACATGAGGCAGTGTTTGCCCATTTGAGTAACCGAAAGAGGCAGTGGGCCATCCGAGGAGGGAATATTGCTCAATTGGTCGTGAGATGGGTTCGCAGATGATGGTGCAATAAGTAGTGTCGGTTGGGAAGATGCAAATAATGCAGGTAGAGGACTAAGCAAAAATAGGAATGGTAGAATGGCGACGCCCATTCCCCTGGCAAAAATACTGAATATCGATAGAGGCCATTTATGCCTCAAAATATGCTTGGCTTGAATACAGGCCGATCGATGCGCGTTAACAGTTACAGACGCTGCTGAAGACAAAATGGGAGCATACAAGGAAAAGTGGATAGCCTTGGTACGGTGCTGCAATGGAATTCCTCACTCACTTCAAGATGGGTTAATGGGTACTGTTGTCAGTTGGTTACCTTCAAGTACATTGTGGCCGCCTCCAGTTAGCTCATACGGTGCCAAAACGCGTGTCTCCCTGGCGCGGCTTAACTGGAATTTACACATTTTGTGGTCACTAGCGACTGTAACCAAACAGAAATGGGTACTGGCTATCACACTTCAATGATTAAGCTAGTAGGCCCAATTATGAATAATCTCAGGTAGTTGGGAAAAGGTGGATATGGCCTTGTCAGGTTTAAATTGTGCCACGACCTGCTCGTTGTCATAATGAACTTGGGATGAGGTCGGAACAAGCATTTGGACGGAATACGAACCAAGGTTTAGGGCACCTTGAATATCTTCAAGCAGGCTATCCCCCACAATCACAACTTCATGGGGCAGAGCATCCCAGCGTTCGAGTACAAGTTCAAAGATCTGCTTGTCTGGCTTACGGTATTCTACGCTGGCACTGGCAATACAGATATCAAGGTAGGGTCGGAAACCGCTATAGTCTATCATGCGCTGAAAGACTCGATCACAATTGTAGTTGCTAACAATAGCCAGCCGATAGCCTTGGCTGTGTAATGTTTCCATAACTTCAAGCGCACTCGGCTCAGCGTGCCAAGCCATCATCTCTGGCGCATAGAAGGTGTCAACTGCGCGGCGAAGCACAGCCGGATCCATCTTACTGGCAGGGTATCCATAAAACTGGAGAAGAAAGCTCATGGCATCATCAGCAATGTGCTCTTCTTGCTCTTCAGCTGATTTTTCTTCAGAAAAGCGTCTCGCTTCGATAATATTCTGCCAGAAGTTATCCGGCAGCGTCATACCAGTGGAGAGCATATATGCTTCCGCGTTGCGGGCGCCTTCTTCTAAAAGGTCATCTCTTGGGTGAGTGAGTTGGGCGAGGGTGTAGTCGAAATCGAAGATGATTCCTTGAATCATAGGAAACTGAATTGGAGGGAGAGCACTGCCAAACTCGCCAAAAAAGTCTTCTGTAAGCAAGGAAAACTGCTTTGCGTCTAAATCAGCAGCATCCATCTCGGAGACTGCTTCAATTGGGCCAACAGGCTTATCCGGAGATTTGGGTGGACCAAAGAGAGCATATTGCTCTTCCGATGTGAGAGAGCGGCCTTCAGCGCGTACGCGAGAAAGAAACGCCTCCATCTCTTCTGGAGTTAGAGGCTCTGCATCAGGCCGTAATGGCATCTCACTATCCTGTGAATCAGACATCGAATCACTCTGTTTTATCGGCTCAATTTATGCTGGATCTATAGGGGACCCAAGGATCTCACTTGTTCGGAGCGTAAATCCATGCTGAGGAGCAATCAATTTCAACATTGCCTCTTGGAAACGCCTATAGAACGTTTATGCTAATTATAGCGCTGTCGTTTTGAAAACCGGGGGTCTCCACACTTCTATACGTAGTCAGAAAGTTCTGTTGTCCCTTTTCGGAATCTCCTCACGTGGATGGGTCAAGAGCCGAGACAAGATCTTTCTGGAGAAGTATATAGAAGTAACCAAACTCTGGCTTTCAAACAGATTCTGATTATATGAGTCGTAGAACACAATATCAGTCTAGTTTGAACGGCACGAATAATCTCGTACTGACATTGCAATCTGCCCTGAAAAAAGAACACGGATCCAAATGGATTAGGAGGAACATTTTCATCTTCCATGGTGCCTCTTGATCCATGAAACTACTGATTATAGTCTGCGTTAAGCTTTTCTTCAACTTAGCCTGAAATATTCAAGCATGAGAGAACAAACCTACTTTCACGGGGACAAAAGCTATATCGGTGATCTATAGATGTATTAGAAACATGATTTCCAGAAAAAGTAACCACCGCTACACAACTTTCAGACAAACCTAATGAAATAGAAAAGAAGCTTAAGCAAATGTTGGGGAATTATGACAACAAAATAGCGCTTTGTCAATTTCGCATGGGTTTGTATACCGCAGTTGAGCATAGAGGAGAATAGTTCGATAGTATTTCAGTCGAGTAGATTGTTCTCACCTGTGCCAGATCACATATATGTAGATAAGCTACACTTTGTCACATGATAAAGTAATAGTATACTCATCCTATGGCTTATACAATATCTATTGGTACAACACGCTGCCATATTTTAAGTGATGGCATTCACACCATGGATGGTGGAGGTTTTTTTGGCCTAGTTCCCCGAATGCTCTGGCAGCGAGTCATTCAACCCAATGAAGACAATCTGATTCCAACTGATGCGCGCTCGCTATTGATCGAGTCCGCTCAAGGGCTGATCCTAGTAGACACGGGGCATGGAGATAAGTTGCCGCCGAAAGTTCGAACGTTTTTAGGATTGGGTGATCGCCAGAAGCGTCTAATAGGTGAGTTAGCTCGAGTAGGTTATACACCAGAGGATATTGATCTAGTCCTCTGCACCCATCTTCATCTGGACCATATTGGGGGCAATACCTACTGGGCAGAAGGCGAATCTGAGAAACGAGCCATACCGACCTTTCCCAACGCGCGGTACATGGTGCAAAGCATCGATTTAGCCGCGGCCAACGCTCCCAACGAGCGCACCCTGGCAACCTATTTGCCCGAAAATTGGCAACCACTTGTCGAGTCTAACTTGCTGGATGTAGTGGATGGACCCCAAAGATTAGCTGGGCAAGTACGCACGGCCATCGCGCCTGGGCACACTGATGCCCTACAGGTCGTCTGGGTAGAAGATCAAGGGGAGAGTTTGATCTTTCTAGGAGATGCATGTAGCTGGTATGGTCATATGAATCGGCTGGCGTGGGTTCCATCCTACGATCTTTACCCTATGACCAGCATTGAGACCAAAAGAGGTCTGCGCTTTGAAATTATGGAGAAGAACGCACTCATGCTCTTTCAGCATGACGGCCAAGTGGTGACGGCACGATTAGAGGACAGCCCCAAAGGGCCACAGGTGGTTCCTGAAATTACCCAGGAGCCGTGGGAAGATCAATCTCTTTAAACTAACTGTTCCCACTCTGAATCTGTCGTCTGGACAGGTAACGGACAGCTAGCCCAACCCCAAACCATGTTATAGTATGGGGGCACAACATTTACCTCTTTTTCTCCTTAAGAAACTGTCTGAACTGTCTTTGCAAAGGCCCTGGCGAACACCAGGGCTTTTGTCTTTTTGCCAGATACTCACTATTTGATTCGTATAAGCACTAAGAACCCCGTTATCATAGCGAGGTCCTCTGTGTACAAATGTGAATGAGAAAAGAAGCTTTGTCTTACCAGCTACCCATAGGCAAATAGATGATATCTGTTGCCTCAAAGGAACCAGGTTCATCGACTATGTCGAGTGCTGTTGGTAGCTGAATCGTGGCTTCACTTTGACTTGAGCAGATGGATCTATTTTGTAAACCATTGGCCTCTTGAAAGATGATGACATGATTCAGGGCATCACTCTGCCCGGTCAGGAAAGCATCAGATATGAGCAGATGGAGTTGCGCTTGACCAACATGCGGCGCGGATTGATTGGCTGATAGTGTACCAATATTCATCTTGCAACTTTGTCCATCGCACTGCCAAGGAGAGTGGTCAAAGTTGGGATCGATGGTCATTGTAGCGGGTATCGTGTCTATTAAGTAGATATCACCTAGTTCAGTTTGACTATTGTTCCAGTAATTGATTGTAATCGTTACCTGATTCTCATCTCTGACTATAGCCTGATTCACTTGCAAGTCAGTCTCAGACTCACAGATCGGTGAGGACGTGAATGGCGTTGGTGACGGAGTGGGTGATGGTGTTGGTGTCGACGTAGGAGATGGCAGCTCTGGTGTCGCCTCTACTGTAATTTGGCCGCTGGTTGTTGGTCTTATCGGCACTGTTGAAGTAGGAGTGGGCGTTGGTGTAGCTGATACAATGACGTCAGTGGGTGTGCTTGTAGGTGTACTCGTTGGTGATGGCGTAGTCGATGGTGTTGGTGTGGCTGTTGATGTGCTTGTCACAACTACTGTATTCGGTGGTACTGGTGTGCTGGTTGCCGTCTGCGTTTGAAAAGTAACGACTGTTTCAACAGGAGTTGAGGTGGCCGTAGCCGTTACCTGTGTTGGCGTGCTAGTAACCACTACCTCTGTTGGGGTACTGGTCGCTGTAGGCGGTATGGCCGTAGGCGTAAAAGTCGGTGTAAACGTTGGTGTTGCAGTCTCTGGAGGGAGCACACCATTTACCTTAAAGACGAGATTTACCCAAACGGCACTGGTCCCTAGCATCTCTGGCGCAAAATCAGGAACAGATTCAAGTTGAATACACGCATACGTATGGCCAGCTGGTACTTGAATCTGAGCTTGGTGATTATCCCACTCGCCCAGTGGATTCTGTTCATATCCGTCTAGCGGGTTAATCAATTCAGTGGCTTCGGGATCATCGATCAGATCAATGAGTGCATAGTTGGCAGGTAAAGCTCCCGTGCCGCTCTTTGTCCAAATGGCGTCTGGGCGGTCTGGACCTGCAACGCCACCGGCAAAGAGCTGGTAATCAATTGTTCGGGGAACGTCAACCGCATCAAAGCTCACACAAGTAACCTGAGAATTTGGGCCGGCAGGTTCGCTAAAGCGGTGATGGAAACTATCTAATCCATACATCAAATGGACATCTCCATAGGCGCAGGTATCGCTATTCTCATAGACGAATACGATTCCTACTCCATGAGATTCATCACCACGTAACCCGCTTACAGTCAACGTAAATGGTGTAAATTGATCAGCCAGGTTCAAACCACTACCTGCTGTCACCAAATTTGTTGACCGATACGTATAATAGTGGCGGTCACTATAGTTGGCACTTGCAACGTTCCGCTCTTCTGCCACAATGGCAGCGGGGGAGCCACCATTGAGAGCAACGACTACATCATCGTCGCCAGACTGATCACCCATATAGCGCCCTGACCAGTAAAGATATGCCGCAACAGGCGTCCCATTCGCATCGATTGTTAGGGTTTCGCTCTGTAGCTCGCTGCCGAGTCCAACGCCTTCTGCTTCAAAACAGTAGTTGCCTCTTAACGGGCTGTTGACTTGCACGGGCAGGACGCCATCGGTAGCTAATGCAACCCCAGCAAAAAGGCTTGCTGCTACCATAACCAGTACAACAACACGAACCTGCTTGACGACAGCAAACCTATTCTGAATTCCGTTTCCTAATGAAAAATAACCTAAATTCACGTCAGCCTCCTATTTGATCAGGGTGCAATCAGTAGGGTGCTGTGCTGCAATGAGAAGTCGTTGTTACACAGTATCACACTCGAGAAATGGTTTTGAGATTTGGTCTGGTTAAAATTCAGACGATCAACCTACATTGAGCTCACTACTCAGTGCAACCCAATGCTGGACTCCTACCCAGCTCTGTAAAAAAGGCCAAACTTCATCTTTCTGACAGGGCTATGAAAAACTACGTCTTTTAAATCGACCGCAGCATAGTAAGGTTCTCGAATTGATAGAAACGCTTACTCGTTCATGGGTGTGGTGGCGAAACACTATGTCGCTTATATAGGTCGTCAGAAATTCTTGTCCCGACTCTTGATTCATCCACTCTGGGAAATTTCGAGAAGGAAGGACATCCCCATCTTCATGGGAACAAGCTTTTCTGGACATCTAAATATGTGACGCGTACCATTACAACAGCCCATGACCAAAGCCATTAAACCATTTTTGTGGTGCAGGTGGGATTTTCTAAACTGTCTATCCGTTTGAAGAAAGAATGTGATGCTTACGTAATGATGAATTTTTGTGCGAGTTGATGGGTAACGGTGAGTGCATTAACATGTCTGACATCTATCTTCAGTAAGTTTATCGTAGGGTAAGTGTCGGATCCTTCGCTAACTTTACGAATTCCTTAAATCTGGTAATTCTCACTGTTGTTTTGAGCAGGGAGAAGAATCCTTTACTTGCATTACGCTTTTCTTAAACTAATGTTTCGTACTACTCAAACTTAGTGAAGTTGTTGCATTTGAGTTAAGCTTTTGATGACCTTTCCGCGTTCCTTTCATAACGCGAAACTCATTTGGCCGCTCTCAACCAAAGTGTACCTAAGTGAAGCAACATCATTAGATAAACCTTGAGAGACTCATGTGCTCCTGGTGCGAAAGCATTTTATATTCCCAATGCTGAAGGAAACTCTTGGCTAGGTGTTTGACGTTCGTTATGCTATTCATCCAGGTGAGCAGATGATGCTTACGCGCTTCATTTAGACGGACCAGGATATCATTGGGATCCATCCCCGTCACGCCTTGGTCATTGTCAACAATTGTAACATTGTTGCGATCATCCTGATTGATTGCCCGCTGCTGTTGAGGTCGAACCAAAAACTTGAGCACAAGAGCAAAATGGGTGCTGGATACGTCCCGTTGGGCATTGAATAGTTGACTGTAGGCCGTTAGCCATGGGTGTTTCTTAAGTAGAGCGACAGCGCTGCCAGCATTCACTCCTTTCAAATCTGCTTTCTCCATGCCCAAAGTGTTCAAAATTTTACGCTCAATGCTAGGCAGGGCCATAGCACTCTGGAGCATCTGTGCGTCGTGGGGCAACAGTACACTACAGATATCCGTTGCATGAGCACGAAAGCCGGGAAAGTATTCATATGGCTCAACCAAATTTTCAAAGAGCATCAAATCACGATAGAGAGCGGCTGTATCGTTCGCTGCACTGGGCGGCTTAAGGTAGCGGTCGGCATACCAAAGACATTGATATTGGCGAAATTCATCGAGGAAGAAGTCAATGTCAAATGCCTTGTATTTCATAAAGTCAAGCATCTGAGCTTTGATTGCCAACATAAGCTGGGTAGCAGTCAATGCAGCGTCAACTGCCTCCTTGCTATCCAGAGAATTCTCTGGGGCCTGCACTTGTTCGATATATTGGTTTGCCCCAGTTTGTAAAGCAAATGTCTCTTTGACTAGTCGGAAAAAATTGTGTTCAGTTTCGGTGCCGGAAAAAGTGGAGAAGCGCGAATCTTTGAACGCTGCCGATAATCGATAGATCACTTGGCGAGTCCTAGGATGCCGCACCTCAACTCCAGGCCCATTGTATTCAATTAAGGTCATAAACGAATCGCGATGGGGATGACCGATCTTGTCGGCCATTCCTTGAAAGTAATCAGCAAAGGGAATAGAATCTTGCACAAGCAATGTTGATAATCCCTCGCTCGGTTTGATCTCTTTCATCCGGCTTGCATAGGAAGTTCTACCGTCCTTTAGCGTTTGCGCCATCTTTTGTTGTTGTGCGTGGCGCTCGACAGAGCTACCAATTAGCCCAAGCGTCAACAGAATTCCAACCACATCGCGATCTGCTGTTTCTTCAGCATGGGGTGCGTCGGAAAGCACTTGGTGGTTGAGAAGGGTCGCCATGTCGGCAAACCCCAGGTCATTCTGCAATGCACGACGATTCAATTGGGGCAGGTTGTCTGCAACCCAAGATTTCTTCGACTCGCTCCAGTCGTAGCTGGACGATAAAGTATGGATATTCATAATCAATGAAGATTCCTTATTAATTAAGCTGGCGAACGGCTGGATGAGACCAGGCCATCAGTGCAAACAATACAGTCAAACCACCGCCGACCAGGAAGACTTGCTGAGGGCCAAACAGTTCGGTAGCCCATCCTGCAATGCCATACCCGATGGGAACAAAAGCCAACGAGCCCAAATTATCAATGCTCGCAATGCGGCCCAACTTATCGCGAGGTACCAGCTCTTGTAACGAGTGGGTCCATGCCAGTCCACCGACCTCCAGCATAGCCCCATTGACCAGCGCAGCCAAAGCTAAACCGACAAGTCCAATAGGTAAACCAAAGAGCAGAATCATCAGTCCGGCAATAGCAAGGCCACCGTACATCAAGCGACCCCGATGAGGAATTCGCTTCATTTGTCCCATGGCAATACCACCCAGTACATATCCACCTGCAAAGAGCGCATAGAGTAGACCCAGAAGTTGTACTTTACCCCCTAAGACCTCGTCAACCAGAAAAGGTAGACTGACACTATATGGCCCACCTAAGGTCGCATTGCTGAGGGCAAAGACAAGAATGGAAAGCCAAAGCCAAGGTAGGCCCAGTACGATCCGCATCCCCTCTCGGAAGTCATCCAGCAGACCAGGAGTGTTGTCTTGTGGAGAGCTGCGTAGAGCATGTATCGACTGGATTGATTGGTTTTGTAGCAATGGCAAAAGTAAGAGGGCCGCAACAAAAAACGTTAGTCCATTCCAGAGGAAGATCGAAGCCGTACCGCCTAGCGCAATCATGAGCGCACCTAGAGGTGGCCCCAGAATACGTCCCCCTTGAATGCTTAGGCTCGTTAGTGAGTTGGCGCTTGGTAGATCGTCCATAGAAACCAGTTCAGGTACAGTGGCCGTATAGGCTGGGTGGAAAAAGGCTTCTACAATCCCAAAGACCAAGCTAAGGATATAGACGTGCCAAATTTCCAAGAGACCACTGATGGCCAAAACACCCATCACCAGTGCCGTCGCCCCTCTCACCAGATCGGCAATCAGCATAATCCAAAGACGAGAATATCGGTCAACGGCCACGCCACCAAAGAGGCTAAAAAGGGCAGTAGGGCCAAAGGCAAAGATCAGAACCGTTGCCATAGCCCCAGCTTCCCCTGTCTTCTCCAATACCCACCAGGCTAGCCCGATTTCATAGAGATAGTCACCCAAGCGAGAACAGCTCTGGCCGCCCCACAATAGAGCAAATGAGGGTGTTCTTAACGCTCGCAACATGGAAATCTCGGTTAGTCGATTGCTCATTCTACCCCCTTGCCCCATATTCGTGGGGCGGAACTGAATATAGGGATATAGGGATGTTCGGGGGATGGGTGGTCATGATTTTATCTCCTGTTGAGTTTACTGTTCGTCTCTGTTGGCTTGGTATGCTTTGGACATAGCATCCCAGATTCAGGCAATTATTCATGTAATACCACCAGCCTACCGTATAGAAGTAACTAGAAGACAACAAGGGTTGTAACGAAATCGTGACGAATTGGGTGAAGTTATACTCAGCTCCGTTTGGAAACCGGAGTTTGGTTTCTCCTGTAGGGTCTGCAGAAAACTCCGGTTTCCAAAGCGACCGCACTATAGATTATCAAGATCTGAGCTGTTATAAATGGCCAAGGGAAAAATTTGTCCTCCCTGATTAGGGATTGGCCAGAGTGAATTATTCAACAGTCGAGTTCTCTACTGGAACGAGCGTGAAATTGTCATTCTGCTTGGTTACAGTCACGCAGTGACCTGGAGCCCGAGGCGACTGAAGTATCTCGGTTTCGGATTAGAAGCTGAGATTCTTCGCTAGAATTGGCTCACAAATGGTCGACTTCTTGCACAGGTTCATCTTCGATTTGAGCTTCTGGCCTCGAAAAACCGGCGTCGTAAACGACCACTGCGTGAGCAGAATGACTTTATCCAAAGGTGTCCAATGGAGAAGAGTCGGAATAAATTTCTCTGGCCGGCTATGCGGTTAACGGTAATGTGATACAGCAGATATGTTATGGTTCAATATGAGTGCATGTTCTTTCTGATTTTGAATCACGGTTTGGTTGTGGTTAACACTCAAGGCACGCATTGGCTTTGTCCGTACGACTGTTGTATTGTGGTTAAATGTAAGCGCACGTTTTTTCTGATTTTGAATCACGGTTTGGTTATGGTTAAGACTCATGGCACGCATTGGCTTTGTCCGTACGACTGTTGTATTGTGGTTAAATGAAATCTGACGTTTTTTCTGATTTTGAATCACAGTTTGGTTGTGGTTAACACTCATGGCGCGCATTGGCTTTGTCCGTACAGCAGTTGTTTTGTGGTTAATAAGGAAATCGTGAGACTTGGTTTTATACATGAGATTGATAGTTGGCATGATATTCCTCCGTTATTTGCTCCATACACCAGAGCATTGCGTTGATAAAATGAAGTTGATTCTGCGACAGGCGTTGTGATGCCCTGTCTGGACATAGTGTAGTCAGAGGGGTGTTGGCGCAGCGTCCAGAATCGCGTCCAGATTGCGTCCCACATTGCGTCCATCCGAGATATGCTCTTATCCTCATAAAAAGTTTGCACACTTCTGCCAAAACGAGTAGGATGGAAACTTGCACCTCTAAGGAAACAAGTATGACTCAACGAAAGCTCCACCTATTTGGCACTCCTGAACTGGTCGTAGACCAAAAGCATATCAGCATCTCACTTCGCAAGGCCCAGGCGTTACTCGCCTATGTTGCCGTGACGAACCGCGCCCACAGTCGCGACAGCCTAGCCACTTTATTTTGGCCTGAGGCCAATCAGCGCTCGGCTCGCACCAACTTGCGCCGCATGATATATAGCATTGGCCAACAAGCAGAAACGACGCTGCTGGATACCACCTCAGAGACGGTGGGCCTATCTTCAGAGGCAAATATCTGGGTGGATGTGGTGGCTTTCAAGGAGTTGGCGACCCAGGGCTTACATACCCCCATGCAAATGGAACAGCTTTTGGCTGCAGAGGCCCTTTACCAGAAGGACTTTATGGCCGGTTTTAAACTGGACCAGTGCCCCGAATTCAGTGAATGGCAATTCTTTCAACGAGAAGAGTTACGCCGACTCCTAGGCCAAGTATTGGTTGGGTTGATGGACATGTATAGGCAACGGGGGGAATACAAGGAGGCACTTCCCTACGCGCGACGCTGGCTCGTTTTGGATTCTTTACACGAGGCCGCCCACCGTCGATTAATAGAGCTTTATGCCCTTGCGGGTCAGCAAGCGGCTGCAATCCGTCAATTCGAGGAGTGCGTACGTATTTTAGGTAAAGAACTGGGTGTGCAGCCAGAAAAGGAGACGACAGAGCTATTCCAAGCTGTCCAAGCTCGTCGATTGACGCAAGATGAGCATCCGAAAGATGAACAGACGACAAGTTGGAAAGAGGAGTTGATTCGTAATGAGCCTAGCCCTCAACACTCCAGCCCTTCACCTACGCCAGCCGCTGTCCCGGCCTCTCCCCAACCTGGTTTAGCCTCACGACCTCACAGTATCCCTCTGCAAACCACAGCCTTTATTGGCCGGGAAGACGAGCTAGCAGATATCATGCGCCGCTTAGCGGATCCATCCTGTAAACTTCTTACGCTCATTGGTCCAGGCGGGATTGGCAAGACTAGGTTGTCCATAGAGGTCGGGAAACGTATATTAGATGCCTCCGCGTCAGATTTTTCAGTATCAGATACCCAAAGAACAGAGCCGAACGCCTTTGCCAACGGTGTTTACTTTGTCCCACTTCAGCCCGTCAAGATGGCACAGAACATACCAGCCACCATCGCCAACGCATTGGGCTTGCACCTTTATGAAAATCGGTCGGGCAATGAGCAGCTCTTAGAGTTCCTAGCCACAAAGGCGATGCTGCTGGTACTGGACAATTTCGAGCACTTGTTTGACGGCATGGATCTGATTCTGGATATCCTGAGAACAGCACCAGCCATCAAAATTCTCGTAACTTCTCGCAATGCGTTGCCTATAAGGGAAGCATGGTTTCATCCAGTTACAGGCATGTACTTTCCAAAGGGGGATTTGGGTAATAGTCAGTCGACCGCGACCGTACAGGGAACACGCCCTGGTTCGGCACGGGGCGTGCCTACTGAACTGCGATCTACCGATTATGATAGAGACAACCAACTCGAGGCAGGCGACTATGACGCGGTACGTCTCTTCGAACGGTGCGCACAACGAACTCAAAAAAATTTTTCGCTTGCTAAGAGTCAAGAACAGGTTATGCACATCTGTCGGCTCGTTGAGGGGATGCCCCTGGCAATCGAACTAGCAGCAGCCTGGCTGAGGATCCTTTCGGTTCAAGAAGTAGTGGACGAACTCGAACGCAGCCTGGACATCCTAACGGCCCAACATCAGAATGTGCCGGATCGCCATAGTAGCGTGCGTGCGGTATTTTTACAGAGCTGGGGGCAGCTAGACCAGCGTGGGCAGGACGTATTGATGAGGTTAGCCCTCTTCCGCGGCAGCTTTGATAAAGAAGCCGCTGAGCAAGTTGCCAATGCAACCATCTTAACGCTAGTCTCCCTGGTTGATCATGCACTTTTACAGCGCATCTCTAGCAATCGCTATCAACTTCATGAACTGCTCCGACAGTTTGCAGCCGAGCAACTATCCTCAATTGATGCAGATGATGGGGAGACAATGCAGGCATCCCATTCTGGCAAAAAGATCCGTAGGACCTTTTGCGACTATTTTCTTAGATTGGTCCACTCTACGGAGGTTAATCTACGGGGAGAAGCCCCAGAAGAGACGTTGAACAGATTGAGTCTTGATATAGACAATATCCGTCAAGCATGGCAGTGGGCCAGCGATGCTCGCCTATCCTCTTCACTACTCCATGCATTGACAGGCCTTTCTAGATTTTATGAATTCTCTGGTCTTTTCCGAGAAGGTGCATCGCTCTTTGCCCAGAGCGCCGAACGGTTAGAGGCAAAGTCAGGTTGTTCTATTGGTGTCGAATCAGGTCATCCTAATCTGGCTGCAATCTGCTGTCGGCTACGTATTGAGCAGGCTAGTATGCTCTTCGCTCAAGGACTCTTAGAACAGGCTGGGGCTGTTGCAAAGAATGCCCTTGCCAAGGTGACTTCACAGGAAACTGCTTTACAAGAAACTGCTTTACAAGAAAACCTGTCATCGAACGTGAGTGACGATAGTCAGCACCCATTTATCCTGACCTTAGAAGGGCGTGCCCGCTTTGAGTTGGGCCGTAGCCTGCACAAGCAGGGTAAGCAATCTGCTGCGCCATCCCACTATGAGCGAGCATTACAGCTTGCCACTTTAATAGAAGATACCTATCTTGAAGCTGACGTTCTGCGCTACTGGTGTTGGAATTGCTACGATAGCGGCGACTTCACTCGTGCTGTTGATCTTCAGGCTGCCGCTTCAGCACGCTATCGACAATTAGGGGATCGGTTGGGGCAAGGCGTCACCCGGTTTGATAGTGCCTACATCGCTTGGTTGCAGGGAGATTTACTCAACGCACGCAGCAACTTTGCGTTGGCCTTAGCCGATTTTCGACGGATTAACGAACGTCGCTTCGCTTGCTTTAGCATCTGGAACCTAGCACTCATTGATCACCTGGAAGGGAAGTATAGCGCAGGATTGGAACGGCTGCATGAAGCCCGCTCCCTAACCCAAGCCAATCAAGACAGGCACTCAGAAGCTCAACTCCTAATCGCTATTGCTGGCATCTTAACGACTATTGGCACTTACGAGGAGGCTCGGCATTATCTCGATCAGTCTGAGGAGCTTAACCGTGGCTTGAAAGACCAGATACTCACGGCCGAGTGGTCTGTCGGTATGGCCCATCTCTATCACCAGGAAGGCAAAAATACAGAGGCGCTGGCACTGGCCCAAAAAGGGCTGCAGTTGGCACAAGAAGCAGAAAAACTCGAGCTGGTTGCCGAGGTATTCTTGTTAATCGGAACAATTCAAAGCGCACTATCAGAGCATACGTCGGCCAAGCAAGCCTTTGAAGAAGCCTACATCATGTTGGTCAATGCCAAGAATGAACAACGAGCGGTAGAGCCGCTGGCCGGCTTGGCAAAAATCCATCATAAAATCGGCGAAAGAGAGCAGGCCATGGCAAACGTCGAGTCCATGCTCAAAACAATCTACAAAGAAGGTGCAGTTGAATTGAGTATACCGGACGTTTATCTAACCTGCTTCGGGATTTTACACGACAATGAAGATCAACGCGCACAACCGCTGTTGTCAATGGGACAACAGCGGTTGCAGAAGGCAGCCGCCCTAATCGAGGATCAAGTCCAGCGTCGGTCCTTTTTAGAAAGGGTACCCATAAACCGGAAACTGAATCAGATAGGTTGCGGTCATATTGAAAATCCTATATCGTGACATATGTCACTATCCTATACTGGGGTTGTTTTGAGACGGTGCTGAGTATAGTTGCCCAAAGTCCTATTCGTGCAAACAAACTACGGTTTCTAAATAGAGCTGAATATAGCGACTCGTTCAAAGTAATAAGCAACAAATTCAAAATCGTCAGCCGGATAGCCAAAGTAATCCATGTGATCTACTCTGAATTCCTCGGCATTGACATTGGTCTCACCCCGCCACAGCCGTTCCGGAATATGGCTCCAACGGCATAGCTCCATTGCCACAATACGTATTGTACACCGTTTGATCAATTTGGAATCAAACACATCATAATATTGACCAGTGACCAAGGCATGGTTGTACTCATCTTCGTCCAAATCCACTTCATCGAGGGTCACAACACTAGCCGTCTTGCGGCCATCGATAATCTGTTGTACTAGTTGATCAGACACAAATTGAATTCGACGAGGTTGTGGTGTCACGGTGCTACATTCTCCAACCGTCGCAGGTTTGCATCTTGTGAGAACACTCGAAAATCGGTTTAGGCAGAGGAATCGGTCCTCGGGCAGCATAACTGACATCGGCAGCCATGCCCACTACGATACAAGCCAAAATCGTACAGCAGAAAAAGCGAATATGATTATTGATTGTGTTAAGATTCATACGATTGCTCCTTTGAATAATAGATATAAATGAAAGTCAAAACCACTCAGCATTTTTAATATTTGACTGCACCTCTGCTCTAAAAAGGGAAACAAGTTCGTGTTCTAAACTGAGTAGTCTTCACCATCGGCCCAGAGCCTGAGAGCATAGCTGGAAAGCATCCGTTGGATAAGCATTACAAGAAATTGTCTCTCGTATCTGTTCCTGTATAGAGGATAGTTACGCAGAGTGACGAGACTATAACGAGCGTGGTAACAAGGATAAAACAAAAAGATAACGGGGGTGCGACGAAATATGCCATTTACTCTGCTGGAAAAGTCTTGTCCCAGCTCTTGCCCAATCTGCTCTAGATGATTCCGAAAAGGGAGGACATTCCGGTCTTCGTGGGAACAAGCTTTTGCAAGCCATCTATACAGCCTGTACGAATCAATGAGGTTGCAGACTTCTGCCAAAACGTGTAGGATTGAGAAATGGAGGAGGCAATCATATATAATCAATGACTCAACTGAAACTCTACCTCTTTGGCCCGCCTCGTTTGGTAGTGGATAATAATAGAACGATCAATATTTCGCTGCGGAAGGCCCAAGCGATGATTGCCTATCTCGCCGTTACAAATCAGCCTCAAAGCCGGGACAGCCTATCAACCCTCTTTTGGCCTGAAGCCGATCAACGTAAGGCACGTACCAACTTGCGCCGCATGCTCTATGACATCGGCCAACGAGTCCAGGCTCCTCTATTGGCAACGACAGCCGAGACAGTTTATGTTGATCCAACGATCAACCTGTGGGTTGATACCATAGCATTCCGAGAAAGTATTGCTATTGGATTGACCCAGCCTCTCTCACAAGAACAGCTACTATCTGCCGCTAATCTCCACAATGATGAGTTCATGGCCGGATTCAATTTAAATGACTGTCCCGACTTTGATGATTGGCAGTTCTTCCAACGCGAGGAGCTTAGACAAGCATTATCTCGGGTATTGATAAGCCTAACGAATATCTATGTGAAACAAGATGCATATGAAGAGGCGTTACTTTATGCCAAACGGTGGCTAGCCCTGGATAAACTACATGAAGCCGCACATCGACGTTTGATGGAGCTCTACATGTTGGCCGGTCAACGAGCTGCTGCTCTCCGACAGTATGAGGAATGTGTACGTATCATGGATGGAGAGCTAGGTGTAGCCCCTGAGTCAGAGACAACCGATCTCTTCAAAGCAATTCGCGCCAGAAAACAAGTTTGTCCCGGCCCTGAGTCCGGCCCAGCTTCAGTCGCTGTCTCAGACCCAGTATCAAACCCAACATCAGATCCTCTAGCAGCCCAAGAATGGAACCACTCTGCCATAATGGATGAACAAGGCTCTATGGCTGATGCGCATCCCAGAATTGTCCAAGAACCACTGAAGCCAGAGAACCAACAACCCGTTATCCATTCCCAGCCCCCCAGACAAAATCTACCCAATCTAACAACTCAATTTATAGGTCGCCAACAGGAGATTGAGGAGATTCTGCAGCGCATCACTGATCCAGCCTGCAGTCTGTTAACCCTCATTGGACCTGGCGGGATTGGTAAAACCCGGCTAGCGTTAAAAACGGCTGAGCGGGCGGCCGCTCTCATCACAAAAGATGGGTATGTCTTTCCAGACGGTGTCTATTTTGTCCCTCTACAGCCAATTGAATCTTTTGAACATATAATTCCTGCCATTGCCGATGCCATAGATTACCATTTCAGCCAAGAGCGTCCACCCTTAGAACAGTTGTTAGAGCAGATGATCAATAAGCATATGCTGCTCATATTGGACAACTTTGAACATCTTCTTGATAGGGCTGAATTACTTGTTCAGATCTTGACAATAGCACCCCTTGTCAAAATGCTCGTTACATCTCGTGATGCGTTGCCCTTACAAGAAGCATGGTTTCATCCCATTACGGGTATGGTCTTTCCAGGAACGCACCAACAAAATCACTCACTTGTTGTTGAATGTGATGCAATCCAGTTATTTGAACAGTGTGCTAGACAATTTCAAATCACTTATATATTGGAAGATGAGTTAGAGCATGTTGTGCGCGTTTGCAGGCTGGTGGAAGGGATGCCTCTAGCCTTGGAATTAGCATCTACATGGCTGAAAGTAATCTCAACGAAGGAAATCGCCGACGAGATTGAACAGAGTCTAGATTTGCTTGAGTCTCAGAATCAACAAGTCCCCGAGCGACATCGCAGCATCCGAGCTGTATTCGAACAGACGTGGCAACGGCTCTCCACTGTAGAGCAAGGGATGCTGAAACGGTTCTCAATTTTTCGAGGGGGTTGCACGCGCGATGCTGCAGAAGCTGTAGGTCAGGCTACATTACCCATACTGGTCTCATTGGTAGAGAAGGCACTTATACGGCGTAATCCTACTGGCCGATATGAGGTACATGAATTGATCCGCCAATTGGCAGACGAGTATATGAAGTCGACACCTCAAGATTATCATAAGTTGCACAATCGACACAGTCATTACTATGCATCATTGTTGCAGGAACAAGAGCAGGTACTGAAGGGGAAAGAACCGGGCAAAGCGCTGGCAAAGATTATGATCGATCTGGATAATGTACGCCAGGGTTGGCGTTGGGCCGCTCAGCAACAAGATGCACAGACTCTAAATCGCTATGTAGAAAGTCTCTATCTCTTTTATGAGCTGCAAGGATTGCTGCAAGAAGGTGCTGAAGCATTTCGGTACGCACTAGCTCAATTTGCAACATTGAATAACACATTGCCAGATACAGAGCAACAATATGCATTGGGCCAACTCTTTGCACGATGTGGAGGGCTTGAAATACGGTTGGGCTGCCATGATGAGGGTATTTCTTTAATGCAGCAGAGTGAAAAGATTCTTCGCGGACTTGGACCAAAAGCCAATCGCGCACTAGCACGCGTTCTTTCTCACCTGGGTCAGGAGATCCATCGTAAAGGGGATGAGCAAACATCAATTCAGCTTCTACAAGAGAGCCTTCAATTGTCAAGAGATGTAGATGATGAATGGATGATGGGATTAACTTGGTTGCGTTTAGGCCAGGTTGCTGAGTTCCAGGGGAAATATGTAGAAGCTGAACCATACTTTCACCAAAGCATTGATATCTATCAACGGGTTGGTGAACAGCGCTTTCGAGCCTTTGCACTCAATAATCAAGGGCGTGTTGCCTACGCGATGGGAGAATACGAGCGGGCAAAACGGCTGATTTCTACCGCTCACCAAATTCGTGAGGAGCTAGGGGATCAGGTAGGAACGGCCTATTCTCATCTTGATGCAGGGAAGTTAGCTACCCTGGTTGGCGACTACTCTGAAGCGAAAATGACCATAGAGAAAGCACTACAGAGTTCTAAAGAGCTTGGTGAGCGTGATCTGGTCGCGCGTTGTTTGAATGCATTAGGTGTTGTATCTCGTTTACAGGGCGAGTTAGGGCAAGCTGAGGAACACCATCAAACGAGTTTTACGACTTATATGGAGATTAATGTACAAATTGACATCCCTGATATTCTGACCAACCTCGGGGTTGTTGCGCTTGAGAGAGGGGAGTTTCTCGAGGCCGAAAAGAAATTTCGCGAAAGTTTAGGACTGAGCAATATCTATGCGATAAAGGGAGCAACCGCGTCGACTTTACGATACCTAGGCCATCTTTCCATTGTTTCTAAACCAATCGAAGGACAAGATGCTTGCAGCTTCTATAGACAAGCACTTGATTTAGCCATTGAGATAAATGCTGTTCCAATGATTCTCGATGTGTTTGCTGGCATGGCCCACTACTGGATGGGAAAGGGAGAAATTTCTCGGGCAGAAATACTTGCAAGCCTAGTGATGCGCCATCCGTCAACCACTTATGCCACACGGATCAACTCTCAAGCACTGAAAGAGAAACTTGGGTTAGATGCTCCTTCCAAGTTGGGTAAGCATGCTTTCGAGCGCCATCCAGCTCACTTTTGGCGTGAACTTGCGGAGGAGCATCTTTGAAATGACGATTTCTAGTACTCGTCTTGCTGAAACAGAATACATCTACTTTGTTAACCCAGACTATACAATAGAGACAAAGTTTGGTCTGTTCCAAAATCATCCTGAGCATCGGCACCGCTTTGACGCACATCAGCTTGCAAAGTGCCACTGCCTTCCAGGGCAAGCAGATGAGTTACTGATGATGCTCACTAGGATGTATGAATCGACACTGCTCAACTATCGATATATTATGGGTCATGATCTAGACACATTCGATTACCTGGCCCCCATCTTGCAGGCTCAAGGGTGGCAGACGGGACTCATCTGGATGTTCACATTTGATGAAGAACCACAACGTGAAGCGAATTCCCGCATAGAAATCCATACATTTGACGCGTTGAATAGAAAAGAGATCGATCTACCTAATGTTTATCAATATGTCAAAGGACGTCATAAGGAGGACTTACGCTTTTATTGTTCCAATGATTACCGAGTAGGAGGCGAATGGGTAATTGCCTATCTAGATGGGAAGCCGGTCTCGTCGACCGGTTGGTACATTCATGATGGGTTGGCTCGTTTTCGCCCTGTTGCCACAATACCTAGTGCGGAAGGTAAAGGAGCCGCCACCACATTGATTCGCCACATCCAATCTCACCCAATCGTTCAAGCTCAAGAACGATTGGTACTACTCTGTCGTGAGGATGGGCCAACATCATTTTATGAACAACTTGGTTTTGTAAAACAGGCCCCAATGTGGGAGGCTTTGCTGCAAATATAGCATGTCTATCAGACCATCAATCGTTCAGATTAAGGAAAAGGGCAGTGTTACAAATCAAACTCTACCTCTTTGGCCCGCCCCGATTGGAAGTGGATGATAAGCAAATCAACATTTCGCTACGGAAGGGTCAAGCCCTCCTGGCATATCTAGCCATCATGCGCCAAACCCATAGCCGGGACGCCTTATCCACTCTCTTTTGGCCTGAAAGCAGCCAGCAAAAAGCACGTGCCAACTTACGTCGTTTTCTCTACGATCTAAACAAACGCGTCGCCCCTGAGCTTCTTGCGGTTACACCAGAAACCTTGGGCATCAATCCCGATCTGGCCTTTTGGGTTGATGTGGAAAAATTTGGGCAGTTGATTCAAGAAGCTTCAATAGAGTCTGCAACAAGTAGCCAACTTTCTCCTGAAGGTGAACAGGCGCTCGTTACGGCAACAGCCCTCTATACCGATGATTTTATGGCTGGTTTTACGCTTCCTGATTGTGCCGAATTTGATGAGTGGCAGTTCTTTCAGCGTGAAGCGCTTTGCCATGCCCTAGCACAAGTCTTGCAACGGCTATCCGAACACCATAAGAACGGTGGCGCTTTTACAGAGGCGCTATCCTATGCACGTCGCTGGCTAGGTCTTGATCCGCTACACGAACCCGCCCATCGATATTTAATGCAGCTTTATGCGTTGGCCGGTCAGCACTCTGCTGCTTTACGACAGTATGAGGAGTGTGTCCGCATTTTGGATGAAGAGTTAAGGGTACCGCCAGAAGTCGACACGGAGGAACTATATGAAGCGATTCGCACCCGTAGGTTCTCAGAAGCTGATACGATGACCAAATGGCCAGATGAGGAAGCCGTGGGCGAACAAGAACCTCATCTTGACTCTCCCATAATCTCTACCTCCCCCGCTTACTCTTCCCCTGTTTCCCCCGCCCCTCCCAATAATTTTCCGCCGCATAATCTTCCTCCCCAATCGAACAGCTTCGTTGGTCGCGCAGACGATCTCACCCAGATTGCTTATCGCCTGACAGATGAGCCTGACTGCCGCCTGCTAACCCTGGTAGGACCTGGCGGGATTGGGAAAACCCGGCTAGGTCTTGAGGTCGCTCACAGGTTACGGAGGGACACTAGCGTGCACGGTTACTTTCCAGATGGAATCTTCTTCACTCCTTTACAAGCCCTCGAAGAACCAGCGGAGGTGAGTCCAGCTATAGCAGATGCCGTAGGCTATCGCCTTCGCGGTGAGATTCCGGCTCGGCAACAATTAATCGACCACCTGAGCGACAAAGAGATGCTGCTCCTATTGGATAACTTCGATCATCTTTTAAGAGGCACAGATCTGGTCGCCGATATTTTGATGCAGGCACCTGGCGTGATTTTTCTAGTGACATCACGGGAGGCACTTAAATTGCGAGAGGAATGGTTCTATCCCATTACAGGATTAACCTTTCCAGATGAGCTAGCGGTCTTGGACAGATCAGTGGATTCCTATGAAGCCTTGCAACTCTTTACGCAGATGGCAAACCGGGGTGTAGTTAACTTTTCTTTGGAAGGAGAGCAAGAACATGTGGTACGCATCTGTCGGTTGGTGGATGGCATACCATTGGCCATTGAATTAGCCACTGCTTGGCTACGCACGTTGACTTGTGGGCAAGTCGCGGAAGAAATTGAACGCAACATTGACATTCTAACGTCACAGTTTCAGGACATTCCTGAACGTCATCAAAGCATGCGTGCAGTTCTTGAGCAGACGTGGAGAATGTTGTCTGAATCGGAAAAGGATGTGCTCATGCGCCTCTCCTTCTGCCGGGGTGGTTTTCGCCAAGATGCAGCCATGGCTATCGCTAATGCTACGCCTCTGCTATTGGTTGGATTAGTCGAAAAATCGATGCTCAATGTCACAGAAGAAAAGCGCTTTCATATGCACAACCTGCTTCGGCAATTTGCTCTGAATGCTCTAAATCTAGAAGACGAGCTGAAGCGAGAGAAATTGAAGGTGGATGCGGGCCAACGACACAGTCACTTTTATCTAACTCACATTACAAATTTAGAATCAGACTTGATTGGGAGCAACCAAGCCGCCGCCTTGGATGCTATGAATATGGAGTTTGAAAACATCAGTGCGGCCTGGAATTGGGCCATCGTCCACAACGATCTGCCTACTATTGAGAAAAGTACCAACAGCCTCTACTATTACTACTGGTTCCGCCGCGGAAAGGAGGGAGCCGAACTATTCGCCGCAACTTTGAAGAAGTTACAATCGTTGCCGTTTGAAAACCAAAGTTTTGACTTCCAGGAGGAGAGTGCCGAAAACTCTTACGTTGAAAACGACAACGTATTAGATCCGCATACGCCAGCCAGCCATTTGGATTTACTCGGCTCTATTGAGATCAATCTGTCCCGTAAATTGGGTCTCTTCTACTACTACATTGGGGATTATCCGGCGTCCCGTCGCCATCTGGAAATCAGCCTTGCCGCAGCCAGGCGTTTGAATCGTCCCGCGGATCTGGCCAATTCACTGAATGCACTAGGTACGCTAGCAGGTTGGCAAGGCAACCTTTCTCTGGCACAAGAGCACCTACAAGAGTCTCTTGAGCTGGCCAAGGCAGATGGGTATCAAGCCGGAGTGGCCGATACGTTGCAACAGTTAGCCCAATTTGCTAACTATGGAGGTGATTACCGTCATGCAGAGGATTTGGCACGAGAGAGCTTGGAGCTCTGTCGGCAGCTTGAACGCCAGGATTGGTCGGCCTATGCGCTAACCTACTTAGGCATGGCTGCTTTCTGTCAGGGGGATTACGTTGTGGCTGACCAATATTACCAGGAAAGCCATGACCTGTTTGCTGGTCTAGATCATCAGCGAGGGTTGATTGGTGCCTTGGTAGGTCTGGGTTTGCTGGCTTGGCATCAGGGTGACGCTGATTTGCTCAAGGCAAAGGCTAACTTTGAGGAAGCCCTAGCCATTGCACGTCAAATAGGCAGCAGGCAACACTATACGGGTCTGCTCGCAGCCACAGCCCAACTTGAATGCGATTTGGGTCACTTTACCAAAGCACATCAGCTCGGTTTGGAAGGACTACAGATAGCCGAAGATGTGGGGTCGCAAATTTTTGTTGCTCAGAACCTCTGTTCAATGGCGGCAGCTGCTGTTGGGCAGGAGGCGTACAGGCAGGCCAAAGAAAATCTTAGCCGAGCCATTCAATTGTCCATAGAGAATAAACTCTTTCCGACTGTCATGGCTGGTCTTTATCAATATGCAGAGATCTTATACAGAGAGTTGAAGGTTGAAGGGTTGAGGGTTGAAGAGTTGAAGGATCAAGAGTTGAAAGTAATGATGCGGAATATTGGCTTCGAAGATCCGACAAATAGGGCCAATGGCTCCAGTGGACACCGTGACCAGCTTAAAAGGCTCTTGACCTTTGTGTACCAACATCCAGCGACGTGGCAGGTCATTAAGGAACAGACGAATCAACTATATAATCAGATTACATGATATTCCCAGTAGCATATCTTCGAAGCAGACGGACTCTTAAGCTATTCAGAAAATAAATTACCTAGAAAGCCGTGGAGACAGTATTCTCTACTGCGGACCCACGCTTAAATGTCAAGCAACCATATTTATAAGCTTAAGCACAAAGTGTGCGTTGCACTTGTAGCGGTCTTAAGTTTACACTTAAATGTCAAGCAACTTCTGGCAAAATGAACCATGCCGGAAAAAGAAGGGCGGAATGCTTTTTAGGGAAGCGAAAGTTACACTTTAAAGATATCAAGTAGATTCTGTAAGGATTAGATATGCTCCCGTTTGAGCACACTTACTAATTTTGCAGAGGCAATCGGTTTTACGATGTATCCATCCATTCCTGCCTGCCGGGCAGCTTCTTGATCTTTAATCAGAGCCGCTGCGCTTACGGCAATAATTTGGGGTTGCGTGTCTAACGTCATTTGGCGAATTTTGCGTGTTGCCTCAAGCCCATTCATCTCAGGCATCTGAATGTCCATCAAGATTAGATCGTATGCCTGGCGCTGCAGTGATTCGACTGCCTCGTACCCGTTTCCGGCAACGTCAGCATTATACCCTAAGCTTGTGAGCATCTTGACAATGACTTTTTGATTGATCAAATTATCCTCTACAACTAATATGCGTTTTGGATATTCCTCGGCAAGATTTGTAAAGACAGATGAAGATTGCTTGGTTTTCTTGTCATGTCGTGCTTCACCCTCAAATATTTTGACAAAAGCCTGCTGGAGTTTATCGGGCGTGATCGGTTTGTAGTACACCTCTGTAATGCCAAGAGAAAGCGCTTTCTTACCCAGTCGAGTATCAAGAGGTGATAATAAAAGCACCTTGGCAGAGGTACGATAAGCAAAAGACATGCTCCGAACCAAATCATCCCCTTCTCTAAGATCCGCCTGCTGAGTGTCAAGAACAATCAGATCAAGTTCGGATGTTTTCTGAATAGATTCCAGTTCCCCGCTAACTAATTCTCCTTCCAAGACATCCATGCCCCAATATTTGGCGTACGTTGGTAGTGCGGAATGTTTAGCATCACTATTCCGTTTAGTGATCAGAACACGTTTATTTTTGAGAAGTTGGACATTAGCTGAGTTCGGTGCAAGGTGGGCAAAATCAGTCCGTAAATTGAGCGATAATTGGAAGGTTGTCCCAGCCCCAGAGGTTTCTTGCACAAAAAGCGTACCGCCCATTAGTTCAGAAAGTTTTTTGCTAATTGCAAGCCCTAAGCCAGTACCACCATATTTGCGGTTCATTGAATCGTCTGCTTGGGTAAATGATTCAAATAGATTTTCATACCCTTCTGCTGGAATACCGATGCCGGAATCCTTTACTTTCATCTGAATTTCATAGCGATTCTGCCCGAGGTTGCACCCTTCGATGATGAACAGAATTTCTCCTTCCTCCGTAAATTTGATGGCATTGTCGATGAGATTAGCAAGAATCTGCCGGATGCGGGTTTCATCTCCAACATAATTGTTTGGGATTGACGGATCAATATAGAGTTCGAAATCTAGCTGCTTATCATTAGCAATCGGTGCATGTAAGTCAACGACCTGCCCAACACAATCATAGAGATTGAACGGTTCTTCCTCTAGAGTAACGTCTGCCAGCTCTAACTTTGAAAAATCAAGTACCTCATTGACCCTTGTCAAGAGGGAGTCGCCACTCTGACGTAAGGTTTCAACAAAATCGCGTTGCTCTGGTGTAAGCGTTGTTCCTAAAAGCAGGCTTGTCATCCCAATGACACCATTCATTGGCGTGCGGATTTCATGGCTCATATTGGCAAGAAAGTTGCTTTTGGTTAGACTTGCCTGTTTTGCTTCAGCTTCTGCTTGGCGCAACATCATTAATATTTGGACAGTAGAGAGCGCACGATCGAGGAATGTATAAAGTGGACGTAACGATCTAAAGTTTTGGAGAGTAAGACTAACCACGCCAAAGCCCAATTGAACTTTTTCATCTGCAAATGACCAAAGTGCATAGCTAAAGCGTTTATCTTTTGGTAGCCCTTGGGGCAAAAGAAGGTAGCTAGGAAAGTCCATCTCATACTCTGGATTTTCTTCGCCGTTCTTCTCATTTGTAAGAAATACCGAGCGCGCAGTTTCGCCAATCTCTTCTTGTTTCTCCTGGTTATTGTAGAAGGCAATACAGAACTCCTTAATATTCAGTAGTGGAAGATTGGTTCTTAAGACGCTTCGAATGCTCTCCAGATCATGTGGGCCTGTCAAAAGTTGCCCTACTTCAATAATGATATCTTGGTAGAATGAGTGATCATTTTGAACACTCATTGACATCCCAGTAGCTTCCTGTCCACTCAATTGACTTTTGGCAGCATGCTTTTTATTTATCTTCCGCATGGGGAATGAAGTCGCATCGGCATTTGCCTGAATCATGCATCCGCACGAGTCGCGGGCAACAAAATCTGTTGATAGAATTACCTGTTCTGGAACTGTGCCCTCATGCATTAGTTCATAAAGCAGCTCAACACCTCGTGCACCCACGTCGCTGATCGGCTGTCTTACCGTGCTCAAAGGCGGACGCAATAAGGAGGCTTGTTCAATATCATCAAAACCAATTACAGAGACATCTTGAGGGACCTCAATGCCATACCTTTCAAGGGTTTTAACCGCAGATACTGCCATTAGATCACAAGTTGCAACTAACGTATCGAAATTTAACCCGTTTTCTTTTAGATGAATTTCCATGATTTCGACAGCGGCCATCGCAGAAAATTCACAATCATAGACGAGCTCTGGATATAGAGCAACATTGCATTCTGTCAAAACGTCTTTAAATGCTTGATAACGCAATTGGGATTCATGGCTTGTCTTGGGGCCGCGGAGAAACATGATACGACGAGCATTGTGAACATCAATCGAGTGAGCAACGGCTTGCTTCATACCTCCATAATCATCAATCAGGACTGATGGTAGGCCAGGAATGATAGTGGACAATGAGACCATGGGAATCGGTGGGAATTGGGCAATAAATTCGGCTAATTCATCTGGCGAGCAGTGTTGGCATATTGATGCCGAAACCAAAATACCATCTAGGTCCATTTTTGCTGCCAGCTGATAAATGCGATTTCTAGACAAGGTCCACGCTATTGGATTTTGCAATCCATACCCCTGAATCGTAATAAGGTTTATGTCCAATTCTGCACAGCGTTGTTCCACACCTTGCCATAGCGGCAAACAGTATCTCCATTCAAAATCACTTATTAGAATACCAATCGTTTTTCTCATACTTCACTATAAGATTCGAGCTTACATCCACCTTCGTAACAACTTATGCCAAGCCTGCGTATACCGATGCTGATTGGGGAGCAATTAGGAAGCATCTAAGCTGTTTGAGACAAAAGATGATTTTTGGTAATTTGAGACGCGCAACGCTTCTGCTATTGACTAGGGTGCGATCAATTTCAGTAAAACCGAGGAGATAGCATTCTCTAATGCGGCTCTACTCGAATGAACGGCGTGAGAGAACGCCTACTCCGCGTATACCTATTTTTGGGGGTTGGCCTAACAAAAATCGTTTCGGGTCGGGAACTTTTGTTCGTATCAGCGGATCGCAATATCATTCTGTTTGGTTACAGTCGCTTGCGACGGAACCGAAGAGTCTCTCATTAACATTGAGAGCCACTGAGTACAATATGTATGATTATCTACTAGATTATATACTATATATGAAAAGCATTTTTATTGCTACAAATTTCTTACAGTTTACAAACTGCAGTAAGGGTAGAAGGAACGTGCACATACTCAAAGTCATGTTTTGCGTGGGTGTTTGCAGCGTCACTGGCTAGCTCATAGGTATCGGCGTCCAAGCGGGTCAAAAATCGTTACCACGGATAGAAGAGAACGCAGGCGGTTTGTAAAATCTCAGATCTGAGGCTTAGTCGCCAACGTTAGGCTAAGCCGTTCCGCAGGCTAGATATGGTATTCATAGTGGATATGCCTCACCATATTGAGCTTAGAAGGTGTGGGTGAATGTATTTAGAGCAGGAATAGAAAGAGCAGTTCCCAAAGCCCTTACAAAGAAAGTACTTTTGGAACTGCCCCCTAAAGCTTGCTGAGTTTTCTACAAGATCAACCAAATTGCAAGCTGCTGAACTCAGATAGCTTACTTTTGAAGATGTTATCGACTTATCGAGTAATATGCACTATACGCACTCAGCATTAGCCGTATCTGAGTCCAAAGGTCAATTACACCTTTTCTCGTAGTTGGACCAAAGCATTGTGGACACATTGTCGATACACATTTACCCTGTCCCCGTTGTCCCCAATGTCACAAGGGATCTCCGGTGAGGGAAGCCGCTCACCCTGTTGAACATTGTAGAGCCGATTACGCACGCCCCGCGGCCAAAGCACCTCAACCCTACCAGACGATGCAGTACCAAGACCAAAGGTCGCAATTAGACTATCTTGAGAAGCAATGCTAGAGCCGCCTAAGATCGGCTGCATAAACGACTGACCCGCGTCAAGCGTGAATGTGACAACTGCATCGATCCCATCTCGATGATCTAAAACTATCCTTAACTATCTTGCCATTGCTGCGGCAACAGCACTGGGAAAGCGTTCTTCAAAATCGAGGATTCCCACCCATTCGGGCTAAATAGCGATGCGGCCCATCCTTGGTGACATGGTTGCCATCTGCTCTGACCAGGCTTTGCCCTGCTCGGCCCCAAAGTAGCGTTCGGCTGCTTGGACATACTCTGGGACAAGGCCGTCCACCATAGATACCGTGGCTCTACCCCGGATTAGAAGCACCTTGAAGGGCCAGCCATCATCGTCGATGCTTATAGATACTTGTGAATTCTGAATGATCGCTGTCAACTTGGGCGCACCGAGCGGCGAACCCAAGACGACCTGTTCTCCATCCCACTGAAACCAGATGGGGACTCCTCTTGGCGTTCCGTCAGTCCATACATATGAAAGATGGGCCAAATTGGTTGAATTCAGAAGCTGCTCTGCCACAGGCTCGTTCAGTAAAGCAAGATCACCCTGTTGATTCATGATATTCTCCTGTTGAATGTTTCGTGCTATTATGCTCTTATTCCCTGACTAGTCCCCCCGGCTATGAATCTACATCATTCAGGCAGAGGGGACTGGGACTCGTTTCGTTCAATGCACCAATTCGTTTTCCCTACTCTCCATTCTGTAGAAGAGGCAAAAAGATCTCGTTCTCTAAACCGGCCGATAGGCTAATCTCGCCCGCATCTTCAACCACTAGGGTAATATCGACCGTTTGTGGGTCATTGCTCCCAAGTCCGGCTTGGATCGTGATCGTACCAACGTAGGTCCCCAGGGCAAGTCCTTTATCGCCTATGGTAGCAATCAGCGTACCAGGGGCAACGCCTTCTGTACTATCGAGTGACAGCCATGGTTGGTTACTTTCTGCCATCCAAGTGAACTCATCACCGCCCCAGTCACGCAGGCTGATTTCACGAGATACTGCTCCGCTACCAGAGGGAAGCCTGACGGTAAGCCCAGTTGGAACTACAGTCAGACCACTAGCTGTGGATGAACCGTGTGAATTGACATTGACGGTAATCGTTGCGGTAGCCGTTTCATTCGCGCTGTCTGTAGCCGTCAACGTAATCCGGTGGGTGCCTGGCATCAGGCCAACGGACAGTAGTGAACCCGTTCCCAACTCACCATCTAAGTCGGATGTCCAACGCAATGCACTGTCTGACAATGTCCCATCTTCCAGATCGGCAGCATTGCCTTGGAAGGTTATTGTCTGCCCCTCGACAAATTCATGATTGTCACCAGGTGCAAAAATGGTAGGCTGTGGTATCTTGTTGGCCACTTGGAAGGTATTGTCGGAATCGTCCTGAGCAGTATGGACGCCGTCGCTCGCAATGACCCGGATGAGTGACTGGGTGCTACCCGGCAAATCGGTTGCTGGAATCGTGTAGAACTGCTCCTTCACACTAACAGCTAGCGTCGTCCACGTTGTACCCCCATCGGTACTGTACTGGATGGCAAAGGTAAGCGGATCCCCGTCTGCATCCTTGGCTGTCCACTTGACGGTGACGCTCTCATCATTTATTACCTCACGTCCATTCGGATAGCCTAGCGTTACAGTCGGCGCGTTGGCGCTGACTTGCCGTACAGCCAGTACGGTTCCGCCATGCAAGATTGCGATCTGGTCCGTATCTGGTAGCCATGGGACCACCTCATTTATCAGCGCCATACTGTGGTGCGGTGCCGGAGTGCTGCCAGGAGCAGGTGCTCCTTCATGATCTTCATGAGGCGTGAAGCGATACTCCGCCAATACCTTTCCACTTTTATCAAATAGCTGAATCAAGTAGTCACCTGGAAGACGCTCTGGAACAGTTGCCGGGTCAGTCAAACGGTAGAATGCGTCTAGGGCAACTATGTCTTTCTGAAGATCAAGTAAGCCAAAGACGGCAATATGTTCCCCCTGAACCATAGGCGTACTTGAAGCCACACTAATCTGGCTATTTAGATAGTTGTGAATACCCTTATAAGTGAAGTCCGAGATCCACTGGAAGTCACAATAGGTCATCACATCAGCCCAATCGGGTGTATAGGCTTGAAGAAGTTGAACATCAAAACCGTAGAAGCTTCCATTTACCGGGCTGATCTTGCCGCCTGCATAGGGATATGAAGCCCCCCCTTCAGCACCGCAGTATTCAGCATGTTTACGTCCTAGCGTATGAGCCACTTCGTGGGCACCATACCAGTCACCGTATGAGCCATCGTTGTCCCAGCCCCATGTCCTGCTCCCCGTAGGGCCTGACGCAACGCGAGAAGGTACACCCGCGGCCTTGCCTCTCATAAAGCCACCACCATCGTCCACCATGCCATAATAGATACGGCGGCTACTACCTCCGGCAGCTAAATCCAAAGAGCGCATCTGGCCAAGCAAACTATTGACATCATCTACATCTGGCAGATTGTTTCCAGGAACAGTAAGGGTACCTGGCTGTACGGATACACCGGGAATCGGGTAAGCTCGAGCTAGCCAACTGCGCAGCATCGTGCGATCGAAGGTGGAAGGCTCGAAGCTGGTCCCCCCCATACTATAGCGAACGCCAACCAACTTCAGCTCTAGGAAGCGACTTTGCTCGAAAGTGACGGTGGTTGTATGGCTGTTATTGGCCTGATTCTGTTCTGAGACCGTGCCGTCCGTGTTGATTCGAGCCTCTAGCTCTAGATCGCCCGCCTCTAGCCAACTCCACGGTAAGACAAAGTAGAAGCTATCATTCAGTTGACCTCGGTCAGGATTAGGCAGTACAGTGATACGCCCACCAGGATTTGTGGGAAATAGGCCTGGCCCAAGAGATGAACCATTACGCCGAGCATAGAGGCGGGCTGTCGTCTCGGGTGCCTCCTGCTGGCTGGCTTGTACGTGAACCCGTACCACTGCGGCCTTCCTTGCTATAAGCGGCACACTGTTGTTCAGATCTTGAATGGCCTGGGTCACCTCGACCGCGCTGATGGTTAGATCGTTGTTGGTAGCACTACCGCTTAGGATGCGACCTTCTGCCCAGGAATTGGGTGCAATGGACACCGCAGTGGTAGGCCAACCGTAGTCGTCGGCGACACCTGTCACGGCATGGTGGAAGAAACTTAGGCCAACAATTCGATCCCAGCCACCAGCGGTAGCACGCAGGATGCGGAATTCAGCGTCCCAAGTAAAATCATCTGTGGTATTGTGCAAAATCGCCCAACCGCCTGGATCAGCACCGCCATAGCCACCATTGCCGTCACCGCTGGCGGCACTACTTACGCCGCCCCGGCTAATGCGGAAAACATAGTCGCCACCACTCGCCTGCTCAGCGCGATCGTTATTTCGATCCAAATAGAAGGCTGCAAAGTCACCTGGCAACGAGGCCCCCTTAGGCATATTATCAATGCAGGCATAGAGAAAACCGGCGGTGTGCTTTAGATAAACGCGAACGTTATGAGGCGTAGTACCAAACTGGCTGACAAATTGTGTCTGGGTAGCGTCACTATATTCTCCGACTTGACATGAGCCATCGAAATTTGGCGAACTTCCTGCACCAATGGAGACTTGTGGCGTTTCCAGAAGTGCATCGGCCCACAATTTAGGTCCACGGGGGTGAGCGTTAATGGGCCAACCATAGTCGTCACCCATGTCCTGCACCGACTGATGGAAGAGGCCAAGGCCGCTGATGTGGCCCCATCCACCTGCCAAGTTCCGAGGGATCTGGAACTCGGCGCTCCAGGTAAACTCACCAAGTGTACGTCGTGCGCTCCATCCTCCAGGGTCCGGCCCACCAAAGCTGCCATTAAGGCCAGAGCCACCGCTGGTGACTCCCGCTCGTGTAATGCGTAACGATAGATCATCAGCTCGGGGGGTAATGCCGCGGTCGTTGGCTGGATCTAGATTGAGTGTTGCAAAGTCGCCAGGCGAAGCATTCCCAAGCGGCATGCCGCTGAAGCAGGCGTAGAGGTCTGTGGCGTCATGCTTGAGGGAGACTGTGACCTCAAATTCGGATATGCCTCGTCGACTGATAAAGGTAACTTGGTTGCCATCTTGGTATTCAGCAACAGAGCAGCTTCCGTCAAAGATGGGTGTACTGCCTGCTGGAACATTGAGACGCTGGCGGAAGAGACCAAAGTCAGGCCAAGTATCAGGACTTGTTTCAGACCAGCCAGCGGGCCATGCATAGTCGTCGTCCTCTGCCTGTACCGAATGATGGGCAAAGCTCATCCCGATCAGGTTACTCAGATTGCCCAACGTGCTGGCAGATATCTGAAATTCAGCGCTCCAGGTAAAATCGCCAAGCTGGCGTCGGGCACTCCAGCTACCCGGATCCGGTCCTGTGTAGCTGCCATTGCCATCGCCCGACCGACCAGTTGATATACCGGTCCGCGTGATAGATAGCTGGAAATCATCAAAGCGGGGAACCCCACCACCGTCGTGGTCACGATCAATATAGATGGCAGCGAAGTCGGTAGGGCCAGCATCTCCGATGGGTAGCCCGCTTAGGCAGATAAATAGCTCTGTGTCAAAACGCTTGTAGTAGACGTTGACGTTATGAGGGGTACCGGTACGTTCGCTAACAAAAGAGAGCGAATCAGCGTCCGCATATTCGGTTAACACATTACAATGTCCATCAAATGAAGGAAGCATGCCGACGGGGACAGGTATCATATTAACATCTGGTGTATGGGCCGATACGAACGCCACGTCGGCGATGAGGACTAAACCTGCCCATAAGCACAAGCCCACGACAAGCTTTCTGATAATCTGCATAATAATGTCTCCTTAGTAATGCCTTCGCGTAATTTTTGTTATACCATTCAACTCCTTTGCCCATGGTTCCTTTTTCAACGAACCAATCGATAGAATTGGAAAAAGTAATTCTCAATCGGCAGAATCTCTACATAGCGAAAGCCCGCCTCCATGGCATAGCGACGCAAAGTATCAGCCCGCATGACAGTACCCGTAGCCGCAGAACATTCTTCTGCCATCCCCACAGGCAAGCAATGAAGTACGCTCCAGCCATACATCATCCACTCAACCTCATTGCCGCTAGCGGTGAAGGTGTCACCTACACGTTCATCCATAACAATGACTGTGCCATTATCTGAAGCCAGTCTACGCATAGCAGAGAGGACACCGACCGGATTGCCCATGTCATGTACACATTCGAAGGCCGTTACCAGATCATAGCGCCCATTGAGCGCCCCGTCGCCCGCATCACGTGCGTGAAAGGTAACCCGATCGGTTAGTCCGTGTTGGCGGGCATTCGCCCAGGCATCCTCTACAGACGCCTCGTCCATATCAAAGCCATCGACGCGCACATTGGGATAGGCTTTGGCCATACCGATGCTTGACCAGCCCACGCCACAGCCGATGTCGGCAATCCGTGCGGATGGGCTGATCTGCAATCGTTGATCGATGTCATCAATAGCAGGCAGCCACTCCTGCCCCAATTCATAGAGAAACATGGCTCGATTCATATTGCCTTGCCCCTCCCGCAGATCCGCGCCATACTTGGCAAATGGCACACCACCGCCATTGCGGAACGCATCCATTACGCTGTGGATAGGATAGACGGCACCCACGGCCAACTGAGCCAATGGTGTCAGGTAATTGAGGCTCTCACGATCGGTCAACACCTCTACATGCGCAACTGGAAGACGGAAACGGCGATTCAATGAATCAGTAGTCTCGTCCTGCACCTCAACGACGCCAGAGACGGTCTGTTGCTCTAGCCACTCGCGAGCGTAGCGCTCATCAGTATCGGTTTGATTGGCAAGTTCTGTGGATGTGAGCCAACTGTTCGTGGCCAGCGCCTTGTAGTAGCCCAACCTGTCTCCCATATAGAGCGTAAAGATGTCGAATAGTCCAGAGACAGAGCCAAGAAGGCGGTCGATAAACGCGTCTCGCTGTTCATCGATATTTTGGTTTGTTTGAATTACTGTTGCCATTTCCATATTAATGTTCCTTTAGTCATGCTCAGTTCAGATGGGCAATACTTTCATGATTTCAGTAAGAATGCACTGTCCCAAAGATGAACGCTGTTGAAAATCTAAATTAGAGTGAAGCCCAAGTTCCTGTAGAATTTGTTTGTATAGATTCAAGTAGGTTGCCTTCTCTGTTTCTGGGGCATCGTTTTGGATAGCAATTTGAGCAAGCGTATGGATAAACAGAATCCACCAGATGGCTTCACGGGGATAACCTCGCTCGATCAATTCGCGACCACCATCAATCCCAATGGGGCGCATATCTTGATTCACATCAAAATCGCCCCAGAACGGCGTGCGAATAATTGTTGTGGCATAATCAAATGATTGAGCACACATTCGCAGGTGCCTCATAGCCGTTGGCTCGTCAATTTCCGCGCTCCCCAGCAGAGTCAGCAATGATTCATGGAGGGCTGGATGCCCCAATTCCGTAAAATGGTGATGAGATGCTAGTAGACACTGACGCACCGTTGGGTTCTGATTTTGAGCCAGGGCAGGCAGTTGGGCCATCTGCATAACCGCCTCTAGCAGATCGAAGACTTTTGCCGGTAGAGATTCTGCATCCAACATCCCCAACAGATATTCGGATAAAATGCCATCTCGGCTTTTCATACACCTGCGCCGCGTCCAACGGTCCATTGTGTATTCCCGAGAGATCGTATGTGCCAACTTGGTTAAATATCCCCTTGGGTCGGCAATGATGCTGCTTGTAGTAAGGTTGATTGCATCTACTCGGCTCAATACCTGTTCTGATTTCTCAAAGCGTTCTAGTGGGAAAACAACCGACTCGACAATCACGCCTTGATAGAGAAACTTTTGTTGTTCGCTCCAGCCATCGATTTTGCGATCGACTAGAGTAAAGATATCCACGTCAGACAAAGGCTTCCACAGGGCATTATCAGCCATTCGATTAATCGAACCAGCCATAAAAGAACCGACATATCCTATTTCTTGACTGCCGATGTCATGAACCCATTGACGAGCATGTTGCTTTGCATCACTTACTTTCATCATTTTCTTTTTCCTGATTCAACAAAGACGGAATCATTGTTAAGCTTAATGGGATGAATCATGTATCCATCTCTCCTTGAAAACGGGTGTTAGGTTACTCTAGTGGAACTTTAGGAAACACCCGTCTTCAAATTGACCGCTGTGGAGTTAGTATTCGGTGTTTCCCAAAGCCAAAATGGTGAATTTCCCAGTCGTCAAATTACTCTACATTTACTTGCACCCGCAGGTTAACTCCCTCACTGGCGTTGAGCCCCAACAACATTTGGGTAGACTCACCGCGAGCCGAGCTATACTCACCAGAACCACCAGTGATTGCCCGGGCAATGGGTATCTCTATATCGGCTAACTCATAGCCAGTCGTGACGAGGGTTTCAGCCCCTGGTTCATCGCCAAATTGGAAAAACTGGGTAGAGAAGACCCAGACACCACCAGTGGCATGGCCCGCATCGTTGATCATGTAACCTTGGCAGATCCATTCACCGACCACCTTGTCAGGGAACTCAGGCGATCCGTCTGGATTGATGCCATTGGTGCCATCTAGCGTACCGACTTCATAAAGAAACCCTCGGGTGATAAAACTGCTACCATCGGCTGGCATGCCATCTTCATAGGCCACATCTTTATCAAAGATGAAGCGATTCATATCCTCAGCCACATCAAACTCAATGACTTTGGTCCCATCGGCCTGACTACCGCTTGCCGCATACTTTTCTGCAAACGTGGAAGTCTCTCCACTTGAGGATCCAGTATCTAGAGACGCTGCATCAGCAGGGAGAACGATAGGGGCACAGGCACTTAGCACAAACATCAATAGGGCTAATGCGGTTGTGAGAATTCGATCGATAGTCATAGTCAATTGTTCCTTTCTTTGAATTAAGTTCTATAGGATTGCAAGGCTGCAATCCCCGCTAACGACAGTTGGAGATAACAAAGGTTGCAAAGTTACATCAGCGCTTTCAACTGTTTCGTTTTGCAACATGCCCACAGTGTAGCGAACGGGCGTTGGTGGCGCGTCCATAGGCGCGTCCATAGATGCGTCCATCAGTGTATAAAGCCTTGATCATTGCTTGGCTTGCTATACTGCGGTCGTTTTTGAAAACAGGTGTTTTCCCAAGCTCTACTAGAGAGACCAAACACCTGTTTTCAAACGGAACTGAGTATAGATTGTGGCTGTATATGAAATAGTATTTTGGGTGAGTATCTCAGAGGAGGAATCGCTGGATTTTTCTAACGAACTATCCAGCGGAGGAAAGCAGGCATCAAACCATCAGTATTTCTAAGAATATTGATGGTTTGATATACTCTATTCATGAGAATAGAACGCATACTACAATCACAACTTGAACAGACACTTCTTCCAGGCAAGGTAGTTTTGCTTTATGGACCCCGTCAAGTCGGAAAAACGACTCTAGCTCGTTCGCTCATGGACATCGTTCAACGACAAACACGTTTCATCAATGCTGACGAACTAATCTATCGTGATGCGCTTGCATCTCAAAATCGGCAAAAGCTTGATGAGGTTCTAGGAGATGCCGATCTACTTATTATTGATGAAGCACAACGTGTGACAGATATTGGTATTAATCTCAAGATTCTCATCGACAATCATCCAACAATCACGATCCTGGCAACAGGCTCTGCATCGTTTGAATTAGCAAATAAAATCCATGAACCATTGACTGGACGGAAAATCACTTTCAATCTCTATCCAGTTAGCTATCGTGAAATCAGCAACTCATTTGGTGCTCTAGAAGCTCGTGAATCTTTAGAAAGATGGTTGATTTGGGGGGTCTATCCAGAAATTGTCACTTGCCCATCTCATCTACGTGAACGGTTATTGGGAGAGCTAGTCGGTTCATATCTCTACCTTGACTTGCTTGAACTTGAAGGACTCAGAAGGGCGGATAAACTTGTTGATCTTTTGAGGCTATTGGCGTATCAAATTGGACACGAAGTATCACTCAATGAACTCGCTACAAATTTAGGCATGAACAGGCAAACTGTTGAGCGATACCTGGATCTTCTAGAAAAGGTTTTTGTTATTTACCGGGTTGGCGGCTTTTCTCGAAATTTACGAAAAGAGATTAGCAAGAACGCCCGATATTACTTTTATGACAACGGGGTGCGTAACAGCCTTATCCAGAACTTTAATCCGCTTGCTTTGCGCAACGATATCGGGCAATTATGGGAGAATTTTCTGATGATAGAACGACGAAAGGCACATGAGTATGCTAGTCGTTCTGTTAACACGTACTTTTGGCGAACATATGACCAAAAAGAGATCGACTTAGTTGAAGAGCGACAGGGGAAACTGTTGGGGTTTGAATTTAAGTGGAAATCAGGCTCGATAAAGAAGTCCACAGAGAAAGAGTTTCTATCGGCGTATCCAAACGCTGAGCTTTTCACAATCTCTCAAGACAACTTTACAGAGTTTCTAAACTCAGATAATCGTAATAATGGTGGTATTCAATCTTTTGGTGCGACCAGCCAAGCGTAATGCTGACATGCCCCCACTATACCCACCGCCGAGAATTAAGATATTGGTTATTTCGTTTGTCATATTTTGCCTCTCTAAAGGTAAGAAATCAAGTCATTACAAAGAGTAAGACCAATGAGATAGGCAAAACGTGACAAAGGTCGGGGCCAAATTAACCTACGGAACCATGCCAACTTCTAGGGCCATTCCAAGAAATAGATTCTCAGTAGTTCACGATTTTGAGGAGGAGGCGTTCTCTTACGCCGGTCCCTATCTGAAACGGCCGCATTAGAGAATGCTCATTCCACGTTTCTTTGTACTTTCGTGAACTACTGCTCCTGCCAATTCATCTGAATCCGTCCCCTTTTTTCAGAGCAGACATTCATTTATCCAACTGCACCACGGGCGGGTGAAAATCAGCAAAGATTTTACAGATTGCGTAGATTTTTCATCTCTGCAATCTTTTAATTCCTGTTATTTACAGAGCAGCATTCTCTAATGTGGTTCTACCTTGACTGACACTGGCTCAAGAGAACGCCTTCTCCGCGATGCTTATTTTCTTTGGAATGCTCTGATATGAAACCGTTATTGATTCATCGAGGCAAGGATATGGTCTAGTTCAGGTGGGAGGGGGGCGACAAACTCCTGTTCGTCATCTTGGTTCGGTAGCCGTAGTCGCATTCGGTAGGCGTGCAAAAAATGTCGCTTTAGCTGAAGCCGTTGCCGCCGATACCCATACAAGGTATCGCCAACGACGGGATGTTTGCGCCAAGCAAAGTGGACGCGTATCTGATGCGTGCGTCCCGTATGGAGAATGACCCGAACTAGGCTAAAGTGAGCCAATCCGGTGCTGTCCCGTACGGGCGAGGTGTGGACGCCTACCGTTTCGTATTCGGTGATGGCTTCCCGTCCTGGGGATATACCTGTAAGGGGATCAGGAGGAAGAATGGCTTGGCGCTGGCGATGGACAGGGTGGCGTCCAATGGGTGCATTGATTCGACCAGTGGGCGGGTCGACCACACCCTCTAGCAAGGCCAAATACTCTTTATAGACAGTGCGGGTCTGAAATTGGGCCTGCAGAAATTGATGAGTTGAGTCATTTTTGGCTACAACGATCAGCCCAGATGTCTCTTTGTCTAGACGGTGGACAATGCCAGGTCGCCGCTCGCCACCCACGCCTTCGATATCAGGACAATGATGCAGAATAGCATTGACCAATGTCCCCCGCTCATGGCCAGGAGAGGGATGGACCACCATACCAGCAGCTTTATCGATCACAGCCAGATTGGCGTCTTCAAATAATATGTTAAGAGGGAGCGGTTCAGGAATGAGGGTCGAATCAGCGGGAGGTGGGGGGATCTTTACCACAACTCTCTGCCCTGGTATGACCTTCATGCTGGCTTTGGCAGGTTGATCATTTACGGTGACCAATCCATTTTTGATCCAGCGCTGAATTTCTCCGCGGCTCTTTTCACGAAAACAGACAGAGAGCCAGCGATCCAGCCGCTGGCTTTGGGCATCTTGGGGTACGAGAAGAGCTTGAGGATTCACACCGTTACACCCTGCTCCGTTTGAAAACAATCATTCAGTTGCTTTTGTAGAGCAAAGAAACAACCGCTTTCAAACCGAACGCAGAATAGAATTCTACAGCTAGAACTATGCTGGGCGTTCAACGGCTTTTTGCGCCCGTTGCTGACGGATATCATCCCAAATAATGTAGATGCCTAATCCAATCACACCGGATACAATCGCGCTATCTGCAATATTGTAATTGGGCCAATAGTAGCTCGGAACTCCCATCTTAATGAAGTCCGTAACATACCCGCCATCGTTGACAAACAAGCGATCGATCAAATTGCCCATAGCACCACCTAACTGTAGTCCAAGCAAAATTCGAACAAGTCTTTGCTCAATGGGCAAGTAGCGCACGTATACCATAATTGCAATGGTTACAATAATGGCAATAACCGTAAAGAGCATGGTCTGATTCTGCAAGATGCCAAAAGCGGCACCGTAGTTGCGCACATGCTCAAAGACAAAGTAATCTTGCAAGGATTCAATAGGGGCCATGGAGGTATATTCGGGTACGTTTTGGCGAATCCACTCCTTTGTCCACTGATCAAGGCTAATGACAATTGCTGCGACAATTAGTACGGGGTATAGCTTGCGGAGCCATCCTGCTTCGCGATTCATTAAAATACACTCCTCATTACGAAAATTTTAACTTATTCTGCGTCGTCGTATCTAGTGAGTATAGGGCTGGCCTCTTATCAAAACAGCCGCACCGTTTTATAGAGCGTGAATTTCTCTGCGTAGATTTTTCTGTTATTGTAACGCATAAGTGAATAAATGGTGAATTTCTATGACTATGCTATACTTACAGATTGACAGATAACCTGATGTAATTTTACTGTAAGATCAATATTGTAAGATAAACATTGTATAAATGATTCTCATGCAAAACGGTTCAATCATCTATGGCAATGCGAAAGCTTTGTAGCCCCAACCCATTGGCGTCTTTGCAGCAGACTCATCAAGATGAAGAGGAAGAGCTCTATGGCACGTGAAGTTACAATTGCTCTGGTACAGATGGCCCCCAAATTAGCCGATCCAGAAGCCAACCTGCGCAAGATGGGTGATTTCGTTGAACGAATTTGTACTGAACAACGAACCGATCTCATTGTCTTTCCAGAGCTAAGTTATACTGGCACGGAGTTAGGCTTGCGTGCAACAGATTTGGCAGAGCGAGTTCCTGGCCACTCTAGCAATTATCTGGCCAAACGAGCCAGCGATTTTAACGCCCATATCGTCTTTGGTCTCGTCATCAAAGAGAAAGTTGAAAGCATCCTTTATAATGGTGTTGTTTGCCTTGGGCCAGAGGGGGACATTGCAGGCGAATACCGCAAAGTACATCTATTAGGTGAAGAGCGGCAGGTCTACCGCAATGGATTTCGCTTTATCAACGTCGATGCTGATTGGGGTCGATTCGGATTGATGATTGGAGGAGATTTAGCCTTTCCAGAGACGGCTCGCGGCTTAACTTTGGAAGGGGCCGAGTTAGCAATCCTAAGCGCGAATTGGGAAGACCAAATGAGTGAATCATGGCGAGCGCACTTGATTAGCCGAGCCTGTGAAAACGCCATCTTTGTTGCTGCGGCCAATCGGGTTGGGGAAGAGCCGACCATGCGGTTTTCAGGTGATAGCTTGGTTGTGGGTCCTACCGGGGAGGTGTACACTGTTCTGGATGAGCCAGTTGAGGGATATGCCGTTGCGACCATTGATCTTGATCGCATTCGGGATGTTCGTGAAGATCGGCAGCTGATTCAATTCCGCGAACCTGTTGCCTATCGAGCCATCGTCAAAAAATATTAAGGCTCCTCTGTGAAAGTGTGCGGCCGACTTCGATTAGGTTATGAACGTGGCACTCGGCACACTTTCGGCTGACGAGCGAATAACAATTCACAGAAGATCAGCAAACAACCATGGATGTTAAAGTCATAGAAAGTGGTGAATGGCAAACTCACACTCTGCTGACAGATTATCGTGCAGAGTGGCCCGGAGATATGTTGGTTGAGCGCGCGACATGGACGCAGAATGCACCAACCGACTCTCTTCCGGTACGCGGTGATTCCCCTGTCCTCATTGCAGGCCCCAGTTATATTTGGTTCCGTTTCTGGCTATCCGATGATCAGCAGGTTGTCGATCGGTACTTCGATTCTGAAGGTCATGCCATTGGCACGTATGTTCCCATCTGCCAACCCTTAACGAAGGAAGGTCAAATCTATCGTACGGAAGGATTGCTCTTGGGCTTATGGATCGGAGCCGATGGCCAAGTAACGGTTCTGCATGAGGAAGAATTTGATGAAGCTGTATCGAGCCAAAGCCTATCACCAGTAGATATTGACCGAGCAGAGACCCGTATTCGCAGCCTCACATTGGCCGTTGCGCAAAAACGTTTTCCACCCGCTCTGGTACGCAACTTTACGATCAATATTGGCGGCAACCAGTCAGGCAGCGACCAACCAGAGAGTGGTCCAGAAGCAGACATTCTACTATCATCTGAGCAGCAGACAGATAGCCGTTAGCCAAGCAGACCGGTTCAGGACAAAAAAGAAACATGATAGCGATTCTGGATTATGGTGTAGGAAATCTGCGAAGCGTCTACAAAGCATTTGAAACGGTGGCAACGCCTCTGAGCATCCCAGTAGACATCGTGGATACGCCCACCGATCTAACCCGCTGGCGAGCCGTTGTTTTGCCCGGTCAAGGTGCCTTTGGGGATAGCGTAGATAATTTGCGAAACCAACAACTGGATCAGCCTCTGTTGGATGCAGTCCAAGCAGGATTGCCACTATTAGGCATATGCGTGGGCATGCAGCTTCTATTTGACGAAAGTGAAGAGATGGGTCAGCACGAGGGGTTGCACATCATCCCTGGCCAAGTGCGTCGCTTCCCCAAGGATATGGCTGATGCAGCCCACAGTGGAAGAACGTTACGGATACCCCAAATTGGCTGGAATCAGCTTCATCATGCCAAGCCTTCAATGCACGCAGGGCAAACATCTCCACACCTTCAGGCTTGTTCAACAGGAAATAGCACGGTAAATAACGTAGTAGTAGAAGAGCAGTCAGCGATTGATGAGCTCTTGCTGGAGATTCGCGATGGGGCATATGCTTACTTTGCCCACAGCTACTACTGCGATGCCAGCAGTCCCCATGCCGTCTTAACGTACACAGACTACGGAATCGACTATCCGAGCATTGTCCGTTACAAAAACGCCTGGGGTATCCAGTGTCACCCAGAGAAGAGTCATACCGTCGGCTTACAAATACTTAAAAACTTCATGCAAATGGTTACAAAGGAATAAAACATGTCAAAACAATATAGTGCCGCGCCCGCCATGCAGATCGATCCAAGCAAAGTCTATGCTATCAATATGGAGACCGATGCCGGAACCATCGAATTAGAGTTGTACCCCGAACACGCGCCCAACACGGTCAACAATTTTGTTAGCCTGGCTCAAGATGGCTTCTATGATGGCGTCGTCTTTCACCGGGTCATTGATAATTTCATGATCCAAGGTGGTGATCCCACCGGAACTGGCCGAGGGGGACCTGGCTACAAATTTAACTGCGAGACCAAAGGGAACCCCCTCAAACACGAGACGGGCGTAATTTCCATGGCCAATGCTGGCCCCAACACCAATGGCAGCCAATTCTTCATCACCCATGCGCCTCAGCCCCATCTTAATGGCAATCACACGGTCTTTGGCAAAGTTACCACAGGTCAAGATGTCGTTGATGCCGTCCGCCAGGGTGACAAGATGATCAAAGTAACGGCGACCGAAAAATAGGGTAGAGGGAGACTGGAAACTGTCAATTATATTCAGAACGACACACCAGTCATCAGTAACCAGCAACCAGCGGCCATTGACATGCTCAACACTGTATTGGATGTACTTGAAGATTTCGACTTTGATCGGGCTGCCGAGACAGTGGATATGGTCTGGGACGATCGAGAGAAGATTCTCGGGTCGGTCAATCTGGTTTGGGACAATCGCAATGACATCATAGACGTGGTTCAATATGTCATGGCCCATCGTGGGATGATTGCTAGCCTGCTGGATAAATTACCTGGGCTGCTGGCAAAAGCAGGAGATACCATTGAGGCCGCCGGTGACAGCGCGGTCCGGGCCAGTGTTTTTCTCACAGGTCAGGATGGCGAAGAGGGATTAAGCGTCCGGGATCTGACTGAGCTTGCAGCCAAGGCCCTCGATCGTTGCCAGGGTGAGCTGGCCGATGTGGCTCAATTTATCGACAACCTAGGTGATCAAATCGATGAAGTCACTATTCCCACCATCGAACCCACCTACACAGAAGTGATGGGGTTCGACGTCATCAGCGGTATTGAGTGGGGTGAGTCCACCCTTGTGGAGAATGCCAGTCAGCAGCTTCAGAAAGGATCTAGACGACTGGCCGAGATGGGCAAAGAGTTCCAAGAAGTGGCGGAGCACATGCGCGCCTTGGGTGGAACGGTGACCAAAGCCGGTGGTGATCTCAACCATGTAGGGAATCAGCTATCCCAAAGTGGTGATCTGTTACGCGGTATTACAGGGTTCGGATTGGGCAGTGTGGATACAAGCGAAGCGACCGCGTCCCTGGTTCAAACCTACACTCAATTCCAACCCAGCCGCTCTCCCAAAACTGTCTCCAACAAGAATCGGGGCAAAACACCCAAAGGCCCTTCAGCCAAACGCAAGACTCGTGTCGCCAACAGAAAGCCCCGCAAAAAAGGGTCAAGGCTCAGCCAACTCAAGAGCACCCAGTCAACCACTATGAACTGAAAGTCCATAGCTTTTACTATGCATGCGCTTGAAGCGCACTGAAAGTCCCCCGATACAGTCAAAAAGCTTTCAGCAATTCAGCCGTCAGCTTGGTCAGAGCGGGCACTGCGTGAGCAACCAGAATTTGGCCATGTTTCAGAGTTGATTTTATACCTTCGCATACTATGAAAGAGCTTCAATCCCAAATTCAATCCATTATCCAAACGGCCAACGCAGCGTTTGGCGTCTCGATTCATCATCTAGAGAGCGACGAGACACTCCATATCAACCCAGAGCGTCCCTTTCCTCTCTGTAGCGTGCTCAAAATCCCTGTCCTATGCGAAGCCTTCCGCCAGATGGAAGAGGGCGCATTCACTCTGGAAGATCGCTGGCCTCTCACCTTCCCCGAGAAGAATATCGGCTCAGGCATCTTGACCTACCTAAAAGATGGACTAGAGCCAACTGTCTATGATCTGCTGCTCCTTATGATCGTCATCAGTGACAACACGGCCACCGATATGGTGATGAATCGCTTAGGCGTCGCCAAAATCGATGACTTTATGAAGCAGTTGGGTTTGGCTAACATCCACATGACCATGACCATCCGGGGTATCTTCGAGGACATGGGCAGCGAATTTGCCGATCCTACGTGGCGTTTGACCAATCTTGACAGCCCCAAAGCGACTCCCCCGGCCCGCTATGATGGGCGGGCCTTTAGCGATGGGCCAGAGAACAACGTCAGCACATCTCAGGACATGACCCAACTGTTGGCCCTGATTTTCCGAGGCGAGGTCGTCAACAGAAGCGCCTGTGACCAGATGCTCCACATTCTGCTCCAGCAGCAGCTCAATCAGCGTCTGCCTCGCTTCTTACCTGAGGGAACACCCTTTGCCCACAAGACCGGAACCTTATCTGGCATCCGCAACGATGCCGGGATTCTATATGTGAGTGAAACATGTCACGTTGCCGTTACAGCCTTCTGCCGTTGGGATACAGAAGCCGTCAAAGATGATCCTGTTGCAGAGCACGAGCGTATCCATCAGATCGATTCGGCATTTGGGGCCATTGGCAAAGCAGTTTATGATGCCTACGCGTGAGTGAAGCAACCTTTTGGAGGAATGTACGATGAGCAAAGGAAAAAGTCTGCAAATCATACAACAATTGCTCATGGACGCCCATGTAAAAGAGCGACACCAAGATGCGAACGGGAAAGAAGAGAGAAATGCCTCTGAAGTGCCACAGCCATCAGGAGCGCTTCGTTACCTTCGTACGCTAGAACATGATGATCGCTTTGAGTGGGGTGAAACCTACTTAGATACTCAAACAGGCAAGATTCGCTGGATGCCGGTTGGAGCCGATCCCAATCGAAGAGAAAAGTAGATAACAACCCTTCAGCCACCTGTGGCCAGTAGAACTGGATGGACCATGATCTCTGTCTTCTCATCCTGATAAGTGACTTCATATTTCTGGCGATTCTCGTCGTCCCAGCTTCCACAAAAAAGACAAGCCAGATCTCAGATTGTTCGAGCGTCTTGCCATAGCGAGCTGCCTGTCCTAGGGCATCTTGGTACTTTTTGCGGTTGGTAAAGCTCTTCACCTCCACGCCATAGAGCCGATCAGCATAGGTAATCAACAGATTAATTTGACCGTTTCCTGTAGGAAACTCAGGCGTAACTCGCCCATCGAATTCGCTCAGGAACTGGTAGAGCCAAGTGTAGAGATTGAAGTGGAAGATAGCCTCTATCACCCGGTCATCGGTCTCGCGACGGGGGGCGTTTTTGAGGATACGCTCTCGATTCTGCTGCAGGTAGACTTCATAGCGACGCATGAGGTGAGGTACCGAGAGGGAGGTGTCGGTGATGGTCGCGGACATATCTTCAAAAGGGTTGTAGAGACGACTAAGAGACGGCGTGAGTTCATCTGCAAAGAAGTGGAAGAGCCGTTTTTGCACAAATGGTGAGGAAAAGCGGGTACTATAGGTGAGATCAGGTTCGGCTTCGGGTTCAACAACACCATTGAGAAATAGGAAGTTTAGATGCCGGTTGTCGTAGCGAAAGAGGATCTTTTTATCGGTATCGAAAAGATTAAGTACCGTCTGACGATAGGGGTCTTGATTGGCCTTGCTAATAATCTTAAGAATATTGTTGTTGGGCAGGAGGTTTAGCCCAGCCGAAAAGACCACATCAAAATCATGGGACGTGATGGTTGCATCATGCCGATTATAGGTTTCGGTCAGAATTCAGGTTGTGTCAAATAAGATGTGTAAATGGATCAACTTAAGAAAAGAACGAACCCTAAGAAAATAAAGACGTCCAAAGCGAGCGACCAACGTCAACGATGAGTGTAGATGGCACGTTCCCGCCGAAGTCGCCGATGTTGGGGGAATGGGGGTAACTGAGGCAGTATGCAGTTATCCCCATATCCCCAACACGCTCCGTACGCCCATTAAGGCCAAACCATGAAGCAGATACGTCTTTTCGGAGGTGGATTTCGTATGTTCGTTACGCCGGTGGCCGTGGATGGTGCGGAACTCATTGGCAAAAGCATTGATATATTTGGACTGCATGGCATCGAACTCATCTAGAATGAGGATGAGAGGTTTGTCAAAATAGGCCGAGGTAAAGAGCGTGCGGAGCTGCTTCCAATCGGTTATATACGGCAGGTTGTCACGTTCGAACCATGTTCGCAATTCGGTCACAAAAATTTCCAACGCATCTTCTGCCGTCTTCGCGCTTTTTGCAGACTGCATGGTCAGAATTGCCACATCATATTCACCCAAAGCCTTCAGTCGTTCCGCCACTTCCAAGAGCAGCCACGTCTTGACCGTTTGCCGGGGTGCCCAAACGGTTATGTAGTGACCGCCCTCTGTTGGCTCCTCGCCCAGAAGTTGTAGGCAAGCGTTGTCGATCATCTCAGTGCGCGGGACGTAAAAGTGGGACTGCTTGCTAATGGGTCCGTATGATGAAAATTTGCGCATGGTGTTGGGTATCCTGGTTGAGCAAATAAACTGTTCTGCAAAAGTCGCATAGATGGCTAAACCCGCACGCGGCGTACTCCCAAGACGGTTGTGTATGACTTTTACCCTATTGCGAAAATAGCTATGCAGGTCGGAATATGATGATACGATTTAGATTCTCATTATATCACAGGTGGGGAAGGGATGAAGGGATGAGGAAGTGAAAGGGGATCCTCTCAGTTTGGGGAAAGAGTAGAAGAATGCGATGCACGGTTGAAAAACAGATAGGCTATCTTGTCAATAGAAGAATCATGGGTGATGTCGTCGGAGGTAGCAAAATCGATGGGTTGGTGATGCCCAACCGGCCATAAATGAACCGGCCTCCAAAACAACGCCCTCTGAACAGGGCTTGCTCGTCGGCAGACCAGCCCGATTTATGGGACATTGTATTCGTGAAAGTTTGTGGTTATGCTCAAATACAACAACGGATTGAGATACAAACCGAACAATCATCAAAGCCAGTACACACCACGAATAGATCGCTATGAACCTCGCCGACTTCCCACTGCCCGAATCGTCGTTGTCTGCTGATTATATAGCTCATATTGACTCTGTACTTTGCCATTTTTAGCGTGGCCATCTCTAACGGAGTTCACCCAAGATGTTGGTCCGCTCCCATTTTGCCCCTCGCCATAACCATTTGGATAGTGCTTTGGGCGTGGTGTTTGGTCTGACGTATCAGTCCCACCATTCGCGTGTACTTCGTCATAATAGTAGTTGTAATAGTAGTAGTAATCCTCGCCGTCCGCCTTTACCATACGATTCATGACAAAGCCAAGCAGATTGGCGTTCACCTGTCCCAGTGATTCGGCAGTTCGGGAAATAGCCTGACGAGGTGTTCCTCGTCGCACCACACAGACCACGCCATCAACGATGGTTGAGAGGATTTGGGCATCGGCCACAGCCACTACAGGCGGCGCATCAAAGATGACTATATCCACCTGCTCTTGTAGCGAAATGAGGAATTTGCTCATGCGCTCAGAGCCAAGCAATTCAGCCGGGTTGGGTGGACGCTGGCCGCTAGGCGTAATGTACAAATTCCTGATGTTGCGCTCACCAGAGGATGAGAGGATGTATCCATTCTCTTGCATCAGCCCATCCACAAGACCGGGACGTTGGGGAACCTGAAAGATCTTATGCACGCTGGGCTTGCGCAGATCAGCATCCACAAGGGCTACTTTGAGTCCTGATTGGGCCATCACCACTGCCAAATTTGCCGCGGTCGTCGTCTTCCCTTCACTGGGCAGCGCGCTAGTGACCATGATGGAGCGGACTTGCTGATCCACGTTGGCAAACTGCAGATTGGTACGTATGCCCCGATAGGCTTCGGTTATGGGGTTACGCGGAGCATGTAGAGAGATGAGTGCATCCTGAGGTTCCCATCGCCGCTGGCCAGTGCTGATATCTGCCGCGGCACCCAGAAAGGGTGCATTGAATAGGCGACGAACCTCTCTCGGTGTCTTTATGCGATCATCGAGGAAATCGAGCAAGAAGACAAAGCCCAAGGCCAGCAAAACTCCCACCACAGCGGCCATCAATGTGTTGACCAAGACCCTCGGTCGAATCGGATTATTGGGTAGCCGGGCCGGATTGGCAATAGTCAGGGTTGTCAAAGAGCGAGACTCTTCGACACGGATCTGCTCAAAGCTGTTTAGTAAGTTGCCAAATTGGTTCTGATAGAGAGAGAGAGAGTTCTGTAGTCGAGCCATCTCTAGCTCTTCAGCAGCATTGATGGGGTTGTCTAGGCCTTCAATGCCATCCTGAATGCGCTCGATATTCTGCTCAATGGCATTCATCTGAGCCTGCAAGCTGGTTTTGGATGCGGCAAAGCGCTCAGACTGTTCAGCCGCAATCTGCTCGCGAAAGACATCGGGCAGGGTATTGGCTGTCAGGGCAATCAATGACGGTGAGACGCCTTGGATACGGACGTTGAGTAATTGGGTATCTCGTACTGGCGTTACAGAGATACTCGTCACGTCCTTGTTGAAGACCGCCGGATCCAAATTGAGCCGAGCCGCCACCGCTTCCTTAACGGGCGCATAGGCCATCATCTGAGCATAGGTTTGGGCCGTAAATGCACCGAGCCTAATATCAGTGAATGTTGGTGTTGGATTGCTCCCCTCATCTACTCGCCACGTGCTGGTGGCTTGGTAAATAGGGGTGGCGGTAATGGCCAAGTAGTAGGCCGATGCGCCAAAGAGGATAGCACAGAGGATCATCAGCCAGAGCCATTGCCAGAGTAAGCGAACATAGGCCTTGATATCAATCGCGCCGCCCAGCCCTGCCCTATCGCTACCGCCATCAGCCGTGCTGCTCCGCTCCATCTCTTCAAGAGGGAGTCGCTCGACTAGATCGCCGATGGTATCTAGAAGTTGTGAGATGTTCTCTTGTTTCACGAATAATTCCTAAGGTCTAGCGAGGTTTCGTATCAGAATGACAAAAATGGAGCGCAAGCGAAGGCGGATGGATAGCTCTGCTATTGGTGATTTGGCAACCGATTCAGATTACGAAAAGCCCGTTATGGATAGTCAACGTGGTCGATGATCACGGCGTTACGGTGGGTCTCATTGTTGGGGGCAATGCCTATTTATCATATCATAAGAATCGGCAAAGGCTCTTTCAGCGAGCTTACGATTGATGAGGGCAAACTACAGCGGATTCGGGGAACAAACTGATTACCGAAGGACATTTTAGAGTAGGGTAGCAGTTCACGCCCCCCGAGACTTGGCGTGAGCCAGTCGAACGCTTGTCGAAGGAGAAACTCGGCTTCGGCAAGCTCAGCCTGCTGGTGGGGAGAGAATGATTACTTCTAGAGTAGAGTGACGTAATGGGATCTCACAGTTCGTCAGGCCCGGCAAAAGTGTAGTTAACATGGATTCAAAGCAATCGTAGGCGCTGTACCAGGTGTTACTGTAAAGTTACCTATGCCTTGCTGGACTAGGGTTAGGACCATGTGCGACCTTATTGTTTATGATGGTACATTGACCCAGCTCTGTTGGAGCAGAATGGTTGAAGGTTCCTCTGGAGGACGACTTGATTCTGCTCGCTTTTCGGGTTGGTATTCGGGGACCAAAAGACGCAAAAGGCGGAATATGGCCTTGTAGTCATTGCGGGCGGAAGAGGTGGTCAAAAGCTCGATCAGCTCCTTTAGATTAGCGGGGACCAGAACACCCGCGTTAGAAACAGTCATTATCTTTTCATGGGCTGTTTGACCATACTCTTCCCCTTCGATGAAAAGCTCTTCAAAGAGCTTTTCACCAGGACGTAACCCGCTATAGACAATATCAATATCTTTGCCTACCTCCAAACCAGAGAGTTCGATTAGGTCGGTAGCCAGTTGGGAAATCTTAATCGGTTCACCCATATCGAGCATAAAGACCTCACCACCAGAACCGAGAACTGCGGCCTGGAGAACCAGCTGAACCGCCTCTGGTATGGTCATAAAGAAGCGCTTCATGTCGGGGTGGGTTACCGTCACTGGACCACCGCTGGCAATCTGATCTTTGAAAGTCAGCACAACGCTGCCGCGGCTGCCCAGCACATTGCCAAAGCGAACGGCCACGTAGGGCAGTCCCGTCTGCTCTGCCGTTTGATGAACCAGCAGTTCAGCACAGCGTTTGGAGGCGCCCATCACATTGGTGGGGTTGACGGCCTTATCGCTGGAGATCATGACAAATCGCTGCACGCCTGTCCCTACCGATGCGTTGAGGACGTTGCGGGTTCCTAAAATGTTGTTGTCCACCGCTTCGGTAGGATGCTTTTCCATGAGCGGCACATGCTTGTGAGCAGCGGCGTGAAAGACGATCTCTGGCTTGTGGGCTTTAAAGAGGTAATGTAGGCGTTCGGCAAAGCGGACATCAGCAATGACCGTTTCAATCTGCGGGGCACTTTCAACCATAAAGTGTTTTTTTATATAAGTTTGCAGCTCGCGATTAATTTCGAAGACTGAATTTTCACCATGTCCTAGGATAATGAGTTTAACCGGCCGACAGGAGAGAATCTGCCGACATAGCTCGCTACCAATAGAGCCGCCACCGCCAGTAACCAAGACTCGCTTACCTTCGAGGAGATTCTGAACAGCAACTGCATCGGTCTGGACAGCGTCGCGCCGCAAAAGATCTTCGATCTGGACCTGTCGAAGGGTATCCATGGTAAAGCCGTTGCGTATAATTTCGGAGACACTGGGCATAATCTTGACCTCTACCGGAAGCCGTTCGCACTCTGCCACAATCTTACGGACCACCTTGCCCGGCACTGAAGGCATGGCAACAATCATTTGGTCAATCTTGTGTCTGCTGACCATCTGAGCCATCTCATAACGGTTGCCCAAGACCCGGACCGAATGGATATTGGCCTGGGCTTTTAGGGGATCATCATCAAAAAAGCCAACTACCTTAAGACCCAGCTGCGGACTGCGTTGGATCTCTCGGTAGCAAAGATTACCCGCTGCACCTGCGCCCATAATAGCGACTCGGGTTGCGTTCTTGTCAACCTGCTGCCTTCGCCAATGTTCTGTGAGGCGAACGCTAAAGCGCAATCCACCAACCAAGAGAAGGACCAGCAGACTATCCAAAATTGGTATCGACCGAGGCAAGGCAGGCAGATAGGTAGCCAATAAGAACATCACTAACCCAGCTACGACGCTCGAAGCAATAGATGCCTTACCGATGAGAACCAACTCATCCAGGCTAGCATAACGCCAGTAGCGACGGTAAAGCCCAACCTTCAAAAAGATAGGTAATTTGGTCAGTATTGACAAAGCGGTATAGACGAGCAGACCCTGAGCATAGCCTTCTAAGCTAGAGAGCTGTTCTGTGCGTATGAGTAAAGCCAGTGCCGGCGTGAGACAAATAACCAGAAAATCTACGAGGAAAAAGTGGCGGTTACGCAAATGCAGTAAACCGTCCCAAAAACGTATCCAGGGGGGATTTGTTTGAATCATAATACCTACTAAAACCTTTTGAGTACATCATTCTCGACTAGGTAGCTCCCTCACCTGGACGAGTCAGAACCAAAGGGGAACGCGAATAGGGAATGAACGCCAATGAAATTACTTATTGGGAACGAGAATTAAATCATATGCCACTTCCAGCAGAGCATGTGGGCAATTATCTTCTGAAACTGCCTCAGTCGCGACAGCCCTGATGACAATCCCTGATTGCCTTGACAACCCTTCCCAGTTCCTTCTCTGTCAGATTTGAACCAGAGGGTAGACAAAGACCGTTTTGAAACAGAGATTCTGCCACCGAGCCACCAATGGGCTCATATTGAGCAAAGACAGGCTGCATATGCATGGGCTTCCAGACGGGACGAGCTTCGATATTTTCGGTTTCTAGGGCAAGACGTAGATCTTCACGGCAAGCCCCAAATTTTCTGGGATCAATCGTGATCACCGTGAGCCAGCGAGTGTGTCGTCCCCAAGACGTTTCAGGCATAAAATCGATACCAGGCAAATCACCTAAATGATATTGGTAATAGGCAAAGTTGCGTCGCCGCGCTAGGACTCGCTCTTCCAATACACGTAGCTGCCCCCGCCCGATGCCAGCTAAGACATTGCTGAGCCGATAGTTGTACCCAATTTCGCTATGCTGGTAGTGGGGTGCCGGATCCCGGGCCTGGGTCGCGAGCTTTTTGGCATGAGCAATCAACTCTGCATCGTCAGAGACCAACATGCCGCCGCCTGAGGTGGTAATAATCTTGTTGCCATTAAAGGAGTAGATGCCCGCTTTTCCTAGTGTGCCTAGTGAGCTACCTTTATAGGTTGCGCCTAAGGCTTCCGCTGCGTCTTCAATAAGAATCACCCCATACTCCTGACATAGCATTCGTATTGGATCAATGTCGGCGCTTTGACCATATAGATGGACCAGCACCAGTGCCTTGGGTAGATTGCTGCGTTGTGCTCGTTCCACCAAGGCTTCGCGCAGGAGTTCAGGATCCATATTCCAGGATTCGGTTTCGCTGTCAATAAAGAGAGGTTTGGCGCCCAGATAGATAATAGGATTGACGCTAGCCGCAAAGGTCAGAGTGGAGACCACTACCTCATCGCCACGGCCAACCCCAAGATGCAGAAGTGCCAGATGTAGAGCTGCCGTTCCCGAGCTGAGTGCCGCCGCATGAGATGCACCGACTAACTCGGCAAACTCCTGCTCAAACGCATTTACATGTGGTCCTATGGGGGCAATCCAGTTGGTGGCAAACGCTTCGGCCACGAACTGTTCTTCTAACCTACCCATGTGGGGAGTAGAGAGATGGATGCGCGGGGCAGGGGTGACCTCTTGCGATGGGAACATTCGATGGTTCATTTGTGTTAATGGGGTAGCTGTTTCGGTAAGCATGGACATACACATTGACTCACTTGATAAAGGATAATATCGTAACCAACTACTTAATTCCATACCGTCTGCATTAGACAGCGAAAATCATCCCACAAACGATAATTCTCAATATATTCACGGTTGAGTCGCACTTTTTCTGGATAGATGACTTCGCGATTGTACCGCACTGGTTCTTCCTGCTGAGCCAGGAGTTCTTCTTCATTCCGAAAGACTAGAGTCGCTGGCCCGGTAATGCCAGGGCGTATGGAGAGAATAATGCGATCTGGCCCGACAAGCCGATCAGCAAAGCCAGGTACGTCTGGTCGAGGCCCAACTAGGCTCATTTGGCCCAATAACACATTGATGAGTTGGGGTAGCTCATCGATTTTGGTGCGACGCCAGAAGCGGCCAAGTCTCGTAATGCGCGGATCCTGAGAAGTTGTTACTGTGGTCTTAACCTGAGCTACCTTGCGCATGGTGCGAATCTTGATGGTGCGGAAGGGTTTACCATGTCGACCGATACGTGTCTGGGTAAAGAAGCCACTCTGGCGGGTGTCGATGGTAGCTAAGATATAGGCAAATAAGATGAGCCAGGAGGTTCCGACTAAGCCGATTAGTGCAATCGCAATATCGAAAAGGCGTTTGATCACCCGGTCAACAAACTTAAGCCCCGATGGCTTCTGAGCGGGTTCAATAAAGAACCCCTTTTTGGAAATCTGTTCATGATACATGTGGACACGTCCCTTGGTTCGCTTAATACAACAAATCTGCGTCACCAAAGTACGACGGATGGCTCATTGACGTGACGGATGTGACTCGATAAAAACTTCTCTATTGAATAAACCCCGAAAATGTCATTTCGCTCACGAAGTGGTCGCTTGCGACGCCGGGTTTCGTGAAATGTGATTGATCAATTTGACCTATTTCTTGACCCAAAAGACTCGTTTAGTCTCAGAAGACCAGCCGAGAAATCTTTGGTTTGGTCAAAGTATCAAATGGAAAAAGTTAAATTTTATTCTCAGCTCAATTCGAAAACTATAGTTCTTATCTTCTAGTTCGTTAGCTACTTGGTCTCATATACATAGATCAAGCTAGGCTGACCTTGATGTACCTCTATTGGGTTTACGCTAATAGGGTTAAGCTTCTCGTAGAATCGACAGGCCCGGGGTAGAGTAGCACCTACTGCTACTTTAAACTGATCGATTCCTTTGTCAGCAAATCTTTTCTGGAGCATGCTAAAGAGCTGCTGGGCCGTCCCCCTACCGCGGTAGTGATGCTGGACCGCAATGACGAGCAACTCAGCGCTAGGAAATGATGTAGCAGTACGGCGAGTGGGATAGAAGAGCGTTTCCATGGCACGCCATAACCGTGCTGGAGTGAGGAGTTTTGGCACTACATAACGCAAGCTAACTAACCATTTTTGTAACAGGAAAGCCTTATAAAAGGCACCTGTACTGACAGCACCACAGACAAAACCACAAATCTGATTACTTTGGTTATCGCGAGCAGCAATCAAAAACCCATCAGGACTTTGTAAGGCTGTTTCAAAGATTGCCAGCGCCACCTCATCGCCCAGAGAACTCAAAAACCCCTGCCCCATTTCACGCTGATAAATACACGCAATTTGTACCAGATCTGATTCTTCGAATTGATCTACCCTTGAAATGAGGCTGACCGCAGCAGGCAGAATCTTTGATTTTTGGCCCGTGTTCGTTGCCATATTGTTTGTTGGATGGTACCCTAAAAAAGACAAAACGATCTACACATGCGCAATACGCGCACAAGCGAGGCACATTCTGTGTGCCGACAAGAGACTCTCTACTCCCGTCGCCGACCAAGCTAGGGGAGTAGATGAAGACTGATTGTTTTGTTGTAGAGTCGCAGCGGTAGAACGACCGCTGTGACGTTTTTATACTATTTTGGACTGTACTGCAGGATTAATCTTCTGAACAGCAATACATTTATGAAAGTAAGCTGCCCAATTTTGCCATACATTTTCTGCGGCAAAGTTCTGTGTGGCCCACTCTTGAGCTGTTATCCCCATTGACTTGCATTTGTCGCTGCTCTCTAACAAGCGAATCATGGCCGCTGCAAGTTTATCGACGGCACCGGTGGGAACCAGAAACCCAGTTTTATCATGTTGTACCGCATCAACTATGCCTGTGGCAGAGAAACCAATCGTTGGGATACCTGCGACTGCGGCTTCCAGGGGTGCATTGGGGAAACCTTCCCGATAAGATGGAAAAGCAAGAAGATTCATAACATGATAGTAGGGAGCCGTATCAGACACCCATCCAGCCTGCTTGATCCGTGGGTGAGTCTCAATTACCTTTCTAATTCTTTCTGGGACCGGATCACCCTCTTCAAATCGACCCACAAGGAGTAGGTGCGCAGTAGATATCTTGACTGATACCTGCTCAAATGCTTCGACAAGCTCGATAATACCTTTGTCCCGTGTGAAGCGACCGATAAAACCAATGACGGGCGCATCTGACGGCATGCCAAGCTGATTCCGTAATGCATCAGCCTGTTTTCGAGTAGCAGATGTAGGTAAAAACCTCTCTATAACGATACCGTTACTTGTGCCCTTTCCCAGAACGCTCAATTTTTCCGGATTGGTAATTCCCAATTTTCCGTAGACTTTAAGCAAACTATGACTAACACATACAATGTGTTGGGCACAATTAGCCGTCACACGTTCTGCCAGGCCAAGTATTAAGCGTTGCAAGCCAGCAGTCGTTTCTAAACGCAAACCACGTAATACGTAAACGCGAATCGGTATACGAGCGAGCCAAGCGGCTGTCATTCCCAGAAGGCCTGCTTTGGGGGTACTGGCATTAACGATATCGGGACGCAAACGATTCAACGTCCGATAAAGTTTCCATAAGCTCCACCAATCTTTGGCCAAGTTGATTTCGCGCTCCATGGGTATAGCAATGGCTTGCACATCTTCGCGTTTTGCGATCTGATCCAGATCGGCACTCGGCGATGTAATGACTGTAACGTCAAAGCCTTGATCTCGCATCGTTCTTAGTTGGCCACGGAGTAGGAGATCGGCGGTGATGGACACTGTGACAATATAAACTAATTTGGGCATGATATTTTTGTACTCCCCTAATACCGATGCACGGCAACAGTGTTTATGATGGGGATGGTCTACTTCAGATGAACTTCTTTGGCTCTCACGTCATTGTATAGGTGAATTATGCAAGTTGCAGATCTTCCTCTCTACTGGCACGCTGAATGTACCACCGGATCGCTTCATGAAGGCCAGCTTCCACATTATGTGTTGGTTCATATCCCAATAACTGACATACTTTTGAAATATCTGCTAATGAATGGCGAATATCGCCTTTACGGAAGTCTCGATAGATGGGTTCTGCAGTAGCTAGTGACGGATTCATTGGGTGAACAACACTTAATTCGTCCCGTATCGCGTAGAAGAGTTGATTAAGGGTCGTCTGTTCTCCTACTGCTACATTATAGACCTGATTCAGCGCCGCTGGATCTTCGGTGAGGGCAGCCTTAATATTCGCTTGCACAACGTTTGCCACATAGCAGAAATCCCGACTGGTTTCGCCGTCACCATTGATCAAGCAAGGCGAGCCTTGCAGCAGCAAAGCGATCCATTTTGGAATGACCGCAGCATAAGCACCATGGGGATCTTGACGTTTGCCAAAGACGTTAAAGTAGCGGAGACCGATGCTGGGAAAGCCGTAAACCGTGGCAACCATTTTGGCATATTGTTCATTGACAGATTTCGTCAAGGCGTAGGGTGATAACGGAAAGCCGATCCGCCCTTCCACTTTGGGCAGTTCGGGTGTATCCCCATAAACAGAGCTAGAAGAGGCATAGATAAAACGCCGCACGTTCGCTTGCATGGCCGCTTGAACTATGTTGACAAAGCCCACGATATTGCTTTGAATATAGGGGGCAGGCTGAGCAATGGAGCGCGGTACCGAACCAATGGCCGCTTGATGGAGCACAAAGTCTACACCATCAACGGCATCTGCACAGACGTAGCAGTCAGTGATATCACCTTCGATAAAGCGAAATTTTGACCAAGCGTCTGCCCCGACCGTTTTTGCTAGTTCTTGTAGATTTTCGACCTTGCCAAATGAGTAGTTGTCGATGCCGATTACGTTTTGGTTGTTGAGCAGTAAAGTTTCGACTAGGTTGGAGCCGATGAAGCCAGCGGCACCGGTTATCAGCCAAGAACGTGGTTTATCTACTTTTTGTAGTAACCTTGTTTCTTTCAAGTTCAACTGAAATTTACTCATCATCTAGTACATCCTTCGAAGCAAACATATGCTGCCCACGGGCGTAATCTTAAAGAATCCATGATCTTGATTTTCGTAGAACTCTCCTCACTTTTATGACTGAGCAAGCAAAAACGGAGGTCCAAATTCGAAATCCCAAAGCTAAATTTGTGACCGTGCGCAGCATAACAGTGTTTTCACACTTCATGAGTTCCCAATCAGTTTTTATTATTTGCGAGTTTTAGTTCAGCCATTACCCTAGATATTGCTGCGTGTGCTGTGTTATGTCTTTTAACAAGCTGTTTTGTTGGTTGTACATTGCGTTGATTTTCTATGCGTGTCCAATGTCCAGTTGAAAAGGCCAGCTGTGTATAAACTAGCATGAATAATGTCTTTACACTTTCTTGTAGCCAGCTCATTTGATAACTATGGCAGTATTTATTTAACATCTTTAACTTATAGTAGTATGCACCCCATAATTTTTGTCTCGTGAGTGTCGCTTGCCAGTCATAAGCGTAATATGGTTCATGGATAAGCCCATATGGATGCATCGACAATATTTGAAACAAAAAGTCCGAATCCTGAGAGCGTCTCAAGTTGATATCATAGGAGTATTGTTTGGCTACCTTCATTCTGATCATGGAAGGAGCGTGTGGTACAGGCGTAGCCCCGAGACGCGTTAATGGTGCGTATACTGATAAATCTGTTTCAAACCCGCTAGAACCACGTATCCCTAATAATTCTCCATTTTTTGCAACCATTGCCAAACTGGTGCTAATTAGTGCTAGATCTGGTTTGCTTTGGAAGAGAGCTAATTGTCTTTCTAATTTGTCCGGATAGAGCCAATCATCAGCATCAAGCATAGTGAGGAACTCACCTCTCGAATGATTAAGCGCAATCTGTCTGGCAACGCCTCTTCCTTGATTGCTTGGTAAAGATATACACCGAATCCGTTGATCTGTGAACTGCCCTATTATCTCTCTAGAATTATCTGTTGAGCCATCATCAACTACAACACACTCCCATGTTTTATACGTCTGCGAAATTAGGGATGCCAAAGCTAGCACCAAGGTATCCTGGGCGTTGTAGCATGGCATAATGACTGATACTAATGAACTCATGATTCTATTGTTGCCTTTAAATCACATGTGCTCTGTGGATAGCACCTTTTGGGTCCATAAACGATGCCGAATGGACTGTATTCGTTCATACAAACCCCAATTTTCGTTATCTGGGATACTCCCTATTACTCCATATGAGATTATTATGGAAAATAGTCCAATTCCACCATAGTAGTATTCTCCAGTCATTCCGCCGATTACTGCCGCAATCATAGACGCTTGTACTGGGATGTGGAGGTGTTGCTGACGGACAGAAATTCGTAAGGACGATTGCCACATTCTCGACATGAGCAGCAGTATAAGTATACCGCCAATTAATCCTGTCTCCAGAAACATTTGCAAGAAAAAGTTGTGACTACCAGCACTAGCTATACCTGCTAACCAATCTCGGTGAAAAAATCCTCTCCCGAAAAATGGGGTTTCAAAGATTTTTGGAATATGATGCACCCAGATATTTATCCGATTACCATCATCAAAACCACCAATACCCTGATGACTGATTGAGCTATAATATAGTTCAGGGTTTAATGTTTTATCGACTTCGCTACGAAATACTGGGAATGAGTTGTATGAAACAGTGATTAAGCTAATAGAAATGCCTATGATGAATAGTACACGCCATTGTCGATATTGAATAAAGAGATAAGAAACACCTATAAACGCTGAAAGCCATCCTCCTCGACCTCGTCCGAGTACCATCCCGAAAAGCATGAGAATTACGCAAAATGAAGCTATGTTGCGCCACTGCTTTCCCATAAGCTGCTCATTAAGAATAAATCCAACAATTAGACAAATAAATATTGCCAAAACCACATTAACTAAGTTATCAATTAATGCTTGGTCAAGATTTTCTACATCTATTTGAAATGCAGCCACTGCATCACGACTCGTTATTATCATGGAAATACTCAGAGTGGTAGCACTGGCGAGCAACGACCACATAAAGCCTTGCCGCCGCTTATGCTGAATGCAACTATGCATTGTGAGCCAACCAGCATATGCATAAAGGGCAAATTTCCCTAATTTGAATAACCCAAACTGTAACTGGTACGTAGATCCATATTGTGGATAGCGAATAGGAATCAACAATGTCCCAACCATAGCCCAGAACATAAATAAAAGAAATGGAATTTTGAGACTGTTGACTGATAGCTGTGGATGGTTAGGCGAATATCTAAGCGCAATGATAAGGCTAACAATGTATAGCGTGACAACTACATCGGAGGTTTTAAGTACGCCAAAAGGTGTACGAAAACTCAATAAGGTGTCAGGTAAATAAAGCAATGGTAGAAGATATAACCAAATATGTCTCATGAAATCAATATCCAATACTCCATCTATCGATAAATAGACCGAGTTTGTTGCTTAACTCATCTCGAATTGTATATGTAAACCGACGGCGGCCCTCTACATTTAAATGATCTGAATTAACAAACAAATCGTTTTGATCAAAATATGTTTTTTGATGATCCAAGACAATAACGTCATATTTAGACGTAGTAAGAGTAGCTAATCGGTCGTAAAATTCTCCCGTGTTAACAAAGCGACTTGCTGCTACATAGTATTCATGTGATACAGGATGTTTAATTAACACTACTTGCAAGTTTGCAGTTGTGGCGATTGACATGATGCGGTCAAAATAGTAGATGGCAGTTGAGTCAAGTACATCATGTCCTCCAAAATGCTCTTTTGCTCGTGCAGCTGCTTGGGCCTCTGGATTTTTGGATTTGGAAAAATCACCACGGATGCTGCTCAGTATATCTTCATTGACTTGCCTTTGATAATTTGCTTTAAGAAATCTCACTGTATCTGTGAAGCCCGATAAATACGGTATTTCACCAACAATCCGGATCTGAATCGCTCTAAGTAGTGTATTCGTTTGCAAACCGTACTCAACATAGTCAATATATTTTTTCCAATAATATGGGCGTTCGACTATATTGTTGGCTCGATTTGACGAGAATGAGTGCAAATCGTAGGGTAGAATTATGACCTGTAAAGATCCGTTATCCTCGTTCTCAAGATAATGCTTTAGCCTATAATAGGTCTGCATATAGCTAAGACCGCCCACAGCCAAATTAAACGTAGAGTCTGATAGCAGTGTAGGAGCTATATTATTTAAGCTATGCGAATCTCCAAGAACGAGTGTATCTACCAAATGATTATGTAATCTAAGGTTTTTATCTTTCTTTGCGAGCCCAGTTTGCGAGAGAATAACATTATTAAATATAAACCCCAAAGCAAAGTGAATTACTAGCAGGCCAGCACAAAAAAACAAGCCATCGCGAAATATCTTCTTCATACCGTTCCTCAATTGGCGAAATTGGTATCAACAGATCCTAGCACTTCTATTCATTCTGCATTAATACTAATGTTTTCGCATCAGCTCGATTACATCACCCATTTTACTCAGAATTGAAAGTAAATAAAGTCTTGATCTGTAAAGAATGAACCTAAATATATGGTAGCAAAAATTATGGCATAATAGAAAGACCAGCGAGCGTATCGTGGATATCGCTCCAATGCTTGTGATAATGGGAGCGATCTCTGAATGCTTTGAATAAGCTCTAAGACGAATATAAGCACCACGCCAAATAAAACATGCTCTAGTGGCACCTCTGCAAGGTTATTTTGCCAAAGAAATATCTTTCCAACGATCAGAATCGCGTCGTTCCAGGACTGCGCACGGAAAAATATCCATGCAAAAACCACAAGATGAAAGGTAACAAGCTTACTTAAAAGCTCAAACATAATTCCGTATTTTGATACGTCTAAGCTGTTACTGATTTTGTCTGTCCATGGTCTGGCCATTTGCTCAACTATCATATAAATGCCGTGGAGAGCACCCCAAGCAACGAAGGTCCAACTAGCACCATGCCAGAGTCCGCTAATTAGGAAAACGACAAAAATATTGAAGTACCAGCGACTAACAGCTACTCTGTTTCCTCCTAACGGAATATAGAGATAGTCTCTAAACCATGTTGAAAGCGAGATATGCCAACGTCGCCAAAATTCGGAAACAGAGCGGGCAATGTAAGGGCGATCAAAATTCTGCATTAGATTAAAGCCCAAAAGTCGTGCTGAACCAATCGCAATATCCGAATAACCAGAGAAATCACAAAAAATTTGAAAAGCAAAAAAATATGTAGCAATTACTAATGCAGACGACGAGTAGAGCTCAGGGGTATCATATATGCTATTAACAATCTCACCAAGCCGATCGGCAATAACGACTTTCTTAAACATTCCCCACAATATTAACTGCAGCCCACTCACTATATTATCTCTCTGAAGAGAGTGATTCTGATGTAATTGGGGTAATAGATGAGTTGAACGTTCGATGGGTCCAGCTACTAACTGCGGGAAGAAAGAGACATATAGTGCGAATATGCCCAAATTTTTTTCAGGTTCCTTGCGCCCACGGAAAACGTCAATAGAATAACTCAACGTTTGAAATGTATAAAATGATATTCCAACAGGTAATATAATTGTATCGATGTAGTCTAGGGTAACCGGTGGTAAGCTACCTCCAATCATCGAATAAGAATTCAAAAAAAAGCCAAGATATTTGAACGAAAATAGGATGCCAAGGTTTGTAAAAAGGCTTGTCCCTAGTAGTAGCCTTCTCTTCCACTCAATATTCGTGCTCCCTAATCCTATACCTACAAAATAGTCAATGAGTGTTGAGACCAAAATTAAAACAATATATTCAGGTTTCCAGCTTATATAAAAGTAATAGCTGGCTACAAGCAACAGTACCCACCGCCACCGGAACGGTATTAAGTAGTAGAATAAAGCCACTACAGGCAAAAATAAGAGATAATGTGCGGAGTTAAATAACATTCTAGCTCAGAAAAATATTCCTTCAATTTTTTTAGGCATAGGAGTCTTATTGTTCGTCTTGCATCACAAGACATAAGAATTTTTCACGTTAAGATTTGCCGAACTTCTTTTATCCGTTTGTTCCAATCGAATTTATCTTGAACACGTTGTTGTCCTGCTTTGCCCATTTCAACGGCAAGCTTTTGGTTGCTTAGCAAACGCATTATCGCTGCTGCAATTTGGTCAACATCATTGGGGTTAACAAGCAAGCCTGTTTGCCCATCAATGACCGCATCTGATATGCCACCACTATAACTACCAATTACAGGTAAACCATAAGCCGCAGCCTCGAGAAACACGATTCCAAAGCCTTCGACGCTACCATCAGCCATTTCTCGACTAGGCATGATAAAAATCGAGCTATGCTGGAAATAGTCTTGTAACTCATCATCTGGTACAAACCCAGCAAAATTGACATATTTTTCGAGCGCCAAGGACGAAACTAGGCCCTTGAGTCGCTCCTTATCTGGACCTCGGCCTACAATTGCGTAGTTGATTTCTATTCCCCGATCTATCAACACCCGCACTGCACGTATGACATTATCAATCCCTTTGTGCTCAACTAATCTAGCTACTGTTAGAAGTGTATTACCTGAATTCTTTGGTAGCTGATTCGTATTACCTGATTCAACGAATGGCATCGCATCAGGTAGGTGAATCCCTGGATTCAGGACATGCAGTTTATCTGTGGATATACAGAGTTCTCGATGGATTAAATCAGCCGTAAATTGACTATTGGCAATAAACAGATCGATATATCTCAATAGAAACATATAGATTCTTCGTATCCAAGTAGATTGAAGCAGCAATGCTCTGACATCTCCACCATGGACTACTACAGCAATTTTGACTCTATATCTTGCCTTTAAATACAGCAGTGTAGTGAGAATTATTCTAGACGTATATCCGCCAAGATATATTGCACTATTATCATGGGAAATAAGCTGATGACTCTTATGTATCCATCTCCATGGTAAAATGACATTTCTCTGATAAAGTGAAGTCATTTCCACATCATGACGATAGATGGAATAGGCTTGAGACTGATCAAATGAATCTGCATTTGGCATCTGTATAGTTTGTACCACCACATCTCGCCCTACAAGCCTACAAATGTTCTGCAAAAAATCGGCAATGCCACCCACCATAGGTGAAAAATCGTTCGTAAGCAAGACTATTTTGGGCATTATGCGAATTGTTCCAGGTCATCGCGCGTAATGGCGGATTTCAGACGGTGATCCAGAAATGCCTTATCTAAAGCATTAGCCAAATCAGTTGCTACATCCGGAGCTAACTTAGGGAATTGGATATGTTTTTTGTAATAGCTTTGTAAACGCATTGACAGCAACCAGACTAGATACCAATACCGTGGTGCGTTGCGTCGCATAAAGAGCATACGGCCACGCATATAGCTATAAACATATTTAGGCGACAGGTCGTTATGAGCCTGTCCTACTTTGTGCCAGATTTTGAATTCAGGAATATATGCCAATTTAAATCCAGCCCGGGAAACTTGTACGCTATAATCCCACTCTTCAACACCAAAGAAATATTCTTCTGGTAAAAGACCAACTCGGTCAATTACAGATCGCTTGATCAACATCATGCAACCAGTAACAAAAGTGGTTTGGCGTACATCTTCGTACAGCCCCGTATCTATTAGTCTCGTACCTTCTCGCTTACCATGTCCACGTAACCAGTCAATGCGACCACCGGCGTCCCAAATCAACGTAGATGGTTGGGCAAAATAGATCTTACCACCTACAAGTCCTACATTAGGGGAATTTTCCGCATAATCAATGGCTGGTTCCAGGAAGCCAGGGCTAACCAAAGTATCGTTATTTAGCAAAAGAAAGTAGTCAGCACCTTGTTCTATGGCATGTGTTATGCCAACATTGTTGCCAGCAGCGAAGCCAAGATTTTCCCCAGTCCTCAATAGAGAAATTTCAGAAAACTCGTTCTCAAGTTGGTCTGCGGAATCATCACGCGAGCCGTTATCAACGACGATAATAGTCCTATTTTGGTACGTTGATTTACATAATGAATTTAGACATTCGCTTGTGTCAATATACGAATGCCAATTGAGCAAGATTATTGCAACATGAGGAAAATGCTTCATGTTTTCTAACTAGGTCCCCTCCTGGGTAAGCGGTAAGCTGACAAGCTATAAAACCGAAACAATACTTTCGATGGTTATTTGGGTCGCTTGTGATAAAGAGTTGGTGACGGCTCTTGTTTTGTGAGGTTCGTAGGATAAGTTTGGTTCTCTAAATTCATACATAGATTTTCTATCAGTCGAGCTTATGTGCGGTAATTTGTCTAGTAAGCTATCACATTTGTCAGCATAGCTTATTACATGCATCGGTGTATCAGTTAGCATGGAGAAAATGATGCTATGGTAGCGTACGCAAATCATAGCTTCCATGCTTGATACTGTACTCATCACCTTAAAAGGGTCTGGCTCATACTTTGCTATCCGTATCTTCATGTCTGCAAGCTCGCGTTGATAAAAAAATACATCTTCTGCCTCAAAAGGGATAAATAGAACTTCCTGACCCTGATCTTGGAAAAAGTTGATTGTTTGGCGCAGAGTTGCTAGATAATTAGATGCTCGTTCTGTGATATCATTTTCAGACCAATTAAGTTTCTCCATAGCCCACTTATCTAATTTCGTAAGCACGGGACGAGCAGCAACACCCACAAGACCTGAGCGGCGGGGTAAAGTTTTCCACCGAGTGCTATTTGCCAAGAGAAAAACGGGATCTGCTGATACCTTGATCTTCGGTATAAGTACATCAGGCAAAACATCAATAAGTCGTTCATAGCTGCCATGATCACGGACTGTAACGAATTTTGCGGACTCCACTACCTCGCGCACTAATTTCATGCCAGTAACCGTAACAAAGCCCGGTACACCTACGCCGGCAAGCCCGAGAGAGCCATGGTTTGCTACAGCCAACAGACGTTCTAGAACCTTCGAATTCCTGTCATGTAAACTATCACCACCACCCCTAAATGCCAGCGAGTAACGTGCAAAATTTGAATGGTTTAGGCCATATAAACTGGCGCTAATATTTTTCTTTTTGAGGGCATACTTTAATGAATTCCCAATTGCCAAGTCGCCCACATTAGTCGTATTAAAACTACCAAAAATAGCAACATCTTCTAAACCAATTAGCCGATTTAGGGTTTTGAATCTTTCATCAATTTGATTCTTATATCGTAGATATGTCATTCCGATATGCGGCATTTTCAACATTAACTTTGCTCGATTCCCTTATTGATATTCGTGCAGAATAATGAAAGAGGTTAGATATAGGTCTTTTTCGGATTGTACTCTGTTTCGATTGTTCAGGTTAATTTCTGGCCAAATTTTGCTTTATAGCATTCTGAATATCAAGAAATGACGAAATTCTAAAACAATACAGCAGTATATAGTACGTAATTGAACCTACACCCATTTGAAATATCAAAATTGCTGCATCTGATTGGAGTTTCCAATCAATACCGCCTATTAGGTAAATTAAGACTCCCATAACAAAGCTACAGCCAGTGGCCCCTTGCAGGCAGCGAATAACATCAAAAAAGTTGAGCTCTATGAGTCGGGTGGAAAAATAGAAAAAGGGTATGAATGTTAACGCAGTTGAAATAGTATAACCAATTGCTACGCCTAAAAGCCCCCAACGCAGACCTATGATAATACTTACAATCACAATACTGCGAAGTATGAGTAGCAAACGAAACTCCTGAACTGTCTCACCCTTAGAACGAAATATGTTTCGATTAAATATCTCTAGCAGTCGAAAAACACTTGCAATGCACATAATTTGAACAAGTGGAATCATCTCTATCCATTGTTCGCCATAAACCACTCTTACAAATCTCTCGCACGTTACAATTAGACCAATAATTAATGGAAAAACGATAATCGAGATGGCCCCAATGGAACGTAGATAAAGTTGTCTAAGTTTTGCATTGTTATCGCGAACTGTAGACCAAGACGAAAATAAGACCTCTGAGATGGTCGTTCCAACATTGGAAATCGGCATTAGCATAAGTGCGTAAGAGCGTACATAGATACCCATAGAGGACGCTCCAAGAACACGACCAACCAGCAGGTTATCTATATTATTGGTCCAATAGTTGAGGCTACTAACACCAAACATCCCTATGCTGAAGCCCATTAAACTTTCTATTGCTGTCCATTTAAAGATAAATTTCGGTCGCCATCTGTTTGAATACCACACGTATATACTAGACAAAAGTGAATTGGTAAGGACTTGAGCCACAAGGCTCCAAACGCCAAATCCCAAATAGGCCATACTTATTGCTATGAGACTTGATCCGAATATGCCCCATAGATCAGATTGAGCTACTATTTTGAAGTCAACCTGCCGTTTATATATGACTTTATGTAATATACATGAAGTATCAATAGTGAAGCCTAAAGCAATTAAGGGAATTATCAATGCAAGTTGCGGTTCGGCATAAAAAAGCGATATTGCGGGGGCACAAACAGTAAAAATAACTGTCAAAAGTATACCTAATCCTAAATTAAGCCAGAAGATTGATGAAAGAAGTGTATCATCAACCATTTTGCTTTGAATTACCGCTCCACTAATACCAAAATTTGCCACCACCCTAGCATAGCCAGTCAATACTGATACCATCCCGACCAACCCAAAATCAGCGGGGACAAGCAAACGAGCTAAAACAATGCCTATGATAAAGCGAACGACAAAAGATGTAAGCTGACTTATGCCTCTCCATGAAAGGCTAGAGATAGTCTTATGACCTAGTTCGCTCATATAACAAATACACTGGTTGGTTTTAACATTATCAGTAAACCGCAAGCGCCAGGATGGGGCTGGATTCTACAAGCAAGACCGTTGCGGTCTACTTATTCTCGATAAGTATATCTCGCATTCTCAAATCAATACTTACATATGTATAATTGCTTGCGCTAAGTAGTACCACGAGCGCATATCAACAGGGTTAAGCGACAACGAGCGGAATAACAAATTTCGACTATGGAAGTAGTCATCCATAAGTAAGTACTGTCGACCTAGCTGGCGAAGATGGATAGCTTGAGCACGATTAGGTATTAAGCCTGCATAGTTTGACAATAAATACTCTCGCGGTTCTACTGCAATTGTCCGATCGATATTGGCCTGATCCTGTTTATTATTGCCATGAATCCGATAATTTGTCAGTGGCTTTTCTATATAAGCAAAATGACATAGCTTTGCTAGTTCAATAAAAATCATCCAATCTGGTGAACGTCGAATTCTGGCCACAGGGATCTGTGCAATTAGCTCCGTACGAATAAATGTACTCGAAAAACACATAAAATGCCCCCACATTAGCTCTTGTAGAAGATTCCCTTCGCGTTTTGTCGGGTTACGATGAATTTTACTGAATAGTTTTCCATCAACATCTAACGGCCATCCAGCATTAGGCAAGCTACGGAGTTCCATTGATCTATCATCAATAATGATAGCGTCAGAATAGACCACACCTATCGAGGAATCATCATTTATAACCGCGAGTTGATCGTATAGCTTTGTGGGTTGCCATGAGTCGTCTGAGTCCAGCATCGCAACATATGTAGACTCAATTTTCGAGAAATATTCATCAAAAAGAACTGATTGGCCTTGGTTTTTTTCATTTGGGAAAAAACAAATTCGAGTATCCTGCTCAAGATATGACTGAACCACATCTTGGGTTTGATCAGTTGAACAATCATCAACGATCCAAAGTTCCCAGTCTTCAAAATCTTGTCTAACTACACTTTCAATAGCATCACCAATTAGATGTGCATGGTTATATGATGTCATAAAAACAGTAACTAGAGGCATACTATCTTAGCTTTTATAAGTACTAGAGTATCAAACAATTATGATGTGAATACGTTATATAAACTGAAGCACAACGAAGAAATTTCTGAGAAGTTAAAGTTTACAATCAGTGAGGTAGGCACTTTTGTTTCCGAACCAAGCAAATCAAGCCAAAACACCCGATTCACCACTAAGTAAACAATTTGCTGCCCTACTCAAGTCTGGTGGAAAGCGAGCGGTGTTAAGTCAAAAGGTTCTGGGAACTGCAAGTTGAAGGGAACAAGGCGGCCCAATTTAAGTTGTCGCCTAAACCATCGCCATCCGGCTTTGAAAATGCTGAG
>JBCCHB010000055.1:0-93440 GCA_039028975.1 Chloroflexota bacterium
CCAGCACCGTAATCTCATCCTCGGCCGTCTGAGTCACCAGCACCTGTGGGTCGTGGGCAATCTCGTCGGGGTAGACGTACGTCGTGCCACCAGCCAGCAAGGCAGACCAGAATTGCCAGAGAGAGATGTCGAAGCATTGGGGTGCATTCTGGACAATCTTATCGTTGGGTGTGAGGGCCAGATCCTCGACCTTGGCATAGAGATGGTTGACCATGCCCCGCATCTCGACCATGGCCCCCTTGGGCATGCCGGTGGAACCAGAGGTGAAGATGACATAGGCCAAGGCATCCGGTGAGCCATCGACTGCTAGATTTTCTGGATCGGGTGTCAGGTCGGCCAGGACTTGGTCTAGCAGCCATAGGGTTGGTGCGGCATCCAGGGTAGACGAAGCATCTCGCACCGTCTGGGCGAATTCCTCTGTGGCCAAGACCAATGGCGATGCGCTCTGGGTCAGCACTCGTTGAATGCGCTCAACCGGGTGGTGGGGATCCAGGGGCAGGTAAGCTCCCCCTGCTTTCCAGACGGCCAGGACGGCCACGGCAAATTCGATGGAGCGGTCCGCCAAGATGGCCACCACCACATCTTCGCTCACGCCTTCTTCTTGTAGCTTGCGAGCCAGGGCGTTGGCCTGCTGATTCAGTTCCGCATAGGTTACCTGCTCCACACCGCAGACCATTGCCACAGCATCAGGCGTGCGCTCTACCTGAGCCTCCAACAGACGATGGAAGGCTGTATCCAGCGGATAGTCTCGGTTGGTCTGGGTCCACTCCATAAGCTGTTGGTCCAGCTCTTCCTGACTCAGTAATGAGACTTGCTTGACGGGAACGTCTGGATTGTCTGCGATGGCCTGGAGGAATTGCTCAAAGCGGCGGAAGAAGCTCTCCATGGTGGTCAAGTCGAAGAGGTCCGCGTTAAACTCACAGGAGCCAGCGATACCGTTGCCCGTGTCGCCTAGCGTCACGTCCATGTCAAATTTGGCGGTCATGGATTCGGCTTCGCCACCAAATATATCTTCTTCTCCTAAGGGGGTTAAGGTCAGATCTTCTTTGGCTAGTGCCTCTTCCATTTCGGCAAACCACCCTTTGCCCTCATAGGTTGTGGTCTGGACGGCAAACATGACCTGGAAGAGTGGCGTATGGCTCATGCTGCGGGCCGGGTCAACGGCTTCCACCACCTGTTCAAAAGGTACATCCTGGTGGGCATAGGCATCTATGGCAGTCTGCCGGACCTGAGCCAAATGCTCCAAAAAGGTGGGGTTGCCCGATAGGTCGCTGCGCATGACCAAGGTATTGATGAAGAAGCCAATCATGGCTTCTGTCTCTCGGCGGCTGCGGTTGGCAATGGGCGTTCCCACAACGATGTCGCTCTGGCGGCTGTAGCGAGCCAGCAATACATTGAAGGCAGCCAGCAGAGTCATAAAGAGGGTAGTTCCCTGCTGCTTGCTCAGCTCATTGAGGGTTTGGGCCAGTTGGGCATCAAGAAAGAAGTCAACGCTGCGGCCACGGAAGGTTTGGATGGGTGGGCGAGGTCGGTCTGTGGGCAGTTCCAACAGATCCGACGTGCCGGTGAGCTGCTCTTTCCAGTAGCCAAGCTGATTCTGCAAGCGTTCCCCGCTAAGCCAGGTTCGCTGCCAAGCCGCAAAGTCGGCATATTGGATACTTACCTCTTCTAGAGGTGATGGCTGGCCGGAGGCGTAGGCTTGGTAGAGGGCTACAAGCTCCTGCATAAAGATGGCGTCGGACCAGTCATCGTAGACGATGTGGTGGAAGACCAGCACCAGCATCTGCTCACCGGGAGCCGATACCAGCAGCCGCGCCCGAAAGACGGGGCCATTGGCCAGATCAAATGGCTCTTCTACCTCGGCCAGAATGCGCTGAGCCAGCCACACTTCCTGCTCAGATTTATTGGGCTGAATTGTCTCGGTGGGGATCGTCACCCCTTGGGCAGGTGCAATGACCTGAACTGGATCCCCATCATGAATTGAGAAGGTGGTTCGCAGCGTCTCATGGCGACGGACAATCTCGCTGATGGCCTGTTCCAGGGCTGAGACGTTGAGGGTCCCTTTAATTTGGAGCACCTTCCAGACGTTGTAGGCAGCGTCGGCTCCATCTAGCTGATCGAGGAACCAGAGGCGCTGCTGGGCATAGGAGAGAGGCAGCGCCTTACTCCGCGAAATGGGCTGAATCTCCGATGCCTGGGTTGGTTGATTCTGTACCAACCTACCCAGAAATTTAATCACATCAGGCTTACGCGCAATCAGCTCACTGCGGATGGCATCGGTAAAGCGACCAGGAGGTGATTTGTATTTGAGCGCCCCTTCCTCAACCCAGAGTTTAATTCCCAGTCGCTGTACATGAGCAATAAACTTCCGCGTCGAGAGCGAACTGAGATCAAGGGTGGGCGACTGGACTGACGCTCCATTTTGGTTGTAATCCTGGCTGCCATTTTGGCTAGCGTGGCGACCATTCTTCAGACCGTTTTGGCCTGGTTTGTTCTCTTCTTGGTTCGGCTGCGCCGGAGACGCAGCGCCCTTCCCATTTGATATCATAGTGATCCTTCTTCTGATAAATTCACGTGGAGGTCGATGCCTTCTTCAAAGTCGATGCCTAGGCTGATGCCTTGACCCTCTTCTTCGGCCACCATCTGATGGTCATGCATCACCTGCTGCACCATATCGATATATTCGGCGACGTTGGCCACGTTGGACTCTTCCAGCAAGATATCGATGGTAATGTCTTGCTGGAATGTCTCACGCAGTTGGGAGACGATCTGAATGGCGAGCAGTGACTGGCCACCCAACTCGTAGAATTCGTCATAGATGCTAACCTCTTCCAGCCCCAGATTCTGCTCATAGATGGCACAGATTTGGGCTTCCGTCTCGGTACGGGGGGCTACACATTCACCCAAATGACTGGGACGGGGGAATCGTTGCCCGCTGCCCGCTGCTCCATCAGCGCCACTGGATGGCCTTGGCTGAAGCCACTGACGCATCCGAGCATGAAGATCGCTGGTGGAGACCATCACGTGGGATCGTTTTTGCCAAGCCAGCAGACGCATCAGGGCCTCGGTCCCTTCCCGGGGAGACATCTCTGTGCCAGCGGTTAGCTCAAAGAGCTGCTCTTCTTCTCGCATCTGCTCTGGGCTGCCGATCTCGGCGATGAAGTGCCAGTCACTCCAGGCGAAACTGAACCAAGGGAATGGACTGGTGCGATTGGCGGCTTGAGCAAAGGCATCCAGGTAGGCGTTGGCCGCGGCGTAGGCCCCAAACCCGAGGCCACCCAGGGCCGAGGAGATGGATGACATCAGCACGCAGAAGTCTGGCTGCTGGCTTTCCGATTCTTGTTCGGTCTGGTTGGCGAGTGCCTGGGCTAGTGTGTTGACACCCTCTACCTTGGGTCGGAACTGGCGTGTCACATCCTCTTCAGCCATGAATTGGAGTAGCTCGAACGACTCATCGCTGGTCTCACCCGCAGCGTGGAAGATGCCGTTAATGGGTCCAAAATGGTCGGTGGCTTGGGTCAACAGCGCTTCCACCTGGGCCAAATCGGCCATATCTGCGGCCACAGTTCGCACCTCTGCACCCGACGCTTGCAAGTGCTGCAAACGGCGAATCTTGAGGCTGAGGGCATCAGTGGCTTCCGCCTCTTCCAGCAACTCCGCCCATTCGGTTTCAGGTGGTAACTCAGTGCGGCCCACGAGAACGAGCCGTGCTTGAACGGTGCGAGCCAGATAGTCGGCCAGGATGAACCCGATGTTGCCCAGACCACCCGTAATCAAATAGACACCCTCTTCCCGCAGTGGCACCTGCTCCTCCGATGGCTGTCCGACGGTGACGGGTGCAACCTGCTGGACCCAGCGGAAGGGGCCACGATAGGCAACAATCTGATCGGGGATGGCTTGTTTGGCTTCGTCTTCGCTGGCTTGATCAAGTCGGGTGCCAAAGCGTAATTCGCTGATGAGCTGCTCGACGCTCTGAGAAGTGGCTCGATTGGGCAGAGCTTGGCTGGCCGTCCCTATATCGATGGTGCGACACTGAATGGTGGAGAGCTCTTGGCCTATCACCTTTTGCAGTCCTAGCAGGAGTGCGTTCTGGGGCTGAAGGGATTCATTGCCCAGAATCTCATGTAGCCCTTCGGTAACCAGCGTGAGCGTCAACTTCTCCTCAAAGTTGTAGGCGTTGAGGCCCTGCACCAAGCGGAGGGTGCTCATATAGTCTCTGATGGACGAGCCGCTGTCGGATGCACTCTCAGTAGCTTCGCCCCTCAAAGAAAGGGTCTGCACGTAGTGAAGGGGCATTCCCTCCTCAGAGATGATGTCCAGCAGGTCGTCATAGCCGCTCTCCTCGACTGGGTTGAGGGTAAAGGTCCTGTCATCAAGTTGTGCATACGCTTCACCAGCCCGCACGTCGAATACTTGGTAGCCAGTCGAGCGCATGGTATCGATTAGCTCTGTGATGGCTGGTTGTTGGCTGTTGAATATAACCCAGCTTTCATCCAGCGGAATCGCCTGATTTTCATCCAGCGGGGGTGACTGTACCCACTGGTTGACGTAGAACCAGTTGGCCATATCGGTCTGGCGGGTCTCGGCGGCAATGGCGTTGGCTTCATAGGCAGATAGGGTTGTGGTCTCTTGGGTGGGCGCTGGCTCGATCCAGTAGCGCTGACGCTGGAATGGATAGGTGGGCAGCGAGATGCGGCGCCGCGAGCGAGTTCCCCGCACCTGATGCCAGTTGACCAGACCACCCGCTTGCCAGATGGCACCCAGGCTCTCTTCCACGTCCCAAAGCATGGCGTGCATGGCCGAGTCTTGAGTGGGGACCAAGCCAGCGGTCAGAAGCAGGGTCTCCTCTTCGGCCAGGAGAGCGACATTGGGTTGAGCAACCGTTTCCGGTCGCTCCAATGTACGGAGCCAGTAATTTGGATCTGTGGCATCGTCGCCGCTAATCCAGAAGTTGCTCAGGCTCGAAACATAGGCACTTCGTGGCGGATGGAGCGTAACCGTATTCAGCTTTTGTTGGAATGCGTTCTGCATGGCTTCTTGGTTATCGACAAATTTGAGCTGACATGTTGCCCGAGCGTGGACCAGGGTCAAGGCGTCGCTTAACGCCATGACGCCAGACAGACACGCCATTACATATTCACCAACGCCGCTTCCGCTCATGGCCCTAGGCTGAATGCCCCAAGATTGCCACATGGCGGCACAAGCATATTGAATGGCAAAAGTAGCGAAGTCTTGTTCAGCCTGATTTTGAGCTGGATTCATAGGCTGGTTTGATTCGTGTCTTTGGGCCACCACCTCTTGGCTCACCGGATAGAGCTGATCCAGTAGATTCAGATCCATCAGCGCTTCAATCCGCTCCATACATTGGTCCATGCTGGCGCGGAAGGTTGGTGATGTGGCATAAAACCCTCGTCCTATGTTGACCAACGACTGAAGCGCTCCCTGAGCAGCCGTCTTTGGCGTTCCGGCTTTAGAAGCATCCATCTCATCCGGGAAGACAAAAGCCAAGTTGGGTCGCTTGTCTATCGGTTTCTGGTCTGTTCTGTCTATGTTCGGACTATCGCTGTCTGTACTACCAGCGTCTGGATCCTGGTTCAATTCCAGTGCCTCGGTCAGCGCCTGGATGGCTTCTTGGTGGCTCCTGGCCACTACCGTATGGCGATATGGCAGTGCTTTGCGTCCCACCTGAAGGGTATACCCTATGGTACCAAGGTCGTCCTCTGGATTAGAACGGAGAAATTCTATCAAGTTTTGGATCGAATCTGTCAAAGCTTGGGCGGAATGGGCTGAAAGGATAAGAAGGTGAGATCTCTCTTCTTCCTGTCGGCTCCAATTGTCGCCATTTATAGCTTCGTCAACCGCTGGGACCTCTGGCGCTTCCTGCAAAATCAGGTGAGCATTGGTGCCGCCAATGCCAAATGAACTAACGCCAGCCCGACGAGGCGTGCCGTTGCGCTGCCACTCAGTCAGCTCCGTGCTGACGCAGAAGGGGCTGTTGGCAAAATCGATCTGCGGATTGGGTGTCTCATAGTTGAGGCTGGGCGGAATCTGCTGGTGTTTGAGAGCCATCACCGTTTTGATGAGGCCCGTTACGCCAGCGGCTGCATCCAGGTGACCCACGTTGGTTTTGACTGAGCCAACGGCGCAGAAGCCCGTCGCGTCAGTTTGGCTGCGGTAGGCTTTGGTGATGGCTTCCATCTCAATGGGATCCCCTAAGATGGTGCCAGCGCCGTGGCTTTCCACATACTGGATGGTCTCTGCATCCACATTGCTATTGCGTAGCGCCTCACGGATCACGGTGGATTGGCCTTCGACGCTGGGTGCTGTGTACCCCACCTTCTGGGCACCATCGTTATTGATGGCGGAACCGAGGATGACGGCGTGGATCTGATCCCCATCAGCCAAGGCGTCTTCCAGCCGCTTGAGCGCCACAATACCCAACCCACTGCCGCCAACCGTTCCCTGGGCTTCTGCATCAAAGGCTCGACAGTGGCCATCAGGAGAGAGGATCATGCCCTCCTGATAGACGTAGCCACTGATATTGGGAACTTGAATGGAGACGCCACCAGCCAGGGCCATATCACACTGGTAGGAGAGCAGACTTTGGCAAGCCATGTGGGTTGCCACCAAAGAAGTCGAACAGGCCGTATTGACGTTGACGCTGGGGCCGTTGAGGTTGAGCTTATAGGAGGTGCGGGTCGGCACAAAATCCTTGTCGTTGCCCAGCATGACGTCGAAGGCATCCGAGGCCCCTTCAATTTGGCTCAGGCTCGGCACCAAGTTATGGATCAGGTACATGCTCAACCCGGCACCGGCAAAGACGCCGATCTTGCCGCCAAACTGGTCCGGATCGGTTCCAGCATCTTCCAGAACCTCTTGGGCGCACTCTAGGAAGAGGCGATGTTGGGGATCCATGGCCGCAGCCTCATTGGGCGTCATGCCAAAGAAGCCGGAATCAAAGTATTCAATGTTATCCAGAATGGCGCTGGCTTTGACGTAGTTGGGGTCGGCCAGCGTCTCGGCATCTACGCCTGCTTCTAGGAGCTCTTCATCGCTAAAGAAGGTAACGGATTCGACGCCGTCGCGAACGTTCTTCCACAGCTCATCGGCGGAGTTGGCACCAGGGAAGCGTCCGGCCAGCCCTACAATAGCAATCTGACCAGCCAAGCGGTGCGTGCTGCCAATCTGTTGGTCAGTATGGTCGGTCTGTTCTGTGGTCACTACCTGTTGATGGGCCGCTTCATCCAGATAGTTGGCCAGTGCCTCGACGGTTGGGTATTTGAAGAGATCGATAATGGATAGCTCCGCTTCGACCTGCTGGGAGAGTTCGTTGTGAACCTCCAAAGCCAGCAGCGAGTGGCCACCTAACTCAAAGAAGTGGTCATGTAACCCAATCTGGTCCACCTGGAGCACCCGCTGCCAGATGTCGGCAATCAGTTGGGCGGTGGTGCTGGTTGGCATCACGTAGTCTGCCCGGCTTTGCTCCGTGGCACTCTCGGGAATAGGCAGGGCATTGCGGTCTACCTTGCCGTTGGCCGTCAGCGGCATCTCCTCAATGAGCAAGAAGGCCGAAGGCACCATGTAGTCGGGAAGCTGCTCGCTGAGATGGCGACGCAGCGTTTCCGGCAGGGCTTCATCAGCCAGGTGACTCTCACCAGCTGCAGAAACCTGAGAGACAAGATACGCCACAATCTGCTTTTTGCCTGGCTCATCCTCGCGAGCCATCACCAGACACTCTTCCACTCGGTCATGCTGAAGCAGGGCAGATTCAATCTCACCCAGTTCGATGCGGAAGCCCCGAAGCTTGATTTGATTGTCGATACGGCCCAGGAAGTCAATGGTGCCATCTGTCGCAAATTTAACCAGATCGCCTGTCCGATAGATGCGGGTGGGTTCACCGCTACCCAAATCGACTTCAACAAACTTCTCGGCGGTTAGCTCAGGACGGTTGAGGTATCCGCGCGCCAGAGAGGGCCCACTTAGGCACAGCTCACCTGGAACGCCCAGGGGAACGGGCTGCATCTGCTCGTCTAGAATGTAGGCACCCGTATGGTAGACTGGGCGCCCAATGGATGGCGCACTGAAATCACTTGGTACATCGCTGTGAGTCTCATCTGCGCTCGTATGGGGTAGAATGTCGCCAAAGGTAGCCACCACTGTGTTCTCTGTGGGGCCGTAGTTGTTGACGAGGGTAAAGGGCAAGTTTGTCGGCGGGAAGCGGTGCAGCTTGTCGCCACCAGTCAAGATGGTTCGCAAGGGAATGTCGTTGGGCCATTCCAGCGCCAGCAGCCCTTCTACCAGCGGCGTGGGAATAAATGTGATGGAAATTTCATTCTCGATGAGCCAATCCCGCAGATGGGCCGATGAGTTGGGCATTCTGAATTCGGCTAGGGTGACGCTGGCACCGTTGGCTAGGTATGGCCACAGCTCCCAGACGGATGCGTCAAAGGCTGTTCCAGCAATCTGGGTGGCTTGGTCCTGGGCTGTCACCTGGAAGGCTTGGGTATGCCACTGAATCAGATGGAGCAGACCCCGATGGCTGATCATGACACCCTTGGGCACGCCCGTCGAACCAGAGGTGTAGATGATGTAGGCTAGGCTATCCAAATCAGGCGTGCTGGGCAGGTTGTTGGATGGCAGATCTTCTACCTTCTCCCACTCGGTATCCAGACAGAAGAGTTGAGCCGTGGCGTCAGGCAGATTGGCGGCCAGATTAGATTGGGTCAGAACAATTGCGGCCTGAGAATCTTCCACCATAAAGGCGACTCGATCACCAGGGTACGCTGTATCGACTGGTACATAGGCACCCTGGGCTTTCAACACGGCCAGTAGCGCCACCACCATTTCCACCGAGCGTTCTAGATAGACAACGACGGGTACATCAGTGCCGACACCGGCGTCCTGTAGATAGTGGGCGAGCTGATTGGCCCGTTCGTTGAGTTCAGCATAGGTCATGCTTTGGGATGCGTAGCGCAAGGCAATCGCTTCAGGCTGCTCCGTTGCATATCGCTCAATCCGTTGCCAGACAGTGGTCTCGTCTTCTAGCGCTACAGGCGCGGCGACGGCCTGCCCACCAAACGTTTCGATCTCTTGGCGTTCGTTATCACTGAGCAGAGATAATCTCCCAATAGACTGTTCTGGATCAGCAGCAATCCCCTCTATCAAGGTTGTAAAGTGGCCGATAAAGCGCTCAATGGTCTCTTCATCGAAGAGGGCCGAGTTGTATTCAATCAGGCCGGAATAGCGATCCTGTCCCCAGGTCATGGAGAGAGCCAACTCAAATTTGACGGCCACATCCAGGTCTGCGTTGATTTCATCCAGAAAATCTGATTCTGGCTGCTCGACCAGGGTGCTCTGCAAGTCGAAGACGACCTGATAGAGGGGCGCATGGGCCAGGCTACGCTGGGGTTGCAGGGCATTCAACACCTGGTCAAAGGGAACATCCTGGTTGGCAAATGCGTCCAGTGCCATGCGGCGCACCTGCTGAACCAACTCAAGGAAGGTGGGGTTGTCCGCAAAGTTCACCCGCATGAGCAGGGTGTTGACAAAGAAACCAATCATCTGCTCGGTGCCAGCCAAGTTGCGGTTGGCAATGGGCGAGCCGATGACCAGCTCTTCCTGGCTGTTGTAGCGGTGGAGCAGCAAGGCAAAGGCAGCCAAATTGACCATAAACGGTGTGGCACCAGTCTGACGGCAGATGGCCTGCATTGGCTCCATCAGCGCTGAATCGAGCTTGAATTCAACGACCCGACCGCGGAAGGTCTGAACAGCAGGGCGAGGCTTGGCAATGGGCAGGTCCAGCAGTTGGGGCGCGCCCGCCATCTGTCCTTGCCAGTAGCTGATCTGCCGCTCCAGTACGTCACTGGTTAGATGTTCTCGCTGCCAGACTGCATAGTCGGCATACTGAACCGCGAGCGGTGCCAGTGGCGATGGCTCTTGCCTAACGTGGCTTTCGTAGAGCTGGTAGAGCTCTTCAATCAAGATGGCCTCGGACCATGCATCGGAGATGATATGATGCATCATGACTAACAGCACATGCTCATCATCCGGCAGGGAGTAGAGGCTGGCCCGCAGCAGTGGACCTTGGCTGAGATCAAAGGGCGTCTCGTGCTCTTCATTGAAGATACGGAGTAGCTCATCAGCCAACTCAGCTTTCTCCCGATTGCCCATGTCCACGTGGGACAGAGGAATCTCCAGCTCGCTGGCAATCACCTGAACCGGCTCGCCTTCTTCCAGAGCAAAGGTGGTGCGCAGCGACTCATGGCGGGCAATGATATCGTTGATGGCTCGTTCCAACGCGCTCACGTCCATATCGCCTACAAAGCGAATCTGGCTGGAGATATTGTAGGCCGCGCCCATCTGCTCTAGCTGCTCTAAGAACCAGAGCCGCTGTTGGGCAAAGGATAGGGGCGGGTTGCCATCGCGCGGGACGGGCTGGATGGGTGGACGCTCGCTCCCATTCTGGACGGAGGCCTGCCGGAAGTAGGCCAGGATCTCGGGCTTGTTCTGTTGGATTTGGTCCCGTCGGTCAGCGGTCATGGCCCCTTTGCGAGCACTGTAGCGCAGTTGATCATCTTCCAGCCACAGGCGAATGCCCGCTTCTTTTAGAGAAAGTAATAGTTGGGGGATTGTCTCATGGTTCTGTTGGCTCATAGCACACCTTCTTCAATCTCTTCGTCACTCTCGGGCATCTCCCACTCCTCTGTCACCTTCTGGAGTGTGTCAATATATTCGGCCAAGCCAGCCACGGTCGATTCGGTAAAGAGCGTGTTGATGGAAAGATCCATCTGGAACTGCTCACGCAAGCGGGAGGTCAGCTGAATGGCCAGCAGCGAGTGACCGCCCAAGTCAAAGAAATCGTCGTAGATGCCTATCTGTTCAATGCTCAACACCTCTTGGTAGATGTCGCATAACTTCTCTTCAATCTCACTGCGGGGTGCCACGTAGGCGGCCAGCCAGTTGGGCCGGGGATGGCGCTTACCAGATGAGTCTGGTCCTTTGCCATCACCACCTGCCGTGTCAAGCTGAATCCACTGGGCAATGCGCTTCTGCAGGTCACCGGTGGAGATGACAACCTGGGAAGAATCTTGATAGGGAACCAGGCGCAGAAGCGCTTCGATGCCCTCCTCAGGTGCAATAGCCAGCGAACCCAGGGTCGTTCCCCACGCTGCGTCATCCTCTTCATCCCCAAAGTCCCAGGCATCCCAGTTGATGCTCAGCCAGCGGGTATTGGTATTCCCTGCCTGACCTTCTACTACCCGGCTGTTGTGATAGTGGGCAAAAGCGTCCATAAATAGGTTGACGGCCGAGTAGGTAATGTACCCAAGCCCACCCAGCACAGAAGCCAAGGAAGAGATGAGCAGACAGAAATCAGGCTGTTCATCATTTGGCAGCGTGTTGAGCGCCTCTTCCAGGCTCACCACACCGTAGACCTTGGCCTGAAATTGGCGTTCACAGTCGGGCTTGGTCATCTCTTGAATCACGTCAAAGGCGCTCTCGTCAGCAATGCCAGCTGCGTGAATCACGCCGTGGAGCGCGCCAAATTGTTCTCGTGTTTGGGCAATCAGATTGCTCATCTGGCTGCCATCGACCACGTTAGCGCTCATGGGAAGAACTTCCCCACCAGCCGCTTCGATGGCCTGAACGGCTCTGATCTTGCGGCTTGTGCCGTCGTCTTCATCATGAGAATCCAGCCAGCCACTCCAGGCGTCTCGTTCTGGCAGACCTGACCGTCCAACCAAGACTAGGCGGGCTTGGACTGTTTTGGCTAAGTAGGTGGCCCAGAGAAGACCAATGTTGCCAAAGCCACCAGTGATGAGGTAGACGCCCTTGTTACGTAACCCCACAGGCACCGTTGCAATGCTTTGCTCATGGGCGCCATTTCCATTGAGATACCCGTTTTGGACTGGCTGGCTTGATTCGGTGATGAGCGTTTCTAGTTCACTTGCCTGGCCGTTGGTAGTGACTTCAGTTGTTGCCGCCACTCCATTCTCATTAGCTGGGCTTTGATTTGAATGGGATTGAGCTGGAATCGAGAGCGCATCAAAGGTCTGAACCCAGCGGTGGGTACCTCGGTAGGCCACAATCGAATCACTGCTCTTGGCCATCACCTCTTTCCAGATGGTCGCCTGAAGACGCTGATGAGCCGGAGTGCCAAGCTGAGGTACGGCAAGATCAACCGCTCGGCAATGAATGCCTGGAAACTCTTGGGCAATCACTTTGATGGGGCCAAGCAGGGTCATCTTCTCTGGATGCAAGGCTTCTTCGCCAGTAATCTCATGGAGATTGGAGCTGAAGACAATCAGTTCGCACTCGTCAGCGCTGTTGAGCTGGCTGAGCGCCTGGGCTAGGTAGAGTAGACTGTAGAACCCCAAGCTTTGGCTGCGTTCGATGCGCTCTCGGGTCACGTCACGAGATTGGGTGTCGTCTACATTCCAGAAGTGAACCAGCTTGGTTGGCATCTGACCCTGATTCTTGAGGTCATTCAAGAGGGAAACGTATACGGCTGGTTGCTGCGGATCAATGGTGTAGGCATGGTCACTTTGGCGGGAGAAGACGCTTCCTGCTTCCGCTGTTGTGACCTGATGACCAGCCTGACGCAACCGTTCAGCCAACGCTTGACCGATCCCATGCTGATCCACAAAGAGCAGCCAGTGTTGAGCCGTTTCGGAATCACGCTCAGCCTCAGACATGGTTTCCAACGCAGTTTCGGAAAGCAATAGCGAACGCTGCCAGGAAGGTACGTAGAACCATTCACTGATATCGGACTTCTTGCTCAACATGCCTCGGCTTGTCTCAACGCTCAATCGATTCAGCTCATCAGCCGATGGCGGATCGATCCAGAAGCGCTGGCGCTGGAAAGGATAGGTGGGTAGGCAGACCCGATGGCGCTCTTCCTCGCTATAGAATTTGGTCCAGTCGATGGCCACGCCTGCTAGCCAGAGCTTCCCTAAGGCGGTGATGGCTGTTTCCTCATCGGAGCGTTCGTCTTGAGGACGACGGAGGGATGGGATGGCGTTTTGGCGGTCTGGGGTGGTAGATTGGCCTGGTGTTAATTGGCGACGAGTTAGCATGGAGAGGCTCTGGCCTGGCCCTACCTCCAGCAAGGTCTGGTAGCCGTGCTGTTTGCAAAGGGCTAGATTGTCGCTAAAGCGGACCGTACCGCGCAGGTGGTTGCACCAGTAGTCGGCGCTGGTCGCCTGATCGTCGGTCAGCCATTGACCGCTCAAGTTGGAGGCTACAGGAATCTGAGGTGGACTCAGTTCAACTTCACTAAGGGCCTGGGCAAAAGGTGCCAAGGCTGGTTCCATCATGGATGAGTGGAAGGCGTGGGAGGTATGGAGCAGACGCACATCCAGCCCTTGGCTCTTCAGCTCTGTTTCTAGCCTCTCAATTCGTTTCGTCGGACCGGAGATGACGCAGAGTGATGGTCCATTGATGGCGGCCAGAGATAGCTCGTCATCGAGTAAGGGCAGCACCTTCTCTTCGCTCAACGGCACAGTCAGCATAGAACCAGGTTGCTGAGCCTGCATGAGCGCTCCCCGTTTGGCTACTAGCTTGAGGGCATCGGAGAGGGATAGAACACCCGCTAGGCAAGCCGCCACATATTCGCCGATGCTGTGGCCAAGCATGGCCCGAGGCGTGACGCCCCAAGAGAGCCAGAGCTGGGCCAGGGCATATTCGATGGTAAAGAGGGCCGGCTGGGCGTTTTGGGTCTGGTTGAGCTGCTGGCTAATCTCATGGAGATCGTCTTGGTCGTCACCCTTCTCTTGACCGGGATAGAGCAAGGTGCGAATGTCTAGCCCCAGGTGCGGCTCAAGCGCTTCCGCACATTGGTCTACCTGGTTGCGGAAGACTGCTTCGCTCTGATAGAGGTCCAGCCCCATGTTGACATACTGGGAACCTTGTCCGGGAAACATGAAGACCACGTCTTGCTCATCTTCCACATCTCCTGCCCCAAAGAGGCGCTGGGGCTCACCGCCCAAAAGAGAACCGGCCGCATCCGAATCGGGACCGCAGACCACCATGCGCCGGGCTTCATGACCTTTGCGGCCCACCTGCAGGGTAAAGGCCACATCAGCCAAGTTGAGATGGGGCTGCTCTTGTAGGTGAGTGGCCAAATCAAAGGTGGCGGCTTCCAGGGCATCGTCGGTCTTGGCCGAGAGCAGAAGGAGCTGCCAATCCCGAGAGGGGCCAGAGTCGCCCATCTCGGGTGCTTCCTCCAGAACGGCATGGGCGTTGGTGCCACCGATGCCAAACGAGCTGACCCCTGCCCGTCGGGGCGTGCCGTTGGCCTCCCAGTCGGTCAGTTCGGCATTGACTCTGAACGGGCTGTTGGCAAAGTCAATGGCTGGATTGGGGGCCGTGTAGTGGAGGCTGGGCGGCAGCTTTTTGTGCTCTAAGGCTTTGGTTGCTTTGATAATGCCTGCTACGCCCGCAGCCGAATCCAAATGACCCACGTTGGTCTTGACTGAACCGATGGCGCAATGTTCATTCTCTTCACTACCCAGCTTGCGGAAGGCTTGAGTCAGGGCTTCGATTTCGATGGGATCGCCTAGAGTAGTGGCCGTGCCGTGGGCTTCCACATAGCCGATGCTCTGGGCGTCCACTTCGGCCATGGCAATGGCTTCCACAATGGCGTTGGCTTGGCCTTCGACGCTGGGCGCGGTGTAGCCCACCTTCAAGGCTCCGTCGTTGTTGATAGCCGAGCCGCGAATCACGGCGTGAATCGAATCGCCATCAGCCAGCGCATCTTCAAGCCGCTTGAGGGCCACCACGCCCACTCCGCTGCCGCCGATGGTTCCTTGGCCTTTGGCATCAAAGGTGCGGCAGTGGCCGTCAGGGGAGGCGATCATGCCTTCTTCATACAGATACCCAATCTCTGGTTGTACCTCTATTGAGACGCCACCGGCCAGTGCCAAGTCGCACTGGTAGTTGAGCAGGCTCTGGCAAGCCATGTGAACCGTTACTAGGGAGGTGGAACAGGCTGTGTTCACGCTCAAGCTGGGGCCACGCAGATCCAAAAGGTAGGATGTGCGGGTGGCCAGGTGATCCTTTTCGTTGGTGATCAGGATCTGGAAGCCATCGGCAAATTCGGCCATGTCCATGTTGGGGGCCAGATTATGCAGCAAGTAGCGGTTGGGGCCAGCTCCAGCAAAGACGCCGGTTCGATTGGGGCGAAAGGCTGGTGCGCCGTAACCTGCTCTCTCTAGAGCTTCCCAAGCACATTCGATGAAGAGCCGCTGCTGAGGATCCATAACCGCGGCTTCTGTTGGGCTAAAGCCGAAGAGAAATGCATCAAACTGCTCATGCTCAATGGGTCTCATGCGGGCTTTTACGTAATTGGGGTGTTGAGCCAGCTCTGGATCGACCCCTGAGGCGATGACCTCTTCTTCGGTGTAGAAGTCCAGAGACTCAACGCCATTGCAGATATTCTGCCAGAACGCCTCTGTGTTGTCGGCACCTGGAAAGCGACCCGACATGCCAATAATGGCAATGGGTTCGATTATCTCTTGATACTCTTCTTCATTTTGCATAATCTTGGCTCCGTCTCTTTTTCTCGTTTTTTTTGTTTTTTCTAGGCTCTGTTGGTGGTTAGCCTCTGAGGTGACAGTCACTTCTTCTAAAGTGACTGTCATCTAGCTAGACTCATCCATTCACTACTTTTGTCGAGCGTCGACCAATGCGACGTCGTTTATTGTTTTTATTCTTCATGAGCGCTGCCTTGCGCATCTCTGCATGCTCCTCTGCTGATGGCGCTTTAACAAATGCCTCCTGCTCGTTGGGCTGCCCTTTGTCTAGGAATTGGGCCAGCAGATGGACAGTTGGGTAGCGGAAGAGGTCGATGACGGAGAACTTACGCTGGTTATTTTCCGTTGCCCCGTCGTTTCCTCCGTGCTTTGGCTCACTGACCAATTCATCTCCAAAGTGGCTAATCAACTCGTTGTGGATCTGAATTGCCATGAGCGAGTGTCCACCCAAATCAAAGAAGTTGTCATGAATGCCGACCTTGGTCAGGTTCAATGCCTTCTGCCACAGGGTAGCCACGTGTTGTTCGGTGGCTGTTTGGGCAGGGACATATTCAGTCTCAACTTGGCGCTCGAATTCGCTAGGAGCGGGCAGCGCTTTGCGGTCCAGTTTGCCGTTGGGCGTCAAGGGCAGCTGTTCCAACAGAACAAATGCGGCTGGAACCATATACTCTGGCAACTGCTCTCGTAGGTAACCACGAATGGTGGAGACGGTCTCTACTTCATCCATCTGGGAGCCATTCATCTGGAATTCAGCCTGGGGCGCAAGGTAGGCCACTAGGCGGTTATCCGCCGGCAGGGTGTTCTCTTGCCCGGTGCTGTGGGCTACCACGGCTGCCTCGTGAATCAGCTCATGCTGGAGGAGCACATTTTCAATCTCACCTAGCTCGATACGGTATCCCCGTATCTTGACCTGGTGATCCAGCCGCCCCAGGAATTCGATGGTGCCATCTGAACCATCAGTTGCGTAGCGGACCAGATCACCCGTCTTGTAGAGGCGAGCCTGGGCGTCCTGGCTGAAGGGGTTGCCAACAAAGGCCTGGGCCGTTCGTTCGGGGTCATTTAGGTAACCCCGCCCCACACCTGCACCACCGACGTAGAGTTCGCCTGCTACGCCAAGGGGGACCGGCTGCATCTGCTCATCCAGAACGTAGAGCTGGGTGTTGGCAATGGCTTGGCCGATGGGCGTAATCATGGTCTCCGCATCTGGTACTTTATGGATAAAGTGATGGGTCACATCGTCCGAGCACTCGGTGGGGCCATAGGCGTTTACCATGGGAATCCCAGGATAGCGTGTTAGCCAGCTTCGAGATAGCTCTGGTGGTAGCGCTTCTCCAGTTGCCAACAGCCAGCGCAGATGGGGCAGTTCGGTTGATGAATCTGGGCTGTCATTGCCTCCATCATCGAGCATGGCACGCAGCATGGATGGCACCACCTCCAGTACTGTGATCTGGTCTGCTGCAGTGTGCTCGATTAGGCGCTGGGGCAAGTGGGCCACCTCATCCGAGTAGATGTAGGTGGTGCCGCCTGCTAAGAGGCCAGACCACAACTGCCAGATGGAGATATCAAAGCACTGGGAAGCATTCTGAACGACCCGGTCTGTGGCCGTCAGCGCTAGCTCCTCGACTTTGGCAAATAAGTGATTGACCATGCCCTTCATCTCAACCATAGCCCCTTTGGGTTTCCCGGTAGAGCCAGAGGTAAAGATGACGTAGGCCAGTGCATCGGGCGAGCCGTCGAGAGGCAGGTCTGCGCTGGGCTGGCAGGTAGACAAGGTGCTTTCTATGTTCCAGACGGTGGGAGCTGTCTCCAGCAGATCCCCAGCTTCAGCAGCCCGAATCACCAGCTCATCCGAAGCTAGAACCAGCTTGGTCCCGCTCTGTTCGATGATTTGGCGAATTCTGTCTACCGGATGATTGGGATCCAAAGGCAGGTAGGCGCCACCGGCTTTCCAAATGGCTAGCACCGCGGTAGCAAATTCCATGGTCCGCTCAGAGAATAGGGCTACAATCTGGTCTTTCCCAACGCCTTCTTGAATGAGTTGTTCTGCGAGACCATTTGCTCGTTCATTCAACTGAGCGTAAGTCATCTGCTCGCTTCCGCAAACTAGTGCGGATTGGTCAGGCGTTTGGGCTGCTTGTTTCTCAAAGAGACGATGAAAGGCTATGTCCAGTGGATAGGCTCGTTCCGTGCTGTTCCACTCGACAAGCTGTTGGGATTGCTCTTTTACACCCAAAAGTTCGATTGTCTTGACCGGCACGTTGGGCTGGTCGACAACTCTCTGCAAAAATGCCTCGAAGTATCCGGCCCAGCGCTCCATGCTATCGGGATTGAATAGGTCGGCATTGTATCGCCAGTTGAGTACTAGCTCCTCGCCCAGGTCTACCACGTCCAGAATGATGTCGTTATCCACAAATTGGCACTCTGGCCAGAGCGGCTCTGCCTGGAGTCCTGCGAAATTGGGGACGCTACTCTGGGGATCCAAGTTAAAGACTGCCGACACCAGTGGTGAGCGGCTGAGATCCCTGGGTGCATTGAGCTTGTTGAGCAGCCAAGCAAAGGGATAATCTTGGTGCTCGTAGCTATCCAAGACCACATTCCGCTGCTGCGTTAGATAGTCGGCAAAGGTTAGCCCATCGGTCAGGCTGCTGTCGATGATAATCTCATGGGCACAGTAGCCAATCACATCGTTCATCGTCTCGTCTGGACGCCCACCAACTGGAATGCCGACAGCCACCTTATGGGCCCGAGTTAGACGGTGAAGCAAGCCGGTAAAGGCGGATAGCAGGGTCATAAAGAGTGTAGCCTTGTGGGTACCGCTAAACTTCCTCAGAGCTGAGGTCAGCGTGCTATCCAAGCGGTGAAGTTTTTGGCCTGCTCGATAGGTCTTTAGGCTGGGCCGAGGTCGATCCGTTGGCAGCTCCAGAACAGGGACACCTTGTTCAAATTTGGACAGCCAGTAGGACTCGTGGGCGGCCATCTCCGGGCTATCCTGCTGAGTTTGTTGCCAATGGACCAGTTCTTGATACTGGGTTGCCGGGGCCAACTCCAGCGGCTGCTGCTCAACCACGTTCGAGTAGATGGTGGCCAGTTCTCCCATCATTCGGAGAATGGACCAGCCATCGACTACGGTGTGATGGGCCGCCACATTTAGGTAGTAGTAATTTTCATCAGCTCGCAAGAGGTCAATGGCAAGGAGAGGGCCGTTGGTCAGGTCAAAGGCCCGATGTGCCAGACGTTTGAGCCACTGTTTGCGGCGATCGGCCTGCACCTCTTGGCTGAGCTTGCAGATACCCGTCTCAACAAAATCAGTCATTCCGATCGCAACAGGCACATCAGCAGCAATTACCTGGTGAAGCCCATCTGCCGAAATAGTAGTACGTAATGCCTCATGACGAGAAACTAGAATCTCGCTAGCCTGCTTCAGCAGGGCCACATCCAAATCTCCCTCCAATGCGACACAGTAGGAGAGTTGATAAGCAAGAGAACCCTCTGGATCCATCTGGGTCAATGCCCAAAGCTGCTTTTGGGCTTCACAGGTTGGCACCGTAATTGGTCCAGGGTCGGTTGATCCTAAGTCGGTTGGTCCAGGGTCGGTTGATCCTAAGTCGGTTGGTCCAGAGTCGGTTGATCCTAAGTCGTTATATTTAGCGACGTTGTGGCTAGCGCTGTTGGATGTTCCGTTGATTCCGTTGCTGAGCAGCTTTTCTCCGTTACGACCGATGGGAAGGGTTGAGGGTGACTGGACAATGAGTTTGTTTGCTATGGCACTTTGGGACAATGGTGGTAAAAAACCGCCTTGTCGCATCTGGACCACACTCTTTTCAATGGCCTCGACAATTAGGTCAATATCCTGCTCCGTGTGGGCCGTGGAGAGGAAGCAAGTGCGTCCTTCCCAAACGTAGACCCCATTTTCCAGCAAGTGATAAAAGAAGAGATCCAGATTCCCTTTAAATGTAAAGTAAAAGAGGGATGCACACTGTTCTACATGGATGGGCACTTCATTTTCTACAAAGAAGCGATTCATCCGGTCCACAAAGCGAGCCGTGCGCAGGGTAAGCTCTTCCTGAAGGGCTGGGCCTTGCTGCTCAAGATGACGTAGCGTCGCCAGCGCCGTGACCATTGTTAGGGGGTGCTTACAAAATGTCCCCGCAAAGAAGGTCGTGGTGGCAGTCGGATAGGAGTCATCTCCATAGCGCCACTGCCCGCCGTCGATGGCGTCCATGAAGGCTGCCTGCCCGCCGATAATGCCGATGGGCAATCCACCGCCGATGATTTTTCCATAGGTGACGATGTCCGCTTGAACATCAAACCAAGCTTGCGCACCACCAGGATGCAGCCGGAAGCCTGTAATGACTTCATCAAAAATGAGGGCAGCGCCACTCTCTTGGGTTATTTGGCGTAGGGCCTGTAGGAAGGCTTTGGGTTGTACGTCTGGATGACGACTCTGTACAGGAGCCACCAGCACGGCGGCCAACTCGTGAGCGTGCTGGCGGATGGTCTCTAATGTCTCCATGTTGCCATAGCCATCCAGCACGATCAGATCTTCCACCGTTCCGGGCGTAATGCCAGGTGCAACCGGCTCTGAGCGACCCGTTTCGTCGGCCAAGGCCAGGGTCCCATCGAACTGACCGTGATAGGAGCCGGAGAAGATGACCACCTTCTTGCGATCTGTGACGGTGCGGGCCATGCGCAATGCCGTCATCACGGCCTCTGTGCCCGAGTTGGTCAGGGTGACCCGTTCCACGCCAGTGAGCTTGCAGATGAGGCGGACTACCTGGCCAGCCAGATCATTTTGAGGACCAAGTTGGAAGCCTTGTTGGGCCTTCTCGATGAGGGCCGATTGGATAAAGTCTGGGTTGTGGCCAAAGAGATGAACACCAAAGCCCATGGCAATGTCCACATACTCGTTGCCATCGATGTCCCACATCCGGCTACCGGCTGCTTGTTTGCCCACGATGGGGTAGACCATCTCTTTGGTGGAAAGCCGGAAGCCCGCAGACGCGCGGCTGTCGGCCATAATGGGGCGGTTCTGCTGGGCTAACGCTCGCGATTGCTCCGTACGCTGGGTGTAGCGTTGGATCAGGTCTGTTAGATGTTCTTGCTGAACCGGCGTGAGCCAAGCTGTCGCGGAGTCGGTGGTCGGTAGGTTGGTGGTCGGTAGGTTGGTGGTCGGTAGGTCGGTGGTCGGTAGGTTGGTGGTCGGTAGGTCGGTGGTCGGTAGGTCGGTGGTCGGTAGGTCGGTGGTCGGTAGGTCGGTGGTCGGTAGGTCGGTGGTCGGCTGGTTATTGTACTGGTGACCAGAGTAACCATTGTCTGGGTGACCATTGTCTGAGTGACCACTGAGTACAGGCGCTGCAGAGGCTTCTTCTAGTGTGACTCCTTGCAATAGAGCCAACTGTTCTGACATAAGGTGAGACATGGCGTCAATCTGTTGCGAGAGAAGTCTTTCCACCGCTGATATGTTCTGGATATTGTGCTGCGACTGATTTGGTGGTGCTGATGGTGCAACGGGTTGCGACGATTGATTCTGAGTACCGTTTTGTCCGTTCGGCTTGGGGCCAGCGGATGTAGGTTGATGATGGCTTGCCAGCTTTTGGGCGGATTGAGCTGAATTCGATTCAACTGGTGCAGACACAACTGAAGATGCGACAGCCATATTTTTCTGCTCTATATTGGTTGTGGTTTGGCCCTGTGATGCTGAAGAACGAGGCAGTCTCTCCTTGATGTACATGGCCAGTTTTTCCAAATTGGTTAGTTCATCAAAGACTTGACGTATGGCAATCTGAATGCCATAGGTTCGTTCGATTCGCCGAATGGTATCCATTAGAATCAATGAATCTGCTCCCATCTCCAAGAAGGGGATCTGCGGGTTCACCTCGTCTAGTGGAATCTCTAAAACTTTGGCCGCAAGGGTCTGTAACTCGGCTAAAATGTTGCGACTGCCCATAGCTTGTACGTCTTTTAGGCGGTTGCCATTGGTCAATTGGTGAATCGCTGGATCTCGTACCGGTTGGTCCCGAAGTGGTTGGCTTGGCATAGGTTGATTTTGGGATGGCTGATTTTGAGCAGGTTGACTTTGCATAGCCTGTGAGGTGGCAGATTGGTTTTGGGTCAAATATGACGAATCAGTCTCTTCATTGGTCGTACTCTGGTTTCTGGTGGCAGGTTCCAGCCAGTATCGCTTCCGTTGGAAGGGATAAGTCGGCAAGATTTGGCGATTCCGTCGGTAGATGCCGTCGAATCCCTGCCAGTCAATCTCCACGCCTGCTACGTAGAGTGAGGCCAGCCCGTTGAGCAGGACTGCCCAATCTTCTCTTCCCTTACGCAGAGAGTATGCAAAGGTAAATGGATCCTGATGCACAGCCGGATGGTTCTCAAATGTCTGCTGGGCAAAGTTGGTTAAGACTGGTATGGGGCCCATCTCTACCGAGGCGTTGATACCCATCTCCACAAGGCGTTGTAGAGCGGTGGTAAATTGAACGGGTCGATGCATTTGGTCCACCCAATAATCCTGCCCGTAGACATGATCGATAGGCAGATAGTCACCCGTTACAGATGAAATAATCGGAAGTTGGAGGGGCCGCCAACGGACGGTGTTGGCGATCTCTGCCAATTGAGGCAGAACCGGATTCATCAAGGGTGAGTGATAAGCGTGGTCGATGTACAGTCTCCGGGTCTCAATCTGGGCCTCTGCACACAAGGCCATGACAGCGACCATTGCCTCCGAATCGCCAGAGATCACGGTGTTGTTGGGGCCATTCATGGCAGCAATGGCCACCGTCTGTTCATCGCCAACCTTTTGTAAGAGAGTCGCTACTTCGTCGGGCGAAGCCATAACGGCCATCATCTTCCCAGGATTAGAGAGGGTGTTCATCAGTTGCCCACGCTTGGCAATAAATGTAAGGCCATCTTCTAGGGAGCAAGCACCCGCCACACAGGCTGCGGCAAATTCGCCAATGCTGTGTCCCAGCAGAACAGCGGGTGTTACGCCCCAAGATTGCCACAGCTGGGCTACGGCAACCTGCAAGGCAAAGGTCGCTGGCTGAGCATAGGCTGGATCGCTTAACGGTTTGGCTTCCTCTAGCTCAGGGTAGAGTACTGATAGTAGCGGTTGCTCTAAGTAGGGTTGCAAGATTTCATTGCATTGATCCAGGGTCTGACGTACTTGAGGTTGGCTTTCATAGAGGGAGCGTCCCATATTGAGATATTGAGTCCCCTGTCCCGTAAAGAGGAATGCTAACTGGGGGACCGCGTTGATGGCAACGACGCCATGTTTTTGGTTTGCGCTAGTCTCTCTGGATTCGTGCAGCAAGAAGTGCTGTAACTCGGTGCGCAGTTGCTGCAGGGTTTTGCCCGTTACGGCTACACGGTGGCCAAAGTGGGTACGTCCAGTGTTGGCCGTGTAGCACAAATCAGCCACGGGCGCGGCCGGATGGGCGTCAATATGATTCACATACTGGTTGGCCAACTCCTTTAACGCCTGTTCGGTCTTGGCCGAAAGCGTCAACAGATGGCGAGGGCGCTCCTGCACATCAGCCGCATTTCCCGCTTGATCAGCCTCTTTGCGCTCATCTTTGTGTTCAGTTTGGGATAACCCCTCTTCAACAATAAGGTGGGCGTTGGTGCCACCAAAGCCAAATGAGCTAACGCCTGCACGGCGGGGGGCATCTATAGCTACCCATGCTTGTGGTTCTGTCGGTATGGCCAAGCGGCTATCATCTAGCTTGATGTGGGGGTTCATTCCATTCAGGTTAATGTGAGGTGGAATCATCTTGTTCTGAAATGCGAGAACGACTTTGATTAAGCCAGCAATGCCTGCTGCGGCTTCTAAGTGACCAATATTGGTCTTCACTGACCCCATCCAGCAGGGAGCTGCGGATGGTGCTTCTCCATCTAGGGCAAACTTCAGTGCATTGACTTCAATGGGATCACCCAGGGGCGTCCCCGTGCCGTGGGTTTCAATGTAGCTAACTTGGTCCGGTGCGCAGTGTGCATTGGCAAGTGCTTTCCGAACAACGTCACTTTGGGCTGATCCGCTGGGAGCGGTTAGACCGTTGGTGCGCCCATCTTGATTGACAGCCGAGCCGAGAATGGTGGCAAGGATTAGATCGCCATCCCGAATAGCATTGTCGAGCCGCTTGAGGACAACCACACCACATCCTTCGCCCCGGGCATAGCCGTCAGCGTCTGCCGAGAAGGTCTTGCAGCGGCCGTCAGGGGCTATCATGCCAGCCTGAGCCAAGGCTGTAGACACGGTTGGATTGAGGATGATATTGACGCCACCGGCCAAGGCCAAGTCACATTCGGCAAGGCGCAAGCTTTGGCAGGCCAAATGGATGGCCACCAACGAAGAGGAGCAGGCCGTATCGACCATGATGCTTGGGCCGTGTAGGTTTAGAAAATAGGAGAGGCGATTGGCTAGAATACTCAGCGCACCCCCGGTGCCAGAGTACCCATCGACCTCGGCTGCTCCGTTAAACTGAAGGTGAGAATAATCACTCAGCTCGGCACCTACAAAGACGCCAGTCGCACTATTGTTCAGCTTCCCAGGTGCAATGCCAGCGTACTCTAGTGATTCCCAGGCGACTTCTAGCAGTAATCGTTGTTGGGGATCGATATACTTGGCCTCGCGCCCGGAAATATTGAAAAAGGCAGGATCAAACGTATCTACTGACTGTAAAAAGCCGCCTTTGGTGGATCCGAGACCCATTCCTTCGTCGTTAGGAGCTGCACCAAACCAGCGACTGTTGCTGTAAACTGATGTAACGTCTTTGCCTTCTACTAAGATCTGCCAAAATTCGTCGGGGCTAGATGCCTGGGGGAAGCGACAGCCAAGCCCCACGATCGCAATTGCCTCATTGGCAGCAGTTTCTTGGCCGTGACTCTCACTGGTCAGCTCCATGTGAGGATTGGGAGCGCTAGTCGGCTCTGCGATCGCCTGAATGGCCCCAACCTGAGTGCCATTTGCATCTTCTGCCTCTGAAATTGTGGTTTCCTCTGATGACTCAGTGGATTTGCCAGTAAGATGCTCGGTCAGATGGTTCGCCAAGTCTCTGATATTTGGATAATCATAGGCAAGCGTGGGGGGAAGCTTGCAGCCCAACCAATTTTCTAGTTCGCCCGTTAATCCGACGGCTGTTACCGACGTGAGGCCAAATTCGACAAATGAAGAGGTAATAAGAATCTTTGCAGACGGTAATTTGACTTGCTCTGCAACTTTGATGATGAGCCAATCCTGAATTTCTGCCGTGGAGGGCATGTCGTTTGCGTTCGTCGTGGAGACTTCCTCTGCGGGATCGTTTCTCTCTGTCTCCATCGGTGTCTCTGTTTGCGCCTCTCCCTGTGGTTCAGCCACTGTCTCTAACTGGGGATCTCCAGTGGTTTCATTCTCTGCATCTTCGCTACCATGGATAATTGATTCAGCGTTATCTGCTGTTTTTGGCTCAGCCTCTTCAAGCTCAGCCCCTTCAAAGAGAACCGTTTCACTGCCGGATAGGAGTGGATGGGGTAAGGGACCCCATGTTGCGATGGGCTTGAGGGTATCGTTTAGGTAGCCGGACTGACTTGCCCGACGTCGAATTTTACCGCTGGAGGTTTTGGGGATGGTTGTTGGCTTTAGTAGCAGCAACCCATAAAGCAGCAATCCGTGCTCTGCCAGGACTGCATTGCGTACGGTTTGGCCTACTTCCTCAATATCGACTTTACGGGCGTGGGTTCGCTCTACCTCTTGAACAATGACCAGCTTTTCTTCACCGTCATGAGTGATGGAAAAAGCTGCACCACATCCCGGTCGCAGGGCTAGGTGAGATTGCTCTGCGGTCAGCTCAATATCTTGGGGATAGTAGTTGCTGCCATGAATAATGATTAGATCTTTGAGTCGACCCGCTACATATAGCTCATCATTAACCAATGCGCCCAAGTCACCGGTACGCAACCAGGGACCTTCGCTACTATCTGCAATGAACGCATTGAATGTCTCTTCGCTCAGTTCTGGTCTGTTCCAGTATCCGTGGGCAATGCCTTTGCCAGCAGCCCATATTTCGCCGATTTCTCCCTCTGCACAGCGCTTTAGGGTCTCTGGATTGACGATGGCAATCGGAATCTCTTCCACAGGGGAGCCACAGCCAACGAGCTGACGGGTTGTGGCCGTTTCGTTGGGGTTCCCTGGGGCGTCTGGCATTTCGTCGTTGCCATTGTCTGGAACCACATTATTAAGCAATTTCACACGTTTTCGTGTAAACTCATCGGCGAGGGCGATGGATATTTTGGGTTCTTTGTGCAGTTCGGAACCGGTCAGCATTAACGTGGCTTCGGCCATGCCATAGCAAGGGTAGTGAGCTTGATGGTGGAATCCGCACTCAGCAAAGGCTTCGGAAAAACGAGTGAGTGTCTCGGCCCGAATCGGCTCGGCACCATTGTATGCCGAGGTCCATCGGCTGAGATCGAGCTCCGCCTTTTGTTCAGGCGTAATCTTTTCCATGCAAAGCTCATAGCCAAAATTAGGCCCACCGCTGTGGGTGCCTCCGTACTTTGTAATGGCTTGCAACCAACGCAATGGCTGCTGAAGAAAGGCCACGGGTGGCATCATCACACCCAACATGCCAGCGTAGACGGGTTGCAGGACACCGTCGATCAGACCCATGTCGTGGAAGCTGGGTAACCAGGTAACAGAGATGTCGCTAGGAACCAACTCGCAGCTTTGGCGGATGTATTGGGAGTTATGGAGCAAGTTCCCGTGGGAGACCATAACGCCCTTGGGATCGCCAGTGGATCCAGACGTGTATTGCAAGAAGGCCAGCTTGTCGCACTCGTGCCCTTGATCGACCCAGCTTTCGGCCATCTCCCCTTCGATGTTGCTGGGAATCAACCATTCTATCTTGCCTAGTTTGGCGAGATCGTCACTTCGCTTCTGCAACGATGCATGAATCTCGCCCGTTGTTAACGCCACCGCGGCTTGCGAATCTGCTGCAATAGCGTGCAGTCTGGGATCGTGCCGATTGCGGCGGGGTGGATAGGTTGGAACGGCAATGGTCCCGGCATAGAGACAGCCCCAGAATGCAGCAATGTACTCTAATCCCGGAGGATAGAGTAAAAGCGCTCTCTGATTGGCTAAGTTCATCTGCTGAAGCTGGCCGGCGATCAAGCGAGCCTGCCTGTCCAATTCACCATAGGTGATGGAATACTCTTCGCTTTCGCCATCTTCCAAAAAAAGATAAGCAAGCACATCTGGATGTTCTTGCCCACGCCAGCGCAGCAGGTCAACAAGACTACTGAGGTTGGATGGATCTTCAACAAGGCGTTCTCTTTCGAGACGCTCTTTTTCAAAACTATTTTTATCGAATTTGCCTGGATTGGGAGTTGAATTTCCAGATTGTTGCTGCATCTTTTTGTCCTTATCTTTGCGCCAGCTTATTTTAGGAGCGAGAATTAAATAAGTTGGTCATTTGACGGGGTCATACCCGAACGAAACGCGCAAGTTATTTACGGCCCATTCCTTAGCATTTTAGTATGTCAGCATTTAAGCATTCGCGACGCCGCTCTGGTGGTACAGTCGGCGAGTTGGTCAATTTCGCATAAGCTGACCGGCTGACTAGCTGATGGCTGAGTAGCTATAATCCGGATTCATCATGGGAGCGTCGAGCACGACCCGCTCATCCGATTGCCTCTGAATGTAGGTAATTGCCTCACCCAAAGTGGTGATTTGTGCTACCTCTTCATCATAGACGTTGATATCAAATTCACGTCCAAGCATGACGATAATCTCGGCCATATCTAGCGAGTCTGCACCCAAATCACCACGGATTGACATGTCATCCCTGATTTCACGTCCTTCAACACCGAGCAGATAAACAATTAACTCGCGTACTGTATGGGCAATTTTATTCTGCCTGTCCATATCTTTACTCTCCTATATAATTACTTAAATCTTTACTATCACTGTCCGACAAAATTACCAAAGTCGTCATTCTGAGCGGGTCAACAAAGTGATTTTCGGGTGTCTGAGCTTTTGGTGGGGTAAGACCAAGGCACGGCAATGTTGTAGCCCGTCCTTTTAGGGCGGGAGGCACCCGATGTAACGGAGTTCCCGTCCTAAAAGGACGGGCTACGGTTACTCCACCCCACTATTCCTCATAGATCTCTATTTTCTTCAAAAGCGAGAAGATTCTTTATCCGATCTGCCACGTTTGAGCTGTCAAATCAGCCGAAGAATCTCCGTTTTGCCAAAATGCTAGGTGGCAATTCGTTACTTTACAATCGTTAACTCTACATAGTTGGGTACCGGCTGAACATTGGAGAGGTCATTCTCCAACAAAGCGTGTCCTTCTCGCTGCTCTACCTCAACAAACCCGCCAAACTTATAAGTGATGTACATCATGCGGTTGCGGTCGTTAGAGACAAATTCTGCCTGTAACCGGACGCCTGCTTCCTTGGCTTGGGACATGATGTAGTTGAGCATAACGGTACCAACGCCTCGGGACATGACTCGGCACGACATCAACAAGAGCTTGACGCACCAAACAGATGTGCCGGTCTCTATGAGGGCAAGGCCGATAGTACCGTAGGTGCCATATTTGTCGTCCAGCTTGGCCACATAGAGCTGATGGGTTTCGCTTTGCCGAAAGGCGTTGAGTTCATCATAGTCGTAAGTGTAGCCAGTGGTATTCAGTTGATTGGTGCGCGCCGTCAACTCTTCGGCCCGTTGCAAATCTTCCTCGCCAGCTACTTTTATGGTGAATTTCATATCAAGGGTAGCCAGAAATTCGTCGTTGGTTCCCTGAAACTCATCCGCAATCTCCGCCCTCGTAATGTCGCTCATGTACATCTGACGGCGTAGCTTAGATTCAGGTGTGATAAAGCGAATTTGGCTCGCTGGCATGCCGGGAAGTGCTGGGATATCCAAGGCATCGATGCAGAGTACCTCGGGATGTGCATGGGTTACTTCGTCTCGCTCAAAAGATTGATCGTCAATGAAGGCCAATGTATCCAGGCCAATGTTGATCGATTCGGCTATCTGCTTGATCGAAGTAGATTTAGCGTTCCAGTTGATCTGGGGATAGAGAAAGTACTCATGGATACCAAATTGCTCTAATTTGGCCATCGCCGCGTTATGATCATTCTTGCTGGCAATAGAATGTAGAATTCCTCGCCGATCTAGCTCTTTGATGATGCTAACAGTTTCTTCATTGAGGGTGACATGCTCATCTTCCAACAGAACACCGTCCCAAACTGTATTGTCCAGATCCCAGACAACGCATTTGAGGGTCTTTTGCTTCGTATTTCCTGCTACTTGAGCACTTGCCTGAACACTCTCTGCTGTTATCGTCTGTTCGATAGTTTGTACATTCATCGTCTTAAAGATCCTGGTTATTGTTGCTGGTTATCATTAGCTGGTTATCAGTAGCTGGTTATCGGTTACCATCAGCTACCAACCCCCAACTCCCAGTTACCGGCCACTCTTAACAATTCTGGGCGATAAACATCTGTTGAATTTGGGTACTTCCCTCGATAATCTCCATGACTTTGGCATCACGGTAGAATCGTTGGGTTGGGTGCTCATGACTACAGCCGATGGCACCATGAAGCTGAACTGCGTCGCTGGCCGCTTGGCTGGCCATGGTCGACGCAAAGTACTTGGCCACAAAGGTCTCTGTCATGGCATGGGGAGAACCTGTGTTCATCAGATGGCCGGCTTGGTAACAGAGCAATCGAGCCGCCTTAACATTGGTAATCATGTTGGTAATCATCTGTTGCACCAACTGATGATCTTTCAGATAGGCACCAAACTGCTGGCGTTTGCCGACGTAGGAGCGGCTTTCGTCCAGGCAAGCTTGCCCGATGCCAACACATCCGCAAGCCACACTATATCGACCATAGCCGAGGGCGGTTGCCGCGACGGCGGTTAAGCCAAAGCCTTCTTTGCTAACGAGATTCTCTTTTGGCACAAAGCAATCGGTAAAGCGTAATTCTGCTATCATGGAGGCTTTGGTCCCCATAACGTTGTGGATAGGGACAATCTCCAGCCCTGGGCTACCCTTTTCCACCAATAGTGCCGACGGACGGCCATCAACCTGCACATAGAGAAGGAATAGATCGGCAATCTGCCCAAAAGTAATCCATCGCTTGCAGCCATTAACCACATACCCATCTGGCTGTGGCGTTGCCGTCGAGGTAATCCCACTCGGATCGCTTCCAGCTTCCGGTTCGCTTAAAGCGAATGCCCCGATGGTGTTTCCGGTGGCTAGCCGGGGCAACCACTTAGCCTGCTGCTCGTTGGTACCCCATCGTGTGATAGCTTGTCCTACCATGCCATGCACGGTGAGCAAACTGCGGACAGAGGAGCAGCCTCGGCCTACTTCTTCGTGGAGCAACCCGTAAACAATGGCATCTTTCCCTAACCCACCTATCTCCTCTGGCAACAGACCGCCCAGGTATCTGCGCTCTGCTAACTGTCCAATCAACCGCCTGGGAATCCGTCCGTCTGTATCAAAGGCATCGGCGTAGGGCCGAATTTCATCATTCACAAAGGTGCGAAATTCGTCCTGAAAAGCTTTTTGCTGCCCCGAAAGGTCTAAGTTCATAAGGCTCCTACCAGCATCCCCGACTTGTGGGCCACCAGGTTGGTGATGGCATCAACTGAGCGAAAATTGTCTAGGTTCAGATCGTCGTTCTCTACGGTTACGTTGAAGGCTTGCTCTACAAATAGGACGAGTTGCATGGCAAAGAGTGAGTTGACAAAGCCTTTTTCAAAGATATCATCGTCATTTTGTAGCGCTTCGTACTGGATGGCTTCCAAAAGAAAAGTGCGAATCTGTTGTTGCGTTTCTTGGTACATTTTATATTCCTTAAGCATCTTAATTCTTTATCAATACCTATCACTTCTGAATCAATACCTATCGGTTCTGAATTAATACCTATCAGTTCTTATAAGTAGAGTACTTGTAAAATCCTTCTCCGCTTTTGCGGCCGTGTAGACCTGCATCGACCATTTTCTTGAGCAGTGGACAAGGTCGATATTTGCTGTCGTTATAACTTTCGTAGAGCACATCGATGGAGTAGAGAATCGTGTCCAAACCGATCAGATCGGCCGTCTCTAACGGCCCCATTTTATGACCAAAGCAGTCACGGAAAATCTTGTCGACTTCTTGGACAGTCGCCACCTGTTCGTGGAGTAGATAGATAGCCTCATTCACCGTTAGCATGAGCACACGGTTGGAGACAAAGCCAGGTGAATCATTGACGACTACGCTCTCCTTGCCCATGCCAGCCAGAAAGGCATTGGCTCGGGCAATGGTCTCTTCTGACGTATGATGACCGCGAATGACCTCAACCACTGGTTTCATGGGGACGGGATTCATAAAGTGCATCCCAATGACCCGGTCTGGCCGCTCTGTGATGGAGCCGATACGGGTTACTGAGATAGCCGAGGTATTGGCGGCGAAGATACAGCGCTCTGGGCAGATGCGATCAAGCTGTTCGTAGACACCTTCTTTGACGGGCCACTTTTCTACCACATTCTCTACCACAAAATCGACTTCAGAGAGGGCATCAAAGTCGGTTGTGGTTGTAATGTTGGCCAATACAGCTTCAGGTGCAGGAATGTCGCCTGTCTTGTCGAACATCTTGCTGAGCTGGACCGTACGAAAGACTTCATCTTCTGCCGATTTCAAGATCTCGTCAGAGATGTCAACCAGAATGACCTTGTGATCGGTTTGGGCTAGCCCTTGGGCAACACCTCTCCCCATTACACCTGCGCCGATGACGCCGATATTGACAAAGGTCTCCTCTGTATAGCTTTCTGACTCTGCTTTGGTTAGGGACATGTGACCATTAACCTGTAGTGCTTCCATTTTTCTCTCCGTAAAATTATGCGCAAAATTATCTGTAAAAATTATGCAAGTTCTTGTTTTTGAAACGCTGACCAATTGACCTCTGCACCGGCCAACCATAGTTGGGCTAATGAGCGCAACAGATACAGGATATCTGGTTCGCCACTGTAGCTCGTCGGCAAAGAAGATAGAACCAGTGGATCGCTTACACTCCTACGTGCTGGATGTTGCATGGCCAGTCCACCCAAGGTTTGACCAATGCCCACCTCCAATAAGATGTTATCTGGCTTGGCCCAAAGGGTTTGCAACCCATCGGCAAAGCGCACTGGTTGGAGCATGTGACTGACCCAGTAGTCGGGATCTGTTGCTTGTTCAGGCGTGATCCAGGTGCCTGTCACGTTGGATATATAAGGAATGGAGGGCGGTCGCAATGCCATTGAGCCAATGAATTCGGCTAGGGTCTTGGCAGCAGGCTCCATCATGTGGGAGTGAAATGCATGGATAGTCTGAAGCGGGCGACAAGCAATTCGTTCCCTGGTAAGCCTCTTTTCAAGCCGGGCCACGTCATTCGATGCACCAGCCGCCACACACATCATAGGACCATTGATAGCGGACAAAGAGACGTTTGAACGTAAATACTTCTTGGCTTTCTCTTCCGGCAAAGCGATGGCCAACATGGCCCCTGCCGGCAAGGCGTTGATCAATTGCGCTCGGTAGGCGACGATACGAAGCGCATCCTCTAGTGAGAAGACGCCTGCTTGGCAAGCTGCCACATATTCACCAAGGCTATAGCCGATCATGGCGTCAGGTTCAATTCCCCATGAAGACCAGAGCTGAGCCAGAGCATACTCAATCATAAAGAGCGCTGGCTGGGCTAGAGAAGTCTCCTTTAAGCGACCCACATTGGGTTTTTTGCCCGAGCGACCCACCATTTGGCGGAGATCGATCCCCTCGCTATTTTTGGACTCGTTTGCTAATTCATGTTGGGATCCATTTTTGGGTTCAGTGGGGTGGGACTTGTATAGAATGTTGCGTAGGTCTACATCAATCTGAGGGGCAAGGAGCATTGCACATTCGTCAATAACGTTTCGAAAGAGCGATTCGTCTCGATAGAGCTGGCCTGCCATATTGAGATGCTGATCGCCTAAGCCAGGAAAGAGGAAGGTAACAGAGGGTTTGTCATATTTCTGTGATGCCGTAAAGAGTTGGCGGGAATTCTCTGTTTGCAGAGCTATCAACGCATCCTGAGTGGTTGACGCCAGAATGATCTTGCGTTGGCTGGAAAATTCGGGTTCGCTTTGGAGCCGATAAGCCATCGCCGCTAGATGATCTATTGAGCCTTCATTCAACTCTACTGACAGTTGTTGAGTCATCTCTGCCAATGCCTCTTCGCTCTTTCCGGAGAGTGGAAGTAGCTGCCATGACCTGCTGTTATCTGTTGCAGTATCTACGGCTGAATTGTAGGTGGCTAAACCTTGCATGATATGTTCCTGATTTTTTATTCTGTCAGCTCGTTTCGTGACGTGGTAAGGGCGCGATTGATGTCACGACCGATACGATAACAAACGATTACAACCATTTTGTAACCGCGGCGCGACGAAACGGTGACGAACTAACTATCGGCATAAGGCCGAGAGCATAGCTCCATGTACTGGATGACCAGAGCGGTTGCTCCAGAATCGATTGAATTCGTGTGACTAAAGTGCGGTTGTGTTGAAAACGATAGTTTCCTATTGCCTCTACCACAAGAGACGAACTACCGTTTTCAAGCAGAGCTCACTATAGGTATATTGCGCCCTGGTTGAAAGCATGGATTTCCAGACGTTTGGATAGAAAACGTACAGGTTGCTCTCAGACAGAACTGAGTATCTGTGATAGAAATGTGGGTAGGAGCAAAATCTTGCGGAACCCTATAACCATATCATCGTAGTTTCAGGGCCTATAGGGTCGATAATTGTGATGTCATTTCGCATCAATCATTATCAAAAAAGAGGCTTTTGACAGAAATTATCTGGCTATGATAGAATCGTCAACGTTGAGTTAATAAAATGTAAAAGTTGAGTTGGCTGCTCAACCATTCACATTTTGTGTGATGGCTCATAGAAGGAAGGTATTCCAGACCGGCAAGTCAACGTAAATATCTTCCTTCCCCTCTTCTTTACCTTAATGGTAGTCCCAGACAAATTTTACAAATGTATACTTCGCCAGAAAAGCCTTGTCCCAACTATAGACATTAAGATAGTCATTTTCCGTAATTATCAACAGAATAAACGGACTCCGCAGATTTCTTTCTAAATCTGTAAGATCTGCTGATGAAAATCTTTTTCTGAAAGACTATATTAATCAATTCTCTTTGAAAATTTTCGAGAAGGGTGGACAGTACTTTTCTGGCCCTCTATATGAATATTTCTATGGGCAATTATAACCCAATCCGCTGAGGCGGTGGAGGTTACTCTCTATCAATAAATGAGGTCAATCTATCAACAGGCTATTGCTCTTGATAGATTGGCCGTAGCCGTTCACGCCCCCCTGTTGGCTGAGCTTGTCGAAGCCAAAGCGCCCCTATTGGCTGAGCTTGTCGAAGCCAAAGCGCCCCTTCGACAAGCTCGGGGGGCTGCACCGCTACGATTGCCCGTCCTGCATCAGCTCATATCTTGTGATGTGCTCTTCTGATCCTGGCTATCTCGCCTGGGGTCCAATAATTGATCGAGATACAACCAGACCATACGCGAGTAGTGAAATGTTGGCGCAATGAGGAGCACAATTGCCAACACAATAATGGTCAGCGCTATAATGAGCCGATCGGTAAAGTATCCCCAAAGTGCAATTGGGGCCAGCACCACACCGTTCATGACATATCCAACAAAGATAGCCATGAGAAAGTAACCATGTTCACGTTCATAAACTGTTCCGCAGATAGAGCAGCTCTTATGCGTAGTCATAAAGGACTTAAAGACAGGACCCTGCCTGCAGCTTGGACAACGGGAGCGAAGAATCCCTTGAATAAGTGATGGCTTGTTCACAATATTAACTGACATCTCCTTCAACAGATACATTATTTACTCGATTCAGCCCTGCATAGATGGTCGCCCGTAAACTTGTTTGGATTGATTCACCTGGATTCAGAATGAGTGCTGTTCCCTGATCGACCGCTTGGCCTAGCCCACCACCAGGATAATATGTGGCTGGCTCGAGCGCGGCGCAGTGGGTACGGCTCCACCAAGGGTAGCCTTCTGCCACATTCCCTAACTGTTGCCAATACCAGATGTACGGGTATGTACTGCGATCAAAGCGTAGGGCAAAGCCAACTTTGCGTACTTGATTGGTCACAGCATACCATCCATCTTCAAGATCAAGAATATAAGCCATTACCTGGGCTTGTTTGGCACCATATGCCGGGATCTGGCTGGCATTATCGGTGTCACCGTCAGGAGTCGGTGTTAGAGGCCAGTCGGCTGTTACCCCTGGCTGGAACCGGCGAGGCTCGTATCCCGGCATGGGTTCATGAACGGAGATCCGTTTGGCTGGTACGTCGATGACGGCCCCTTCATCTAGAAACGGACGGCCAAAGGCGACATGCTGGACCCAGGTAAGGGGCATGGGTTCTCCGGCTTCATTAGTGACTGACTCTTCGATCTGCAAGGTGGCTCTTCCTACTTCTAATGTGTAAGTCTTTTCTACAAAAAATGGTGTACGAACTGAGCGAGTCCAGCAGCGGACAGAGACTCGCTGAGGTGTATCCTCTAGAAGGGCCGTCTCCCAGGGAATTAGGCTAATTTCGCCATGCTGCCCAAAAATAGCTCCTTTGTAAGAAGAAGGTGCGCCACCAGATGGTAGGATGTCGTTCCAGCCACCACTATAGTAGTCGTGGAATGGCTCGTCGGTGTAGGCCGAAGGCGAATCTTGCTTGGGGTTTCGGATACCGCCAGGCAGAAAGAGCAGCGGATCGAGATCAAGTGGCTTATAACGAAACTCAACGATGTCGGTGCCTTTATCAACCACGATGACTATCCGGATTTGGTCGTTTTCCAAAATGAGTGTTCTCATTCCTTTGAAACGCCAATCCTCTGAAATTCGGCAACCGTGATTACGTTCTCTTCCAAGTGACATGAAGCAGGTTCTCCTTCTGATGGGTCGTATGGGTGATGAATGGGTCGAATACAGGTGTGTCCTCTCAACGAATGGGGGGAATGTATGCACAGGTCAGTTTGGGTACCGGATGTATCAGTAGATCTCAATCTTGCAATGGGCACCCACCCACATATAGTAGGAGACGTACTTATTTCACCGCAATCTGTCCTGCTAAATAACAGGGATTTAAAGATTTTACAGATGAATAGGGAACAAAATCTGTGCAATCTGTGTTGATTCTCATCCCCCGTGGTGCAGCCTGTTGCATGTTTAACTACTAAATATGAGATTGAGGATAAAGAAGCATCCGCACAAAGTAATACCAGCGCCGCAGAGCCGAGCAAGATGTTTTCCCCAAGATAGTCGTGTAGGTAGGTGGCTCATTAGGTGACCAAGCAGAACACCAGCAAGATGAATTAGCACAGTGCTGGTCATAAACCCTTCAATGTAGGCGATGGGCGCGGCCATTATAGGCATCTCCGCACCATGGGCATACCCGTGAAAGGTGGCGAATACACTGACAGTGATCATGGTTATGACAATAGGTAAGGTCTGACCCATTGCAATAATCACCCCAAGTATCAGGACAGAAAGTGCAATTCCCACCTCGAGCCACGGCATCGGGAAACCAGCCAGCCCAATCACGCCCCCCATGGCCATAACGCTAACAAATGTGGCAGGAACACCCCATATCGCGTTGCCACCCATCCGAGCGCTGACAATACCCACGCTGAGCATGGCTAACAGATGCTCTGGCCCCAATACAGGATGGGTGAGGCCGGTAATGAACGAACCTAACTGTAGGTAACCGGTATCACTGTGGGTGGGTAGAGAAAATACTGTTATGGGAAACAAAATGGCTCAGGCTCTCTTTATTGGGGTGTTATACATTCCTTAAAGAATAGTAGAATACTTCAAATAGACAAAATATCTCAAGAAAGAAAACATTGAAAACGCGGATAAGATCTACTGCGTTGCATGCCGCGGTCGTTTTGAAAACTGAGTATCGACATCCTTCGGTTCGGTATAGCCAAGAATCGTCACTCAAGTAAATCAGACGATTTTTTTCGCTTTTATGTCAGAGGCAATTTTGCGGTTCGCATAATTATTGTATAGGTTTGGGTGTATTAAATGGACTGTGATATACTGTCCGATGGATTGCGGCGGGAGACAAAGCAATAGCTGGTCTCCCGCTCTTTCTGTTCACAGAAAACTTATAAAGGAATCTGTGGACATCTCCAAAGAAAGTCATGTTGAAGATGGGGAATCCCATCTACTGCACAGGAGCAATGTATGAACGAACAAGAGAGACGTCGATATGAATTAGTGTATATTATTCAGCCTGATCTAGATGAAGCTGGGATTACGGCCATTAATGAACGGGTAGTTCAGCTCGTTAATAGTCAGAATGGAGAGGTTGTCAAGACAGAAGTGTGGGGAAAGCGTGGGTTGGCTTATCCCATCGGTAAATTTTTTGATGGCTATTTCATGTGTCATCAAATGAGTATGCCGCCGGAAATTATCGGTTCGATTGAGCAGAACCTACGTTACAACGAAGATGTGATTCGTTTTCTGACCATGAAAGTGGAAGATGAATAATTGATACCTCAAGCCATATCAGGAGATTTGTTATGAGTGAACAAGAAACTACTGCTGAAGCAACCAGCCAGGAGAGTAGCCCCGAATCGACTAATTCAAATGCCAGGCCATCCCAAGGCGGGCCACCTGCATCGGGCAGGAACGAGAATAGGAACGAGAATAGTGCGGACCGAAGGCAGGGCCAACGAGGAGGCCAGAATTCCGGACAATATGATAACCGACAACGGAGAGGCCGCTACGGTAGAGATAACAGAGAGCCAGTTGAAACACCTCGTTACACTTCCGGAGCACCGGCTGAATATGTACGGCCAACATATCGTGGGCGCAGCCGACGCGTTGAGGGATCAATCGATATTAAGGATATTGTCTATAAAAATGTCCCACTTCTAACCAAGTTTCTCGATCCGTACGGTCGTATTCTATCTCGCCGTAAGACTCGCGTCAGCGCGAAAATACAGCGTAAAGCTGTCAAGGAGATTAAGAAAGCCCGCCATCTTTGCCTCTTACCTTACACCGGAGAACATATGCGCGTTGCTCGCCGTAAGCGGCGTCGATAAATAGTTGGCGATTACATCCCTTTTACCTACTATCTAGCAACTGCTGGTCAATGGTGAAAGGGATATTTTTTTATTGACTAAAGTGCGGTTGTGTTGAAAACGGTAGTTTCCTATGGCTTCTACCAGAGAAGACGAACTACTGTTTTCAAACAGAGCTCACTATAGTATACTGGGGCTGGGCATAGATAATGGTAAGTATGTATAGCACTAAGTGAATGATTCCATGAGATTTTAGTCTATAGGTGTTACGCACCCTAAGCTGATCGAAGGGTGAGAGCTGGTGACTTCGACAAGCTCAGCCACCTTCAACTGCGTAAGTCCTAACGTGGATAAACCACAATGGTAAATGGTGAACGGTGAACGGTGAATTGCGAATGAAGAAACCGTCTTCATGAGAGCCGGGTTCTTCTCATTTACCATTCGTAATTCATAACTCACCATTTATAATTTTCTTGCCCAAAGTGCAAGAAGGCATTTGGTTAGGTACTAGTCTAATTTAATCTGTGCCACAGCCAAGTATAGTCCGCCAGAAAAGCCTTTTCCCGAATTTGTCCAATCTACTCTGTAACGTTCGGAATAGATAGGACAGAACTTTTCTGGCCATCTATATAGAGGTATAAGAGAACGATGGCTACAAAAAAGAAACGAAAACAACAGTTAAAAGAAGAGCGTGAAATCACCCGTAAAGAAGTTCGCCTGAGAGCACAGGACGCGGAACGCAATCGGAAGCTCTATTTAGGCGTTGGAACTGCTTTGGGTTTGGCCCTTCTAGCTATTATTATCGGTGCAGTTTATTCATTTATCGTTGTTCCAAATCAGTCTATTGCTACAGTGGGTGAGGAGCGGATTGTAACCAAGGATTTCCGTCAGCGGGTTCTCTTTGAACAGGGGCAGCTTGCATCCCAACTGGGCAACTTGATGCGGATGGAGCAGCAATTTGGCGGTCAAGGATTTTTCACCAACCAGATTAATCAGATTCAATCGACCTTGAGCAACCCTCAATCATTGGGGCTCAACGTTTTGGATCAGATGGTTAATGAAAGTGTTGTCTTGAATGAAGCTACCAACCAAGGCTTAACGGTTACGGATGAGGAGATTGACGAGGAACTCCGCCAACAGGCCGCTGCCAGAACGGGCCGTCAGACAGAAGCCCAAGCAACTGAGACAGCCGCTGCGGTAGTCGAGCTGACAGCCACAGCCGAATCATTTACGCCAACGCCATCACCAACCATTGATGTCAGCTCGACCGCAACAGTTACGCTAACCGCTACGGCCACTTTCACACCGACTCTGACGCCAACGCCAATCCCTCTTCTGGATGATACAACCTATGAGAATGGTATTGCGACTGTTGAAGCAGAGATTGACAACTTTGCCGATATGTCTCTTGATCAGTATCGCGAGCTGGTTCGTACGCGATTAACAACCGAAAAGGTGCGGGAGGCCATCTCTGTAAACTTGGTTGATGAAACAGAAACGCAAGTTCAGGCTCGTCATATTCTACTGCGCCCTCGAGATCCGACGCCAACTGCCACACCTGTTCCAGATGGTGAAGATACACCGGTTCCCACACCAGTACCTACTGAGCTGTCAGAAGGCGACCCAACTTTAACACCAACGCCTAGTGTACGTACTAGAGAAGAGACGTTAGCTGAGATAGAGGCAGTACGTAAACGCATTGTTGAAGGTGGTGAGGACTTTGCCATTGTTGCAGAAGAGGTGAGTGACGATGGTAGTGCGTCTAATGGCGGTGATCTGGGATGGTTTGGCCCTGGTCGCATGGTTCCACCCTTTGAAGAAGCTGCTTTCGCCCTACCTATTGGTGAGGTCAGCGAACCGATTAGCACAACCTTTGGGTATCACATAATCCAAGTATTGGAGAAAGACGAAACTCGTCCAAAAGACGAAGGCCAACTCAACCAGGAGAGAAATGAAGCGTATCAAAATTGGCTGCGTGATCAGGTTGATCTATTAGAGATTGATCGCCCCCAAGATTTAGCGCAGATTCTACCGTCCCGAGTTCGGCGGGGTGAACTTCCTAGCCTCTTTACAAACCCACCTGAAGCCTCAGAAGAGGAGGGGCAACCTGAGACAGAGCCTGAACCTGTAGAAGTTGTGCCAGTTGATGCAGAGCCGGCTGAGGCTGAACCAACCGAATCTGAGCCGTCTGAGAGCGAACCCGCGGAGCAGGTTCCGACAGAGTCTGAGGAATCTGAGGGCGAATCAACAGATGGTGACTCAACTGACGCCGAGGGATCTGAGGGGGAAGCCACTGAATCAGAACCGACCGAATCTGAAGAATCCGAAGGGGATGCAACAGGGTCAGAATCGACCGACGCCGAGGCAACTGAAGAGGATGCGACAGAATCAGAAGCGTCTGATGGTGACTCAACTGACGCCGAGGGATCTGAGGGGGAAGCCACTGAATCAGAACCGACTGAACCTGAAGAATCCGAAGGGGATGCAACAGAGTCGGAATCGACCGACGCCGAGGCAACTGAAGAAGATGCAACAGAGTCGGAATCGACCGATGCCGAGACAGCTGAAGAAGATGCGACAGAATCAGAAGCGTCTGATGCCGAGGCAACTGACACTGAGGAATCTGAGGGCGAAGCCACTGAGCCAGAATCGACCGACCCCGAGGGATCTGAAAGTGATGATGCGACAGAGTCTGACTCAACTGACGCCGAGGAATCTGAGGGCGACACCACCGACTCTGATTCCAACGACTCTGAATAGACAGAGTGAGCTCAATTAGGGCTTGACGAGCAGCAATCTTTGGAACACAACCAATTTAACGCAAAAAGCCATCCGTAGATTAGAGCCGCGGATGGCTTTTTGTTGCTATGCGCTAAAGTCCCTGAGCCTTACAAGTGAACTGCCACAAAGATTACGCAGAAACCATCTCCATTGCTGTAAACGTCAGCTCGTTGCCGACTTTATCAACGAGGATCTCTTCACCGTCATAAATCTTGCCCTCGAGAATCTGGACAGCTAGCGGATCGGCGATTCTCTGCTGTAATACTCGCTTGAGGGGACGAGCACCAAAGGCTGGATCATATCCTTCCTCAATTAATAGAGACTTGGCAGCGTCAGTCAGAGTGAGCAACATCTGATGCTCAGCTAGCCGCTTACGCAGGTGGTCAAGTTGAATCTCAATGATATCCCCCAACTGCTCTTTCTTTAGCCTTTCAAAGATGATTGTCTCATCAATACGATTGAGGAATTCGGGACGGAAATGGCTCTGTAAAACCTCCATTACTTGATAACGAATCTCCTCTTGATCATCAGAGACATCCAGAATGTACTGACTTCCCAAATTGCTGGTCATAATGATGACCGTATTCTGAAAGTTCACGGTGCGGCCTTGGGAGTCGGTTAGGCGACCATCATCTAGCACCTGGAGCAGTACATTAAAGACCTCTGGATGGGCTTTTTCGATCTCATCAAAGAGCACGACAGAATAGGGGCGGCGACGGACGGCTTCTGTAAGCTGACCACCTTGATCGTATCCCACGTAGCCTGGAGGCGCACCCAGTAATCTGGCTACGGTATGCCGTTCTTGGTATTCACTCATGTCGATACGCACCACATTCTGCTCATCGTCAAAGAGAAAGGCGGCTAGGGCGCGAGCAAGTTCAGTCTTCCCGACCCCCGTTGGACCCAGGAAGATAAAACTCCCCACAGGGCGGTTGGGATCTTGCAATCCAGCGCGACTCCGTCGTATCGCTGCTGATACAGCTTTGACAGCTTCCTCTTGGCCAATGACCCGCTGATGCAACATCACTTCTAATTGAAGTAGCTTTTCTCGCTCTCCTTCCATTAACTTGGTCACCGGAATACCAGTCCATTTGGAGACGACCGTGGCAATCTCATCTGCATCCACCTCTTCTTTTAGTAAGGCTCCCTGGCTCTGCACTTGGCGGACTCGTTCTTCAGCATCGGTTAGGCGCTGATCTAATTCATTCAGACGGCCATATTTCAATTCGGCAGCCTTTTGCAGATCGTAGGCTCGCTCAGCCTGCTCAACTTCGGTACGGACCTGGTCCATTTCCTCCCGGACCTCCCGCATCTCCACTATGGCATCCTGCTCATTCTGCCAACGGCTGGTAATACTTGCACTCTGCTCTTGCAGGTTGGCCAATTCCTCTTCGAGGGCGGTTAATCTGATTTTGGAGGCATCGTCTTTTTCCTTTTTCAAGGCTTCCCTCTCAATCTCCAGTTGCATGATCTGGCGGTCGATCTCATCTAATTCCTGAGGTTTGGAGTCGATCTGCATCTTTAGGCGACTGGCCGCTTCATCTATAAGATCGATGGCCTTGTCAGGTAAAAAGCGATCGCTAATATAGCGATCACTAAGGGTTGCAGCAGCGATGGCTGCGCCATCTGTAATGCGCACGCCGTGGTGGACCTCATATCGCTCTTTCAGACCGCGCAGAATGCTAATGGTATCCTCGACAGATGGCTGATCCACATAGACTGGCTGGAAGCGTCGCTCGAGCGCAGCATCTTTCTCAATATGCTGGCGATACTCATCCAAAGTCGTTGCGCCGATTGCATGGAGTTCACCGCGAGCTAGTAGGGGTTTGAGCATATTACCCGCATCCATGCTACCTTCTGCAACTCCGGCCCCAACTAAGGTGTGCATTTCATCAATAAAGAGAATGACGCGTCCCTCAGCCGACGTTACCTCAGCCAGGACGGCCTTGAGGCGCTCCTCAAATTCACCTCGGTACTTGGCCCCTGCGACCAATGCACCCAGGTCCAGGGCGATCAGCTCTTTCTCCTTGAGACCTGTCGGTACATCCCCATTGACAATACGTTGTGCCAAGCCCTCGGCAATGGCCGTCTTTCCTACACCTGGTTCGCCTATGAGGACGGGATTGTTCTTGGTGCGGCGGCTCAGGATCTGAATCACTCGACGAATCTCTTCATCGCGACCAATGACGGGGTCAAGCTTGCCTCTCTTGGCTTCATCGGTCAGGTCGCGACCATATTTGGCCAGCGCTTCATATTGGGCTTCTGGGTTATCAGTCGTCACTCGTTGATTGCCACGAACGCCAGCTAATGCTTGCATAATGGCATTATAATCGATCCCGTGCCGCTCTAAGAGCCGCTTGGCACCATTGTTGGACGAGCCATTCACTGAAGCCATCGCCATCAGAAGATGCTCGGTAGACGTATAGTCATCTTTCATGGCGCCAGCAATCTGCTCAGCCTCTTTCAGTACCGTGCTTACGGCGTTTCCCATTCGCGGCTCACTGGTCGCTCCCGTTGCACGCGGCATGGTGTTAAGTACCTGCCGAACACTGTTGAGTAACGTGTTGGGATCGACACCCACTCGGTTAATCACTGCCGGTGCTACTCCCCCCTCTTGTTGAAGGAGAGCTGTCAGCAAGTGTTCTGATTCTACGGTTGGGTGGTTATAGTCTTCAGCCAAGGCGTTGGCGTCTAAAATGGCCTCTTTGGCCTTTTGTGTAAATTTGTCGAATCGCATATCGTTCCTCCTGAATCATCGTACAGGCTTTTGTCACTTCAACGTGGAGCATTTCAAAATCATTAGCCGCAGTCATCTAATTGCGTCTAGCAAATATCAAGACTATTACACTCTACTGAAAATGCTTCATTTCAAAATAAAGGATAGGTGACAGGTGGTCTTGGTCTTGATTTGCACAGCGGCCGTATGTAACTCTTCTCTAAGATGATTTCCCCACTAGAATTTTGTTTTTGTTTTGTTTGCGCTTTGTGCTTGCTCTACAAACAGTACGTACTCATAATTTATTAAGTCTCAGTATACCGACAATACCTCTGAAAAACATATGCAATTCGTTGGACTTCTGTTAGCATTTCTTGATTAGCTATTCCATAATTAGCTTCGTTGAGGCTGTGAATCTACCCCTAGTGTCAACCACTAATCGGTTTTGAATTGGCGATATGGCCGCCCTGCTGAATATCAATATTGTCTCTTGACTCTACCCCTGGGTTAGGCTGCATAATAGTGGCATGAACACTCAACTGAGGGATATCAACATGGAAAACCTTATCTCAATTGGGCAATTTGCAGAAAAGACCCAACTCTCGCTCAAGGCACTACGGCTTTATCACGATAAAGGGCTGTTACCACCAGCCTACATCGATCCGTCCTCTAGCTATCGTTACTATGAGCCAGCTCAAGTTCAAACGGCCCAATATATTCGGATGCTCCGTGAGATGGATATGCCACTCACTATGATTGAACAGTTTTTAGAGTTGTTCGAGACCGAGCCGATAGAAGCGACAGCAGTTCTACAAAAATACCTTCAATTATTTGAAGCACGCGTTGTCCAAATCCGTCAGGCGGCAATGCAAGTTTCTCAATTATTGGAAGAACAGCAAGTGGATAATGCAAAGAGCCAAGAAGAGAACCAGCGGCTAGTTAGCGGTCGTTCTGAAACGGAGCTGGGCCTAACAGAAAGAGAGGTCTGTTTATACGATTTACCCTTTGCCGAACGCCATCGACTACTGGATGTACTCAAAAAAGTGTTGAACGTCATCGAGGATCTTTTATCTCCAGATGATTACAGATTGGTTGGCACAACAGCATCGGTTCTACATGGAGCGAAAACCCCCTCCAAGGGAATAGACATTCTAGTTCGCAATCGTGAGAACGTCGAAGCGTTTCACTTAGCCATGTCACCATTCAAGCTAGATTTGCCACCCACCTACGATCCGGAAGATGCCCTTTATTGGGCCTCGTACTTTGTAGACGGGACTCACGTGGATGTTGCGACCAATGAGTCGTCTTACAAATCGGATGGCATTGAAAGTGCAGGGTCAGGGCCTTGGACTCACTTTTCTAAACTGCCGTGGGGGCACCACTCGGTACCCACCGTCAATCTGGAATTGCGTCTAGTCACAGAACTTTATCGCAACCGTCCAGATCGATACATACCCCTCATCGACCATATGCGCGGCAAGAAGATTGATATTCACCTGCTACATCGGGGCATGGATGAACGCCAAATTCCTCAGGTTTGGCAAGAAGAGGTAATCCAGCAACTTGCTCAGAAGAAGCGTAGATCATAAACAGAATTGCCCCTTGACTCTCACCCAGGGTCAGACTATATAGTTGCTGCATTTGAGTTAGGTTTTTGGTAACCGACAATCGAATCCTGAAAATTCTGAAAAACCGTATCCCATTTTTCTATGGTCTGAGGTGGAACCTCACTAGACATTTTCACCAAAGTAAAACTCTATATCTTTACACCTATTGCGGTTTGACCAAACTAGGGGAAAATTTCTATGCCACAAATTTCTGTCCAAAACCTCACGAAAACGTATCGAGTCCCCGAACGAGAATCTGGCTTGCTCGCCTCATTAACCAGCCTGGTGCAACGGCAATATCGAGATGTGAAAGCTGTGCAAGCCGTCAACTTTACGATTGAACCAGGCGAAATGGTGGCTCTGTTGGGACCAAATGGTGCCGGAAAAACTACGACTCTCAAAATGCTCGCCGGGCTGTTGCGGCCATCTAGCGGTGAAGCCACGGTAGCTGGGTTTGTGCCGTGGGAGCGCCAGCACGACTATTTGCGCCGTATCAGCATGGTGCTGGGCAACAAGAGCCAAATGCTCTGGGACATCCCACCGCTGGATACATTTACCGTGTTGGCCGAAATTCACCAGATTTCTCACTCCGATTTTCAGCACACGCTGGATGAACTTGTTAACCTGCTGGAGATGGAACCCCTACTCAATAAACCCGTGCGCAATCTCTCACTCGGTGAACGCATGAAATGTGAGTTGGTCGCCAGCCTGATCCATCGCCCCCGCGTTCTTTTCCTAGACGAACCTACTTTAGGGTTAGATGTCTCTATGCAGCGGCGTCTGCGTCAATTTCTGACCGAATACAATCGTCAGTCCGAAGTAACCATGATCCTCACCAGCCACTACATGGCCGATGTGGTTGCCCTTTGTCGGCGCGTTATCCTCATCCACCATGGAGAACAGATGTATGATGGGTCTCTGCAAGGGCTAGCCAAACGTCTGGCACCTTTCAAGTTAATTCGAGTAACGCTTGGTGAAGCCATTAATGGCGGAGTAAAGCTCCCCACTAACGCTGAAGTAGTCACCCAAGAAACAGACAGCTTGACGTTACGTAGCCCTCGCGACGCTACCCCGGCGGTCACGGCCCAACTCTTGCAGACACTACCCGTTGTTGACTTGGCCGTTGAAGATCCACCTATCGAAGCCGTTATGGATCAGATTTATTCAGGAGGCAATTTATGAGCCAATTGCGCTTAGCCCCAGTAGTAAACGATCAGGTTCTAGCAAAGCCTCAAAGTATTCTGGCCATGATTCGGGTAACCTGGATCGGCTGGATGCAGGAACGCAGCTTCTTCTTTCTGTTGGCCTTTGGCTGGATGATTACGCCGCTGGTCTATCTCTTTGTTTGGTCGACGGCCGCAGGTGAACGCACCATAGGCGGTCTATCTCGAGGTGAATTCGTGGCATACTATCTTGTGCTGATTGTGGTCAATCAACTGACCTATGCCCAAGCCAACTGGACGCTTGGCGACCTGATTCGTGATGGCAAGCTCAATATTCTCCTGCTGCGGCCGATTGCACCCTTCTACGACGTACTGGCCACCGAAATTGCCGGCAAAGGCATCTTTTTGCTCTTTGTGCTTCCGGTTACTGGGGCACTAGGGTTGATTCTGCAACCGGAAATAGCTTGGTCGCTATTCAACGTTCTGGCATTTATTCCTGCTCTGCTCTTGGCATGGTTGCTGCGTTTTCTGTGGGGCTATTGGCTGGCCATGTTGGCTTTCTGGGCGACCCAGGCCAATGCCCTGCTGGCTGTACAGGACGCGCTGATCTTCTTACTGGCGGGGCAAGTTGCACCAATTGCCATTTTACCAAATTACCTGCGTCTGGCGGCTGAGTTACTACCCTTTCGTTACATGGTCGGCTTTCCAGTTGAGATCTTGACGGGTCAAGTGAATGGCATGGAAATGCTCTACGGAATTTCTATCCAGTTGGCATGGGTAAGCGTCGCTTTGCTTCTGTGTGTTACATTGTGGCGTGTTGGCTTGAGTCGCTATTCGGCAGTCGGTGGATAAGGAGGATTACCATGCGTTATTTTCGATTGATTGCAGCTTTTGCTCGGGCGTCTGCCCAACAAGAACTAGCATATCGGACCAATTTTCTGATCAGCTTGTTACATTCCCTATTGAATTTGGTCACGGGTATATTAGGAATAGTCATACTATTTGACCAGATCGAGATGATCCAAGGGTGGGATTTTGCATCGACGCTGGCGCTGTTAGGTGTCTATCTCATATTAGGTGCGCTACGCAGTCTCTTTATCGAACCCAGTCTTGATGCGCTGGCGGGAATGAGTGGCGTAATTTGGGAGGGCACCTTTGATTTTACGCTCCTGCGACCGCTCAACGCGCAATTTATGGCGAGCTTTCAACGATGGCGTCCGCTGGCCCTCTTTGATATGCTGCTAGCCTTGATTGTTTTAGGGGTAGCAGTCGCCCAGTTAAATCGTACGCTCAACTTTATGGAGATAGCGGGTTTTCTTCTGTCTTTGATGATTAGCCTCATCATTCTCTACAGCCTGCTACTGGGATTGACGAGCTTTGTCTTCTGGGGGCCAGGCTTCTACTACACGTGGATATTCAATGGCATTTTCCAGATGGCGCGTTATCCAGTTGGACTTTATCCAGGCTGGCTGCGTATGGTGTTAACCTGGATTGTGCCGGTGGGGATGATGACAACAGTTCCAGCACAGACGTTTGGCGGAGACGTTTCACCCCTCCTGCTGACAGGTAGCTTAATATTAGCGATTTGCTTGTTCGCCGGTTCGTCCTTCCTCTTTCAAACCGGACTGCAGAGATATTCGAGCGCTTCGAGCTAAATATGAACAATACGCAAAACATCTCAACTGTAGTAGACAACTTGCTCAACCAGATTATGGAATCTCAGGAATTGGCTGGCATGGCAGTTGGCATCGTCAAAGATGGCGAAACCATGTATGCAAAAGGCTTTGGCGTGAAGAACAGTGAGTCCAAAGAACCGATCACGGAATCTTCTCTATTCCATCTGGCTTCGGTCTCTAAAACCTTTACAACAACCGCTGTAATGCAACTCGTTGAACAGGGTTTGATCCAATTGGATTCCACTGTTGTAGAGTATCTGCCCTACTTCCGGGTAGACGATGAGCGTTATTCACAGATTACAATCCGACAGCTCTTAACTCATTGTGGCGGCCTACCTCGTGGCGAAACGTATTGGGACGAGCCAGATTTTCAGCAATCCGACGCATACTTTCATGTTCTCGGGGAAGTCTTTGTGCAAAGTGGTGACATTCCACAAGCTATCGAAAGTTTACAGCGCTGTTTGGCACTGAACCCAAGTCATCCTCATGCTCAAGACATGTTGAACAAGTTGAGCAACTAGGAATGACTTTGTTAAAAAAGCTTTCAGCTAATCAGCCGTCAGCATTCAGCCAGAATCCGAATATGCTTCGGGGTCGATTTTTATACTTTCCTATGCCATGAAAAAAGGTCAAACGATGCACGAAGTTCACCAAGAAATATGATGGTTTACTTTGAGAAATTTGGTGAGCATCGTGAACGTCGTGGATCAAACATAGTTTTATGAATCCAAGAATTATAAATTCAGTTGCGAGCGAAAGAGGAGGCTCAAATGCAATCACAAATAGAACGAGAGGTATGCCTTGATGATTTACCGCCAGTTGAACACAATCGGCTGCTGGGTGTGTTGAAGAAGATCCTGGATGCATCGGAATATGTGCTGTCACCAGAGAAGTATCGGTTAGTTGGCACGGCAGCTACGGTTTTACACGGTGCAGCAACGCCAGCCAGAAGCATCGATTTACTGATGATAGACCGAGAAAATGTGGATGCCATGCATCTGGTTATGTCAGCCTTTCGAGTGGATTCGCCCCCAATCTACCAGCCAGAGGTCAAACTCTATTGGGCATCCTACTTTGTGGACGATATACACGTTCAGGTCTGCGTTCATGAGTCGCCAGCCTCGTCAGATGGTATGGAGACCCGCGGCACCGGACCATGGAAAAACTATACCAAGCTGCCGTGGGGTCAGCATTCCGTCCCGACGGTTGCCCTGGAGCTAAGATTGGTGACCGAACTGTGGCGCAATCGGCCAGAGCGGTATGAACCGCTGATTGACTATATGACGACCAAGAAGGTGGACATTGGCCTTTTACAGCGGGGGTTGAACGAAATAAAGCTTCCGCAAACCTGGCAGGACGCAGTAGTTCGTCAACTCGCTCAATAACCTAACCTTGAGTTGCGGTTTGTGGTGTTTGCAGATCAACTTGTAAAGATTTTCCAATCCGTATCATAATCGTTCCCAACCGATGAATCCCCTTACGCAGCAATCGTTGGATATCGGCACGGTCCTCCTGAGTTCGTCGATATTCTTCTACAATCCATTTGGTCCTGTTATCATGCTGATGCATCAATTCATAGTTCATGTGTCGAATCCTCCATCGTTTGATCGAAGCAAATACGCTTATTGTTTCACGAAATCCAATTGCATAGTTGAGTTTACAGTTGTATCTATACTATAGTGGCTTAATACGAGAAAAATCCTACGCGTTTTTTTCGCAGTTTGCAGATTCTCCTCAAGAGGGACATTATACGGATAATGAATATGCATGATGAACCAGCAGGCCACCAACCCAGTTCTACTAGTACGCCTCTACTTTCCACCAAATTGACCGTACCTCGTCATCGGTCGCAATTGATTGCACGCGTCCGGTTGCTGGCAAAATTGGGTAGCGGCCTAGAGAGCAAATGCACCCTAGTTCTTGCGCCGGCTGGTTATGGTAAAACAATATTACTGAGCCAATGGATAGAAGAAATAGAACAGCCCGCAGCATGGCTCTCGCTTGAAACAACAGAGAATGATCCAGCCCGCTTTCTCGCTTATCTGATTGGCGCAATCTGCACCATTCAGGATGAACAGGCAGAAGAAATATGTGCCGCTGCTTATGCGTACTTACGTAGTAATTCTCGTACAACCTGTCAAACCATTCTGACCATCCTGGTTAACGATATCGCAGCCAGTACTATGCGCTTTGTTTTGGTATTAGACGACTATCATGTGATTGATCACCAAGGCGTCCATGACGTCGTTGCTTTTCTACTAGAACATCTGCCCGAGCAAATGCACCTGGTTATTGTTGGGCGTAGAGAACCTCCTGTACCTCTGGCGCGTCTGCGGGTAGCAAGTCAACTCAATTCGCTAGACGCAGCGGATCTTGCCTTCACGGCTGACGAAATCGCCGAATTTTTGCATGAGACCATGGTGCTCTCCTTAAACGATGCACAAATTGAGCAGGTAACACTACATACGGAAGGGTGGATTGCGGGTGTGCAGCTGGCCGCGTTGGCTTTGCAAAAAGGGATTTTGATTGCAGAGGCGCTATCGGGGCAACAGCGTCACCTGGGCGATTACCTAGCCGAAGAGGTATGGCAACGCCAACCAGAATTGATTCAACAGTTCTTGCTCCAAACTTCAATCTTAAAACGCTTGACAGGCCCACTGTGCGAAGCTGTCGTTGAACGATCCACAAACCAGATGAGTGGCCAATCGCTGCTCCATCAGATTGAGGACGCGAATCTTTTTCTGGTGTCGTTGGATGGATCTCGCCACTGGTATCGCTATCATCACCTCTTTGGCGATTTTCTGCAGAGTCGTCTAAAAAGTACCGCTGACGCAGTGATGGTTGCTACCCTCCATCAGCGGGCGGCGGTTTGGTATCAACAGAATGGATTTATTGGGGAGGCAATGGAACATACGCTAGCAGCCAAGGATTTTGAACTCGCCTCAAACCTAATTGCTCAGAATGGCCGCAATCATTTACACATGGGTGAGGGGACTACGCTGCTCCGCTGGCTGGATGCGTTACCTCTAGACAAAAGCAAATCATTGTCATCAAGCGAGGTCGAATTAACCTTGCTACGTGCGTGGTCACTGCTGTTGACTGGCGCAATGGACACTCTTCAGGTTTGCCTCTCTCTGCTGGAAGAACACAGGGCAGCCAACCATGGGGCAATTCAAGGAGAGATGGCTGCACTGCGTTCCCGCCTTGCAGCCATCAAGGGTGATTCGCAGGCCAATGTGCATTATGCCAAGCAAGCGTTAGCCCAACTCCCTACAGACAATCGTGCGATGCGTGGCGAAATGGCGCTAAACTTGGGTTTAGCGCTCTACGATTCATTTGATTTCCAAGCCCAACGTCAGGCTTTTACAGATGCGTTTCGTCTGAGCAAGCAGGCAGGCAATCTGCGGGCTGCTGTGATGGCAGCATACAATTTGGCAGGATCCTATGCCTTGCAAGGGAAACTGCGCCGGTCGAAAGACATGGGCCGTCAAATATTGGAGGCAGGCGACACACAATCTTTACCTGTTGTCGGTTTTGCCCACGTGGGCCTTGCCTACGTTTGCTATGAACAGAATGAGCTAGCTTTGGCGGAAGAACATGTCCGCAAAGCCTTGCAGCAGGGGAAACGGAGCGGTGATTTCAAAATCATCCAGCCTAGCTTAGCCATCCTCGCTCGCTTGCATACCGTGTATGAAGCTTGGGACGACGCCCAATATTGGTTGGATGCTTTGGAAGAGCAAACGACTCAAAATGGTGTATCATACGAGCGGGTTCAACTGGCGTTACAACAAGGCTCGACTGATATAGGGGAAGCTTGGCTGGCGGCTTCTGAAATTGGACCGGACGACATTGTTCGGGCGAGAAAGAATCTTCAAGATGGGACACGGACAGAACCACTCTTGTTGCAGTTAAACGAATATCTGCAATACGCGCATGTCCAGATGGCCTTGGGAAACTTCGAACATCTTGGATTCATTATCTCTGAATTGGCGGCGCTTGCCGAGCAGAAGGATCTGAGATACTGGGCAATCCATGCATGGTCATTGCTTGCCATGATCCACTGGCACCAAGGAGATTGGACACAAGCAAGCCATGCGTTGCAGCGGGGACTCAATCTGGCAGGGTCAGAACCCTTCACGCGCATCTTCCTGGACAAAGGGCCAGCAATGACTCGTCTTTTGCATCACATTTCAACGCAGGGGATGCACATAGAGCAGATCGACCGTCTCCTTAACGCCGCTGGACAACCACATCTGAAAGAGGCACCGCATCCACAAATTCAGCCGCTTAGCCAGCGTGAGCTAGAGATTTTAGATTTAGTGGCTGCAGGTCGCTCTAACCAAGCCATTGCCGATGAATTGGTCGTGACGGTGAATACGATAAAGACGCACCTGCGACGGATTTACGATAAGTTGAATGTGAGTTCGCGTACTCAGGCGGTTGCTCAGGCGCGGGCGTTTTCGCTGTTGTGAGTAGGATTACCATCGATATGGCTTCCTATGCTATTATTTTCTTGTTCACACTCACAATGAGTTGGTGGAAAGGTAAGAAAGTAATGGAGTGAATTCCAATGGCCGATAGAAAAAGGTTAAGTCAATTGCTACAACATCTTAGCCTAATCCACAACAACGAACCTCCTTAATCGGTCAGGAGCCATCTGCTGGGAAGCTTCAAAGACTTAAGCCTCCCAGCAGATGGCCCACTGTTTACTCAGTAGAGTGAACCAAGGTGTATTCTCTTCTTGTATAATACAGAACCTCAGGCTCATAACGCGCCTTCACCTGTATCCCCAAACGAATCAACCCATTCGCCAACGTTAGCAATACCTGTTGATAGTTGGTATACCGTTTGCGCTTATGGCTCGCCTCATTAGCACCCAATGGGCGCACAAATGTCCGCTCCGAGGCAACCGATCTGGATAAAAGTAAATGTGAAGGATCCATAGCCATCTCCCTTTATCTCTTCTCAACTGGAAACTGGATTTCTGCCGTCAGATCATTATTTTCAACGGACCCGTGAAAGACTTCTCGTGATGGGCCACTGATGATATAGCCATTGTCTTCAATCCACTGAGCAAGGGCAGTAAAAGCGGGTGTCAGCCCATCGGCTTGGTTCTGGAAGTCATCGGCCACGATTGTGGTGGCCATCATTGGTACACTATCCAACTGTTGAATCTGAATCGGCTGCTCAGCCACAACAGTTTTTACGGCACCTAGCTTAGGAATAATGAATGAACATTCCGTGTCGATATCTTTTTGCGTATATTCTTCGTTGAAGTAGCGAGTCATCGTCGGCCCAAAAGGCACCTTGTTGGTTGCCATCCACTGGGCAATCGTACCAAACATGGCCCCACACCGCTCGGGCATTTGATCCACGTGGGCAACCACTTCACGAATGGACGCAATCGTTGTCGGCTCGACTGATTTGAGTGTGACTTCATATGTAGGCATCATATCCTCCTGATTAAGATAATTGAGGCGAGTGGTAACCCGATCCAGGCGCTGCTGTATCGCTTTTAACTCCCGTTCTGCTGACACCATCTGCATCTTTAACATGCCGCGCAGCTCCTCGGTTGTTAGATCTTCATGCAGAATTTGGACAATTTCCTCGAGAGAGAAACCTAACTCCTTCAATGCGGCAATACGATTGAGCGTGAACAGCTGTTTGGCAGAGTAGTAGCGATACCCCGTAAAGGGATCGATCTCTGCCGGTTTGAGCACTCCAAGCGCATCGTAATGCCGCAATGTGTCGATTGTTACTTTGCCTAGTCGTGAAAACTCGCCAATTTTGAACATGCCTACAGTGTAACATCTCGTGTAACCCGAGAGTCAAGAGGGGTTTTTTAGGAATTTTTAGGAACTATACAATCATAACATGATTCATCCTCACATTCATCCTTTTGGGTGACAAACTGTTCCGTGCCCGCTGGCTATACTATGTGACCATGCTATGTTAAGTAGAATGGCCCTGTTATAAAGAGATATAATATTGAAGAAGGATTTCAGCTATGCAAAAAGTAGTCCAGGACTTTTTAAATGTTGATGACTCTCGTCTCTACTACGAAATAGCAGGTGACGGCGAGCCTGTTATTTTTCTACATGGTGGCTTTGTCGATAGCCGAATGTGGGACGAACAATTTGATCTATTTGCATCACGGTACCGCGTAATTCGGTATGACCAGAGACGATATGGTCAGTCAGAAGGATCCTCAAGGCCCTATGCGCGCCACCAAGATTTATATGAGCTGATGCGGCACCTCCAGATTAAGAACGCGCATCTCGTTGGTCACTCCGGCGGTGGGGCATTGGCGCTGGATTTTGCGCTCGTCTATCCCCAAATGGTCTCCACGCTTGTCTTGTATGCATCTGGCGTTGAGGGGTATGACTGGTCGCACATGACTGAATCTTATGAAGCTCCTGTCAACATCCATCTAGAAAAAGGAGAGCTTAAACAAGCTGCTGAAGTGATGCTGCGTACGTGGATTGACGGACCCAATCGACGGCCCGAAGATGTAAATTTCCAAGTGCGTAAGCGTGTTCAATCGCTTATCATCGATCTGTTCAAGCGATCCGACGACTGGCAACCAGAACGCCCTTTGGATCCACCCACGATAGAGAGACTCCATGAGATTAATGTGCCAACGCCCGTTCTCGTCGGCGCGGAAGATGGGATTGATCTGCTGAAAATCAGCGACCTTCTTGTATCCCAGATCGCTGGTTCCCAGAAGATCGTCATGCCGAGTGTTGCCCACATGATGAATATGGAAGTTGCAGATGTGTTCAACCAAGCGGTAATGAAATTTATCGAAGGTCATTCAGAGGCTAAAGAAATTTGAAGGAAGACTATAATACCCAGAATTCTGGGTCTGGAGGTAGGTTAGCGGCTATCTATAATGGCGGAGAAAAACGGGCAAGGAGAAAAGAAATGAATGCTATCGATACGACTTCCATCGAGAATTTAAGCGAGCCAGAAAAGAACTTCGAATACCTGTGGCAAACGCTCGATAGAAACTACGGTATTTTTGGGCCTAAGCGGATTAACTGGGCATTGCTCTACGACGTCTACAGACCAAGGGTCAATTCACAAACGACGGATGAAGAGCTGATCCATATAATGGCTGATTTGATCGGACACCTTAATGATAATCATGTTATGATTAAAGCTGGTGAACGATATTACGTGTCAGGGATATTGGGCGGTATGGAAATGGAGGATTTTTCGCTTAACCTGATCAAAAGTACTTACCTTGACGGAGACGCTCAATCACGGATGAAAGAGCGATTCAATTTTGGCTGGCTTACCGACTCTATCGGTTATTTTCACTTCAGTGCATTTGGGGATATCCAGCAAAGTACCACTACAATAAATGAAATTACTCGTGAATTCAAGGACGCTCAAGGGATCATAGTCGATGTACGTGGGAATGGCGGCGGTGATGATCGAGTCGGTAAGCTAATTGCCGATCGATTTGCCGACCAAAAACGATTGTACATGTGTGTCTCGACTCGAAACGGTCCCAAACATGACGATTTCTCCGCGAAAAAGAATTGGTATGTAGAACCAGCCGGGCTAATGCAATTTACCAAGCCAGTGATTGTGCTCACTCATCGCTTTACAATTAGTGCAGCAGAAAACTTCGTTCTGGCCATGCGCGTACTCCCTCATGTCACAGTCATTGGAGATGCAACTTCTGGTGTCTTTGGTGATGTCGCTGAAGATAAATTACCAAACGGATGGGAGTTTCGATATCCGTACTCGCTTTTTGTGGATCGGACTGGTTTCTGCTGGGAAGGCATTGGCATTCCAGCAGACATTCGCCAAACTAATTCAAAAGATAATATAGAAAACGGCTGCGACAAAGTCATTCAACTGGCAATCGACTTGATAAATGTTGGTAGTATGTGACTCTACTGCGTTCTCAAACGGAGCTGAGTATAAGTAGAAAAATGGAGCAAACGCTTGAACAAACCTTGTCGCAAATTCTCTGGATTGGTGGCGCACCAGATGCTGGAAAAACCACGATAGCCGCCAACTTGGCGGCAAAATATGATCTATTACATTATGAGTTTGATCATCGGGCAGTGGGCTCCGATCAACTCGACCGCGCCAAAGCACCGCGAGCCTTTGAGTGGTTCGAAAGATCGCCAGATGAGCTTTGGCAACAAAGAAACCCAGAAAAAATCGCGGCACATACGCTCGAGACGTACGTGCAAATATTTCCCACCCAATTGCAAGACCTGCTAGAGGTTGCGAACAACTCAAAAGTGATTGCGGAAGGGTGCCTTTTTCTTCCAGAGCTAGTTGCTCCCTTACTTTCAGCTGTCTCCCAAGCGATTTGGATATTTCCGACCGAGGATTTCAAACGACAGTCTTTTGAAGAACGTGGTAAAAATAAGTACAGCACACGGGATGATAATAGCGATCCAGCCTTAGCAACCCACAACTTTTTCACCCGAGATTTTATTCTGGCGAATCACATGAGAACAGAGGCTGAAGCGAGACAATTAAAGCAATTGGAAATCGATGGATCCCTATCGCCAGATGAGTTTGTAACGATTGTAGAAAGGCATTTTGCACCTCATCTAACAACCATATTCTGAAACCAGTCAAACAAATATAGTACTGAACTGGATCCGATAAGAATCAACACAATATATTTGATGATCTTGCCAGCAGACACGGCCAGTAAAAAAGAAGCGATCCGCATTCGCATCATACCAGCGATAATGCCGGCCAGATCAAAGAGGGGAAACGGGATGGCTGAGAGGGCAAAGAGAAGCCACGCCCCGTAGCGGTCTGTCAGGCGATGAAGTCTATCAAAATAATGGCGTTGCTTTTCAGGAACCAGGGCATTGCCCGTAACCCCTGCCACATAGCCTGTCAATTCGCCAAAAGCGCTGCCAACGCCAGAGGCAATCCCCAGCCAGATTGGGTTGAGCGCAACGCCCATAGCGATCACCACGGCTATTCCCGGCGCTGGGAGGACGACTGTAGCGCTGGCAACCATGCTAATGAGGAACGCACCAACATATCCCCACTCCCCAAGCCAACGTACCCAAGCCGGGTTGAGAGCCAGCCAAAAACTTATTATCGTAATCAAAACGATCACCACAATCCCAAGTAGTTTGTTACCGGAGAAAGATTGTGGTGATCGTTTGGTCTGTTCGATTGTCACGAGCAATCACTCGTTCAATGTGCTGTTCGGTATATCAGATACGACTCTCTATGACGTAGGAACTCAGTATAATACAGAAAGTATTCCCTCAGAAGTATGCGTACGATTCTAAGTCCCGGTTCTCTTGCTATTCCGAAGTAATGGTAACCGACTCGATGGTATCCTCAGGAGTTAATTCAGTCAGAATATCGGCGCCTTCGGTAATCTCGGCAAAGAAGCTGAATTGAGATTGGATTCCAGCAGGTGGGGGAACAAGTGCCATCAGGATTTGGCTACCACTGCTCAAAGTTGGGTTGTCTCTATGGGGGATGTATGCCATGGAACCAATTACTAAGGGGCGGCTCAAATTCTTTTCCGCTTCAAACAGATACCCTACATCTTGTGTTGGATCTGCTACATCTGGCGAACCAAAGAGAACGATTTCTGGGTTGACCAGGGCAATGGGTAATCCATCAAAGTAGCCAAGTTCGACAAGGACGACGAAATTGTTGACCGATATCGGCGCTTCGTCGACAAAAAGCTCAACTGTAAGCTCGCCTTTGCTTGTCAGAATACTCGCGGTATATTGCTTTTCTAAGTCTATAATCGTCTCCTCTGGAGGAGTATTAAAGAGGTTCACCCTCTCTACTGGATCCACAATGGCAAGCGGGCGATCATCACTCTCCAATCGTTCCATGCTCGTCGGTGCGTAAGGCGTAGGTGTATTGGTTGGTGTTGGTGTTGGTGGTGCAGGCGTTGGTGTTGGCAGCGTGCTCTCATCAGCCTCCTCAATCAAAATCGTTAGGATCTCATCTCCCGCAAAATCTGGGGCCGTTCCTGGGTCACGACGGGTAAGCTGATTGAGCACATCCACCCCTTCAACCACCTCGCCAAAGATTGTGTGGTTGCCATTAAGCCACTCAGTTGGGCCAAATGTAATAAAGAATTGGCTGCCATTGGTTCTTGGACCACGGTTTGCCATAGCTAGCAGCCCCGCTCTGTCAAAGGCCAAGCCAGGGTAGAATTCATCTTCAAACTCATAGCCAGGTCCACCAGAGCCAGTACCCGTTGGATCGCCAGCTTGAGCCATGAAACCCTCCAAGACGCGATGAAAGACTGTGTTATTATAGTATCCTTCCCGTGCCAGAAAAATAAAGTTATTCACGGTTAGCGGTGCCCGTTCTGCAAAGAGCTGTAGACGCATATCTCCCTTTTCGGTCTTGATGGTGGCAAAGTAAAATTTAGCCGGATCAATGCTAATCTCTGGCGGGCTGCTATACATCCCATTACGTGCCATAGGCTCAAGCTGGCCTGCAGCACCCTCGCTCATTTCATTGCCGCTTTGCTCCCCATCATCGTCATTGCTATTGGTGTTGGCTTGATCGGCATCACTCTCGGACGATTCTCCAGCCTCTTCTTCAGGCTCAGGGGTTGATTCTGGCCCGACGGCGGCATTGTCCGTTTCCGACGCTTGATCAGGTTCAGACGGTTCCGACAGTGGACTAACATCACAGGCCGCCAAAAGAATTAAACAGAATATCAATAGGATAAGGGGGGCTCTAATGCTTGGGGCCGTATAGCCTATAAATGGCGAACCTTGACAGTTTATTTGCTTCAAAATGCTCTCCTTATTGAGAAATATTCGTTGAGAAATATTTGTTGAGAAGTGTCGGTAAATGTTTGATAGTCGGCTATGACGATTTAGATGCTATAGTCTTATCTTGATGCATTTCAAACCACCATAAGCCATATAGGACGAGAACAAGAATTCCGCTTCCAACCGCCCATGCCTCTAATCGATTTGCTTGTGTTAGGAAGACCGCTACCAGACCCACAGCTCCAGCCAACAAATAGCAGATCAGAACAGCTTCTCGACGGCTGTTGGTTAAACGAGCCAAACGGTGGCTAATGTGATCTTTCCCCGGTGTTGTCAAGGGATTCACCCCCCGACGTATGCGACTCAATATCACCAAGGTTGTGTCAAAGAGGGGTAGGGCTAAGACCATAAGCGGAATCATCCACGTGATGCTATTGCTATTGGCAGGGAAACGCAACTTGATTCCAACCGCAGCCAACAAAAAACCAATAAAGAGGCTGCCCGTATCGCCCATAAAAATATGGGCAGGATTCCAATTGTGGATCAAAAATCCAGCACAAGCTCCGGCAAGGGCCGCAGCCAACGCCCCAACTAGGTATTGATCGCTCATGGCTGCCAGCAATGTAAAGAATACAGCTGCAATCATGGCAATACCGCCTGAAAGACCGTCCATGTTGTCAAGGAGATTGAGAGCATTTGTGATGACAATAACCCAAGCGATCGTTAGCACAGGATCAAGCCAATTGTAGAATAGCTGGACCTGTACACCAGAATAGAAAAGAATACTCGCCGCGACAAATTGTCCCCCTAGTTTGGCATAGCTCCCCAACCCCCACCGGTCGTCAATCAATCCCATGAGGCTGATCAAGGTAGCACCGATGAAGATGCCAACGACTTCATTGATAAATGGGCGCCGACCGAAGAATAGAAGGGCAATGATAAAGGCCAAATAGATGGCGGTCCCCCCCATGAGGGGGACTGGGCTGGCATGGATTTTACGAGCGGCTGGGGCATCCATGACGCCTAGGTACATGGCAAGCCGACGGATAAGTGGCGTGCCACCGACCGCCAAAATTAGCGCACTAGCGGCCATCAAGAAATAGGGTGTCATGATTTTGAACCGTTACTATTCGGATCCAATTGTCTCAATAAGTTGTTCAATCGTCGCTTTCTGTTCTTCTGGCGCGAGCTGTAAAGCCTGCTCTGCATAATCTTGTGCAGAGTCCCTCTGACCAGATTCTAAGAAACGTCTAGCAAGTTCCAGCGGATATTGGTAATTTCCGGCGTTTGCTTCGTTCAGCGCTTGTAGTGTTTCAATTACCTTTTCTGATTGCCCCTGCTCTTGATAAAGGGCATAGAGCTGCTGCAAAATCTGTGTATTGTCTGGAGCAACTTGACGCATCAACTCATATTGTTGGATGACCTGCTCTTGCTGCCCCAAGGTACGGTAGGCTTCGATCGCTAACTGGCGGAATTGGACAATATCGTCGACCTTATCCGGTGTAAGAATGGATAAACCATGTTCAGCCCACTCAGCCGACTTTACATGATCCTCCAGATCTCGGTTGAGCACAACTAAATTGCGAATCGTCCCGATGTTATTTGGCTGCATCTCCACTATCCGCTCACTGGTCTCAATAGCGTCTTCCAACAGCCCAAGCCGTGCCTGGGCCACGGCAAGAAAACTCAACATTTGAACCGTAGGACGGTGACGCCGACTAGCGTCAAGGGCCTCTACACCAGGTTCCAAAATATCAACGATCTTCTGGAAGTTCTGCTCTCGATTATAGTAATCCGCCAGCAGAAGATAAGTCTGAGCGTATAGCTGATCAATTGACAAGCTATGTTCATATATTTCTAGCGCTTGCTCTCGTTCATTCTGGGCTAAGTAAGCATTGCCCTTCTCATTCCAAAGGTGGGCAGCGTTGGGGCTAAGGGTCACGGCCATCTCATAGGCATCCAGGCTTCGTTCAAGCTGCTTCGCTCGTTCATCTCCATCCGTAATGAGATCTGCCCACGTGCGATAGAGCCGCGCCAGATTCGCTGTATGATCTGTATTCAGCGGGTTGACCTCCTGTGCCCTGGTCAAAACAACTTCGGCGGCTCGCAACAGCTCCACTTTGCTCATGGCGTTGATCTGAAAAGGCTCCAAGGCAAGAACGTCATCAAAATCAGGAGAGGCACCCAGTTGAAATTGGCCTTCATCTGGTGCTTGCTTGGCTTGCTCCAACAGGCTCCGTCCTAGGAAGAGCATATAGTGATCTTCTGTTTGGCGTGCACTGAGGGCACGTCGATAGAGTTCGATGCTATTGATCCAATTGCGCTGGCTGTCAAACTGCTGACCCTGCTTATAGACGATGTCCGCTCGGACAAGCCCAATATTGACATTCCCGATAACAAAGAAGATACAAACGGCTAGTACGGCACCCACAGCAACACTGACAAGCCCGCGCTCAGTCGATTTGATATTACGCTTCAAGATAGGCCAAGCGTAGACCGTGGCTGTAATAAATAGCCAAATGACCATAAGCCATGTATAGAGGGCAAAGTGGCCTGCCACCCGTTCTAGCTGATAGGTTAGCGAATCGGTACCGGCAGGTATCTGGGCCGTATTAACAGGAACAAGACGGCTGCCCTGAATCAACCCATAGACTAGCCAACCGCCCCACACAACTAGAGCATGTAAGCCAATTCCACCAATCCACCATCCAAGATCCGGTGCTTTTTTCTGACGTAATGATGAAGCAGCCATGCCAAGCAGGGCAGCCACCAGCCAAGTAAAGATCATTAAAAAGAGTAAAGCAGGGCTGCTAAGAACTTCGCCGCTCTCTGTACGAGATGTGATGCTACTCCACAACACCGAAAAGCTATCCCGCTTTCCCTGGCTGTTGGTGGTATAAATAAAGATAAAGGTCATAAAGACCAGCAGATCAGGAAAGACTGTTGTGGCTAGTCTGGACGGTGCAAGTGCTTGATTACGTGGGTTACGAGATGAGCGTCGACCTTGGTTCTTCTGACGCCCTGAACGACGTTGACTACGGCCAGATTTTTGGGAAGAATTGAGATCCTTATTTGCTTCATCTTGGGATGCCTCATCTCCTACTAGCAATTCATTTTGCACAGCGGAGAAAGCCATCGGTTGTAGCCAACGCATGCCTAAGCAAAGAAGCATGGCCGTCTCTATCCAGAAATAGGTACGGGTTGCTGCAATGGCAATCCCAAAGTGGATTTCGACGAAATGGGCGACGATTGTGGTAAGCAGAGCAATGATCAACAACATCCTAGGTGTATCAGATTGATCGGGCTGATCTCCGGCATGGATGAAGGCCGCAATCATAATATAAAAGACCAATCCCGCCATTAGCCCGGCAGGCAGGGCAACGCCGAAGAAGCGTAATTGTTGATCGTCAACGATGTAAAAGATAATAAAAAGCCCAATACCGCCAATGGCTAACAAGATGCTAAAGAGCATCTTGTCAAATCGAGTACGAATCAGACCGAGCCAACGCAAGCCCCAATAAAATATGGAAATAAAGAGAGCCATGTACGCAACAAAACCGAACAAACCAGTGATCACTAACGAATCCCATGTCTCATTGTGGGCGCGATCCGGGCTTGCATTGCGTTTCTCAACGTGGGCCAAGTTGGGTGGATAAAAGGGATTATAGGCAATCCACATAGCTTCTGGACCATACCCTACCAGTGGACGTAATGCATTGACCGAATCCTCACTGCTATCGGGAAAAATCAGCGGCTCATGTGGCTGACTCATATCCGCCGCACCTTGCCAAATAAGGATTCGGACTTGGGCCGTTGTACTTTCTTGATTCAGCAAATTGGTAAACCGCCCAATGTAGGGGACATATCGTATTGAATCAAATAGCGGAGTCGCATTCATTAGAACAATCAGAGCAATGCCGGCGATCCCAATACCGACCCATCCAAGAATTAGTGCCAGATAATTTCTGGGGCGTAAAGCACTAAAGAGCAGGAGAACAAACAGATATAGCCCTAGCAAGAGCCCAAGCCAAGGACCGCGACTCTGGGTCCAAAAGATGGCCAGCAATTGGACCATGAAGACAAAGAGATAGGCACCTCCGGCCAAAGCTGTTGGCATATCCTGGCGCTCATCTTCATTGACTTGCTCGTTACTGCTAAGTAAATAGGCAAAACTGTTGTAGATTCGCTCAATGGTCAAGAATACGGCCATAATCAGATAAGCGGCCAAAAAAATTGCGTTCCCAGCATTGGCTGCAATACGCACCTGCACATCCCCGCCCCAGGGCAATGGATCGATACCATAATGTTGAATGACTCCATAAATGGCAATGGGTAGACTTGTGATGATGATGGTATGTTGAAGACGCTGTAGTTGAAGAGAATTTCGCAGGTGTGCAGCCGTCAATGAAGCAATAATAACGTAGCTGAGAAAAGTATAGGTACCTTGTAACCGTTGATAGGAGCCCCACCAACTAACAAAGCGAGCAACACTCGTCGACGTGCTAAGGAGATAAGCGAAAACCAAGAAGAGGACAGGAAAGAGGAATGGCGTTTGCCAGATCTGTTGGGCAAGGGAGCGCTTGGTTGGCTGTACTGCCTCATCACTTGGGTCAGGAGGTGCCTTATCCACCTCACCCTTGGCTAAAGCAGGCAACCATAGTGCACCGCCATTGGCGATCTTTACCAGCCACGCCAAAAGCATGATGAGAGCGATAGAACGCACCAGACTAATCTTATCTGGCTCAAATACCCGGCTAGAGAAAACATTAAAAAACATTGGGGCAACAATTAGTGCCGCCAGCCAACCTGCTTCAATGATACATTCACACCAATGGTCAAGTTTTGTTCGGAGGTTCATTAGATATCAGTTCTATTTTGTTTCTAGTACGATCACTTTGAAACCCATGTACTTCTGCCCATCTATAATTTCCCATTGCACTACCCGAGAGACCAAACGATGGATTTCAAATTTTCAAACTATCATTGATTATAACACAACGCACGCCAAGGGGGTGTATAGGTCTCGCTTATACGGCATATACTGCGGTTGGCCATAGATGAGAATAATTCGATAGCATTTCAGTCGAGTAGATTATTCTCTTCGTGAAACGGGTGCAAAGCGCCATCTATGACAGAGCCAAGTGTAACGTTGGCCATTACGATGGCTTATCCGCTACTCTTCGCCAGAAAAGTCTTGTTCCGGAGCGCATTCCGTCTACTTTGGCATAATTGCGAAAAGAGAGGACAAACACATCTTAGGGCATACACATCTTCATGAGTACAAGCTTTTTCTGGCCATCTATATGTGTATGCCAAAAGAGGCTGTACCCTTTTCATTCCTCAACCTACGATATAGAATTTCTGTCTCTTTTACCATTCTGTCAACGCCATATTCCTCAACCATTTCCCGGCCTGTTTGACCCATTTCAAATGCCCTTTCTGGGTTGTCCAACAGAGAGACCAAGGCTTGGGCCAACTTCTTCGGCTCCCCTGGCGGAACAAGCACTCCATTTTCATCTTCTTGTATTATTTCGGCATTTCCATCGATCTGAGTCGCAACCAGAGGCAATACGCTGGCCATGGCCTGGGGCAGCACCCTTGGCAAACCCTCCCATAAAGATGAAAGAGCAAAGAGGTCAAAGGAAGCCATCAGTTCGGGGATGTCTCTACGAAGACCGGTAAGTATCACCCGCTCAGTTAGGCCATTCTGCCGGATAGCGGCTTCAACGTCGCCACGCAATGGCCCATCACCTACTATAACAAAGTAAGTATCAGGGCGTTCCATAGCCACTAAATGTGCAGCGTGAATGAAATCAAGCGGTGCTTTTTGCTCGGATAGCCGGGTCACCGTGCCGATAACCTTAGCCTCTGCGGGAATGCCTAATTCTGCTCGCACTTCTTGGGGCGAACGAATCGGGTAACCAAAACGATCTAATTCGATGCCGCTGCGAATCACCACATAGTCATCATCGTCACCAATGCCATCCTGCAACCCCTTTTCGATATTGAACGATGAGACAACAATGAGTTTGTCGGTGATGGGCAAAGTCACCTTTTCAAGCAGAATATATAACCAGCGTACAAGCGGATGCTGACGCTCATGATGACCCCAGCCGTGTACCGTATGGACGATAAGCGGCACACCCGCCACTCTGGCCGCCCAGCGTCCTATTATACCTGCCTTCGAACTATGGGTGTGTACAATGGCATACTGATTCTTTCGTATGTGTCGAATGAGCTTAACCAGAGCTATAGCGTCTTTCAGAGGATGAATTTCTCGCACCAAGGTTGGCTCAATGGTTAAAGGGATATTCCGCAGGTGAACGGCCTCAATGAGACTTCCCTCTGTACCCGTCTGCGGTCCAGATACCAAGGCTACATCGAACTCTGCTTTATCAAGCTGCTCGGTGATCAACATGGCCGTCTCTTGGGCACCACCAATGATGAGGCGCGTGATAATGTGTAGAACTTTAATAGGTTCTGTGTGCTCAGGCATATCTGCATGTTCAGACATAGTTGTAATACTTTAGACGCTTGGTCAAGATCTCGTTTAAAATCTGCTGCTGGTTTGCGGTGAGATCCTTACGCCATTTATGATTGGTATTCTTGAAGGCGTGTCGTTTGATTGCATGCTCAAATTCATCAGACCACTCAAGCTCGCAGAAATCAATCATGTTACGCAATGTAGTATTAGGGTCATCGCACAAATCTTCATAACGGAATTCAAAAAATTGTTCACTTGGAATTAATTGCCGAGCCTGATCCATCTCAATGGTCAATAACTCCCAGTTGATGGCAGCCAGGGCGACAAAAGATTGATCGTAGCGTTGCCAAATTTCTTCGTACTCGTGGGATAATTTACCCCAGCGCCAATTGCTGGGCCCACGCCACCCTTCCCAAAAATCGACATTTAGCAGTGAATTGGCAACAGCTCGCCCATCTCGTACGATATGGAGGAATCTAGCATCAGGAAAGATCGCCTGCAGGAAGCCCAGGCGAGGCCAGCCAGTGATTTTAACCAACAGTCGTCTTCGCTTTGGGGTCAACATCTGCTCCATTAAGCTGCCGATCTTGAGGCGGGTTCGTTCCGTCACATCTTCTGCCACCAAATCGCGAATGGGACGACTAAAGCCAGGATAGTATCTTGACCAAAATGGATAACACTCACCGTCGCCCAATGGAAGCCGTTCCTGTATCCAAGCACCAACAATGGGTCGATCCAATAGCTGCAGTAGTCTACGATTGTGTTGAGGCCGATTGGGGAACTTGTTTAACAGGGCAGAGAGCCAAGCAATCTCGGGGTGTTGAGACAATACCCGATGAGAGAGTGTTGTCCCACTCCTTCCCGTCCCCACCAAAAATATGGGTTTCTCTATGGATTTCTCCATGGTCATGAGCCAACCTGCCGCAAAAGCTTTGTGTAAAGTTGGGTGGTTGCATTCACCATATTTTCCACACTGAAAGATTCTTTTACGCGTTTGTAGCCTGCTTGCCCAAATCTGTTGCGCAGAATCGGGTCGGCAATGAGTCGGTTTATGCCAGCACTTAACGCCTTCGGATTCGCTGGCTCAACCAAAAGCCCCGTTTCGCCATCCACGACAACCTCTGGCGTACCTCCTACAGCCGTTGCTACAACCGGCAATCCTGCGGCCATCGCTTCTAATACGGTATTAGGCATTCCCTCATGAAGAGAGGGCTGCACAAAGAGATCAAACCCCATAAGCAGTTCCGGCACATCGTTGCGGTTACCCAGCCAATGGATGCGAGAGGCCACCCCAAGCTCTTCGGCCAGCTGTTTCAAGATATTCTCATCAGTTCCATCACCGATGACCACCAATTCGGCTTTGTCGACGTGCACTAGGGCCTCGACCAAATAGTTGACACCTTTAACTGGATAAAGGCGACTAACCGCGCCGATTACATACCCATCTTCAACAGCACTATCTAGCTCTCTCTTTAGGGAATTACCTGCTATGTGGTAGTTGTTTTCAACCGAAGCTGATTGGCATAGGCCCAGCTTAACGCGAGCCGTTTCTTTCTGGACATTTGTCCAATCTGACCCTTCTTGCCCCAAATCGTCTTTCTCTAAATCATCTTGCAATGGATACGATAAGGAGTTGGGAACGATTACGCCATTTGGGATTACTGTAACCTTTTGGGCAGGCATCTTGATATGATCCACGCAGAAGTCGCGGACATTGTGGGATACCGCGATGGTACAATCGACCATGCCGATGGTCAAACGATTCAACCTGTAGCGCCATTCCCCTTCCATAGCCATGGTTCGCTCGGAACAGATCACGATGGGTATTCCAGCCAATCTTCCCAAAACCCGGCCAGGAAGGTTCGCATGAAAGAGCCAAGTATGTAGAATGGTGGGGCGTATTGTTCGGAGTAAGCCATACAGGCGAGGGAACGCACCAAATCGCCATTTTTGATTGCCCATTCCAAGATCAATGACTTCGATCCCTATCCCACGAATCCCCTCTCCTACTGCTTCGTTACCATTGTAAAGGCAGACAACAGTCGCCTCGAAACGCGCTCTATCCAAATTCGTAAGGAGTCGTAGCAACGCATTTTGAGCACCACCATTCGACAGCTCTGTGATAAAATGCACTACCCGCACTCTCTTTCCGCTATCTGGTACAGCTGCAGGTATATTGAGTGTGCTACCCTGATCATTCATGCCTTTGATACCACTCTACTGTTTTACGGAGCCCATCTATGAAGCTTGCCTGTACCTTGTACCCCAAACTGTTTTGTGCTTTATCAATGGCAGCTTGAGAGTGTTTGACATCGCCCCGACGTGAGCCGTCAAAGTTGGGCTGGATATTGGTTCCTAGAATTTCATTGAGCGCATCAACCAACTCCAAAATTGTATAGCGTTGTCCACAGGCTATGTTAAAGACCTGACCAGCAACGTCAGCTGTTGGCGCTGTGGAAGCTAGAAGGTTGGCGGCTATATTATTTTCTACATATGTAAAATCTCGAGATTGGGTTCCATCACCATATATCGTGAGCGGCTTACCATCCAATAGGGAAGTAATGAAGAGGGGAATAACCGCTGAGTACTGGGAATTGGGATCCTGACGTGGCCCGAATACATTGAAGTAGCGCAGACAGACTGTCTCTAAACCATAAAGGTCATAAAAGATCCGGCAGAAATGTTCTGCTGCTAGCTTAGCCACGGCATAAGGCGATTTGGGGCGAGGGTCCATAGACTCTACTTTGGGCAAGGTCGGTGAATCCCCATAGATGGACGAGGAGGACGCATAAACAAAGCGTTTGACTTCGGCATCCCGGGCTGCGACCAGCATATTCAGAGTGGCGTTGGCATTGGTGTCATTGCTTGTAAACGGATCGGCTACGCTGCGAGAGACTGATGGCATGGCTCCTTGGTGTAGCACATAATCTATGCCTTGAACCGCCTGACGACAGATCTCTTGACTGCGCAGATCCCCTTCAATTAAATCAATTTCATGATGAACTTCGGCTAGATTTTCGCGGCGTCCAGTGCTAAAATTGTCTAGTACCCGTACGTCAGCACCTTCTGAAATTAAGTGGTGGACAATATTCGAGCCGACAAAGCCCGCACCGCCAGTAACCAAATATTTGGACATAGTCATTCGTCACTTATCTTTAAGAAACATATTTTTGAGAAATATACTCTCAAGAAGCAGTTGGATTGAGTCATTCGAAAAGACTTGGAAAAGGTAGAGCAACAGGGCAAAAACCAGTGTGCCGGAGAAGAAGATTGAGATAGGCGACCATACCATGAACTGCCCAAACCACACTGCCGATATCCCACCCCCCCATGCCATTGTGGCGCGTAACCCCAGCCAAAGGACAGATTTGTCTTCCATTCGATAACTCAGCAGGGTCAAGTAAGAGATAAACAGAGCCAATTCTGTTCCGACCGCAACGGCTGCTGCTCCCCAATAGCTGTAGAGGCGAATCAAAATCAAATTCGCAATTACGTTAACGGTTACCACCACCGGAAAGATTCGTACCGTGTAGCGTTCCTGATTCATAGCAACCAATGTCGCGTTGCAGAATCCCCGCCCTGCCAAAAAAACACAAACTGGTGCTAGAAGGTTCAATATACCTGCGGCATCAGCATATTTGGCCGTGTAAAGAAATTCCATCAAGGGTTCATGGAGAGCAGCGAGAAATATGGACGCCATGGCCCCTACCCCAAAAGTAACAGGGAAAACAAGATTGACCATTCGACTCAATTTATCGGATGACCCTTGATCTGCTACCTCTTTGGCAGCTCGCGTCAATGGTGGAAAGATAGCCAACCCAAACGCATTGAGCACTGAGGAACAGAGAAAGATCAATCGATAGCTAGCTGAATAGACAGCCACAGCCGTTGCATCTTGGATAATTCCCAGAAGAAGGGAATCAGCCCGCCAATAGACGTCCAAAAACATGTAGAGCACGGCTAAGGAAAATGTATCGCGCCATAGACCAGGCCACTTTCTCAGTTGGACGGATTCCCAGGCCAGCTGAAAGCGTCTATTCAACATCCAAGTGCCAATGAGGAATCCAACGCTGGCAGCCAACATAAATGCGCCAGCTAAGCCATTTATTCCAAAGCCTAACCACAGAGCCGCCACTCCCAAGCTGACCAAGACAAGCTGTTGGGCAATTGTACGTATAGCAGCAAGCTCAAAGATCTCCAAAGAGCGAAAGGTCGAATCAATTGGCCCACTTAGGTTGGAGAGTGCCATATAGAGCAGCAGTATAGCAACCAGAATCTGATTGTCTATAACGGTCGGCAATAGATTTAGCCCTAGCAGAGCTAATCCGCTGCCTATCAGGTACATACCACCCATAATCAATAGGGCATTGGGCAATTCCCATAGCACCTTCTCTTGGCTGATTGCCCCGGTTCTCAACATTCGGGCATTAAACCCATACCCAAAGCCCAGGACACTTAGCCCCAAAACTACAGTGGCATAATCTAGTGCAAAAGTAAGCTGACCATATTCTATTTTACTTAGCGTACGAGCTGCATAAACAAGCAGTAACGGAGAGAGCAATCGCAGCGAAAAGTTTGTTAGTAAACCAATCGAAGTATTCTTGAAAACTCGCTGAAGGGCCGTACGATTTCTATCCGCTAGATTCATATGAGTCCACTGCAGAAACAAAGATTACAAAGATTTCGCAGATTTTTCAGTCAGGGAATTCCACGAAATTCATGCCAATTTACCCTTTTTGCAGTAGGGTCATATAGTCCGCCAGAAAAGTCTTGTCCCGACTTTTGACCAATCCGCTCTGATAATTCCAAGAAGGGTAGATATCCCCGTCTTCATGAGGACAAGCTTTTTCGGGCCATCTATACAAGCGCTTGCATCAATAGACCTGTTCCGCTGCGATTGGAATCTAGTCTATCTAAGGCTGCCAAAAGGGGATAGGCTGCAAAATAACGTCTTCCATATGTTTTACCTCCAACCAAGTGAGCGCCAAAAGTCATATAGCTAATGAATGTCGAGCCTATGTATCCAGGTTGGTAACTCTTTTCCCTGATCGAAAATCCTGCTCCTTTAACTGCCTTACTAATTTCTTCTTCTGACCAAAAACGAGACTGGACGTTCCCAAACCCCTTGTTGAGCGAGGCAATATAGTCGGTGTAACTGGCAGGCCAAAGCCGACCATTCATCCGATTCATCCAGCTAGGCATGCGTCTATACAGCCTTGCCACCGCCGGGTGTCCTAGGCCATTGGCAATGACCAGCATCCCTTCTGCCTTGACTAGTGGTTTTAGCATCGAAAAGAAACCGTCCAAATCTGAGACATAGCCGAGTAGTTCAGAAATAAATACACGATCAAAACAACCGGGCGGGAAGGGCAACGATCGCCCATCTGCCAAGCAAGCAGCCAACGGCCCTTGAACGTTTCTTCCTACATTGGTCATTCTATGCAGCAATTTGAAGTTCGTATCAACGCCCACAACCATGGCGCCCTGGCGCGCAAATTCTAATGAGAAATGCCCCCCACCACACCCTAAATCCAGAACTCGCATACCGGGAGAGAGCCTCATCTGGTTCAAGATTGAGGGAGCCTGAAGACGTTTAATCAGATTAGGCCAGCCGATCTGTTGGAGCAGCCAGTTCTGATCGGGAAATGCGCCAAAACCACTCATGTTGATTTATGCTTGCTATACTTTGCCAGAAACGCCTTGCCCCAAGCCTTACTTAGCCCTTTCTGGACAATTCCTGATAGGGAGGGCATCCCTGTCTTCACGGGGACAAGCTTTTTCTGGCTATCAATTATGTAGTTTGGTATACACGATACGCATCATTACGAAAGACTTCCTGAAAGCTAGTAAAATCGTATGTCCATTCACAGCCGAGTTTAGTGGATAACCAGCGCTCTTCAACAATGAGTAACTGAACCCCATGCTCATCTCGCCACCAGTGGAAGTCCAAAGAAGGCCAGGGATATTTATGAAAAAGCTTGTCATAATCATCAAACCATACCAACGTGTCCATAGCCATCAGAAACCGTTGTGGCACTTGGTAGGCTAATGCAAAGGTCACCTGGGGCATGGGAACGCCCAATATGACGGTATCCTGGGGATAGTCTTTCACAAACTCCTGAAGTTCCGTAAGATGTTTGGGTTGCCGTACCCGGCTACTTTGCCAACGCCTTCGAAAAAGATAGTAGGCAAGCATAGCGATTGTTAGCAGACCATAGGTAAAAAGTAATCCTCTAATAACCTCAAACGGCATGGCACCGATGCCAAAGGCGCCCAATACAGCAACAGGCAAGATAGCATATTCTGGGTATCGCTCTGCTTCTCCCAGAAAGCGAAAGTCTTTGAACGCCGTAAGCATAAAGGGAAAGATTGGTGCAACGGACCAACTCAATAACCACATGTACCAGCCAGATTCATCATCTTGCCATGCTGGAAATACCCCTAGGAGTATGAAAAGGATAACGCCTATCCAGAGCACATTGCGGCTAAAGAATTGCAGATAGACGTTGGCCTCGATGAGGCGAATTAATTCTGCCCGTAGCCCAGTATCTCGAAGACCCGAACGAACAAATGCCTGTACTGTTCGCCAAAGTTTGATTGACTGATTACGCAACTGCAGCCCTGGATGATCATATTGAAGACGATTGCGATACAGGCGTAAATGAGCAATTTGCCCTGTAAGCATCCACCAATACCGCCCACCCGAGAGCAAAAGGGCACCGACTACGGCCAGAGGAAGAAGGGATAACAACAACCATTCCCTAGTTAAACCAGCCATGATGGGTACACAAAATAACAACACCTGCGCAGCAAATTTGCTCGATAGCAGCAGCAGGGAGGCTGAGAGTATAGCAACGACACCGGCCCAAATTGCCCCATCATTATGTAGATAAAAAGCCGCGCTAATCATTACCATGGAATAGATCAGTTCGCCAAAAGGTCTAGGCGTAATGTCATAGGCTCGTGGCCCCAATCCCACTGCCAGCAGCGCTGGTGAAGTGCTAAAAAGCAGCATAGCCAATAAACCAATGGCAAAAGGTTGCCCCTGTGGGTAAACGGTTGTGGCCAACCACGTTGCCCATCCAAAGACCAGCAGAGCATGAAGTGTATCGATGATGGCGCTGGGCAGAGCGGCCACACGGAGGAGTAAGCTTTGTGGCAAGAAGGCAAGCAGCCAATGGTAGAGCCAAGGATATGTCTGGCGTTTGTCTAACATCAACGCATCTAGCTTCAGTGGCACGCGCCAGTGAGCGCGTCGAATTTCTCGACACAATAGTAAGTGATATCCCATGTCGGCTAAGGGTCGTGGCCACAGAATGCCCGGGAGAAGGCGCAGCAAAAATGTGACCAGTAAGCCAAGCAATATGGCCCCGTACCAAACAAAATCGTTCACAATACCTGCTTATTCATACGTTTATCTGATAACCTCACCAGAAAAGTCCTGTCCCGACTCTTCAACGATCCACTTTGGGATATTCCGAGAGGGGAAGACATCGCCATCATTTTAAGGACAAACTTTATCTTGCCATCATTAGTGCTGCCAATGATTATCATGGGTTAGGATCAACGCCACACCACCGATGTAACATAGCTCATTTGGCTGGAAAAAGTGTTCCGTAATGGCTGCCGGGCTGCCTTTGACATTCGAGTCTTCAGATACCCATTCAAAGCGGTTGTTGTACCCTAGTAAAGAAGTCTCAGCAATCATTTGGGGAATCTTCTGAATAAACTTCCGGCGACGTGCCATATCCTCATCTGTCCTCGGCCATGCCCCATGTTGAGTGAATGTTCGGGCCGGAAAGCCAAAGAGGGCCTCAAATTGCTCTAACTCGTTATGGAATGCTGAGCGATAATCCTCCTGCATCCAAGCTTGGGTATGTAATCCGACGTCGAAACCCTCTGCATGTAGTTTGCCTGCCAACGGAATCAACCGGGTCGGATCATAGAGCTTTTTATCGACTAGTATATGCACTGAAGAGCGCAATCCTAGTGATTTTTCGATCTGACAAAATGCCTCAACCACTTGAGGTTCTCCAGCATCCACATCATGCCTTAAAACAATATTCACCCGTTGTGGATCCGGCTGCTTGCCCTGCACATGGGCAGGTAGGGAGCGAAAAACAGTACCAGAATCATTCTGTAACTTCTGTAGCAACTGTTTGTAGTAGCTCAGTGCATGGAGCGGATAAGAGACTGGATTTGGTGCTTGAATGCGCGCATTCAAGCGTTGCAGATCGGAAATCCAGTGTCGTAAATTTCTGGTCTGTCGCAAATCTCTTCTGGCATGTTTGAGATACGAAGCAATATAGGTACCAATGGATGATCTATTGCTCATACTCATGTTCTGGATCAATAACGTCAGCGTCCCAAATAGTCACTTTTTTACCCTCAATGAATGTAAATGCACCTGGATAAGGTTTTGTCTGCGCCCGAATAAAGTCGCGAATACGCTTTGCATCCCAAGCCCAGTCGATGAGACCGTCTTCTGGTTTGCGCTGTGGAAATGATGTGGCTTGACTTTCGTCCTGAGGGATTCGAGGCGCTGCACCTACTGCCATTTTCTTTAAATTCTCTCGTAAGATCGTAATGGAAGCCTGGCTGGCCTTATCGTAAACGGTCGCACATGTGTCACAGTGTTCTATTGGAAAACGTTCTTGAGCAATAATGTCGCCACTGTCGACGCCGTCATCAAAATAAAAGAATGTAACACCTGTCTCAGTTTCTCCATTGATAATTGCCCATGGAATTGGCGCCCCTCCTCGGTATTTCGGAAGAAGCGATGCATGGATCCCAGCACAACCGATTCTAGCTATTTCGCGAACTCTAGCAGGAATCAAATAATACCAACCTAATACCAAAATCAGATCGGGCTTCCACACCTCAAGGTGCTGAAGATAATTTGACGCAGACATTTTTCCCGTCATTGTTACCACTGGACACTGAGCTCTTATCCCTAATTGCGTAAAATCGGCGTGAGTTTTGATTTCAACAGGCTTTTGCGAATAGGAGATATCAATCAGTCTAGGCGTCGTTAAAATGCCCACCACCTGAACCTCTTTCAATGGTAGCACCCCCTCTTCTAAACACATATGGCCAAACTGGGTGCTACTGAGCAGTGCAACCTGTAGTATATTTTGTGTCATAACCTATATAAATTCCAGCAACCAGCGCTCAATGTTCAATAGAGACCAAATTAACAATCGACGATTTTGCTTCCCATCTAAATGATCACGCACCAGTGATTGTACAGAAGCTCGATCCAAATAGCTATAAAGGCGTGCATTGTTATTAAACAGTACACGGCGTACAAAATCAATACTTTCGCCCTTGAACCAACTCGCATCGGGTGCTGAGAAACCTTGTTTTACCGCTCCAGTGATCTCCTCCGGCACATGACGTTGCATGACCTGGCGCAACAGTAACTTGCCATCGCGAGTCTTGTTGAAATACTTATCCCTCTTCCAGCCAGGTTCATTTTCATTCAACCGACTCACCTCGCCTAAGTTGCCAAGTTTTAAACCAACAGGCGTTTTCATGGCAAAATCAACTAGCTCGTTGTCGAGAAACGGTACCCTGGTTTCCAGACTATGGGCCATACTCAACTTATCCTCCACGACAAGCAAACCATGTAAGAAGGTCTTTGCCTCAAAATAGAGGGAGTGATTAATGTAATCTTCGGGTTGTGTGAGGTTGGAAACTTGTCGCGAGAAGACATTGCGAAAAATATCCCGCGTACTGCAATGTCGCACGTCTTGCCAAATTGGTCGAAAGACAGATTGCACAGCATTATCGGGTATCAGCCGCTGCCAATAGTGGTAATACTTATCTATATAGTCTTCGAAACTATTGTTGACTACAGCCCGGTAGTAGCGCCATGGATAGCCGCCGAAGAGTTCATCGCCACCACCACCTGATAGAACGACTGTTACAAATTTACTAGCCAGCTGAGCCGCATAAAAGTTTGGGTAGCTTTGCCCAACACGCGGTTCCTCTAAGTGCCAAGTTAGCTTGGGTAAAACTCTCTCCATATCACCCGCTTTTAAGACCATTTCGTAGTGCTCGGTTTTGAAGAGGTATGACATAAACTCGGCTTTATCCCGCTCGTCAAAACCCATTTCCAGGCCAGAAGCAGAGTGTAGGTCAAATCCGCAGGTAAAGGTCTTTAGATACGGGAGCTGCTGGGCCGCAATCGCAGTAATCGAGCCTGAATCCATGCCACCACTTAAGTACGCCCCTACATCCACATCACTAATCAATTGCCGGTTCACCGCCTTGTGAAAGAGTCGATCCAACTCTTCCTCATATTCACGCGGGTCTCCTAGCTCTTCTGGCTCAACAAAGTTGTAATCCCAGTATTGTTGGGGTGCGTAGTTGGCCCGTGCTCCAAGCGAGACACGCATATAGGATCCAGCTGGCAATAGTTGAATTCCGCCAAACAAGGTCCGGTCCGTAAAAAAGTTCTGAAACGTAAAGTATTCGAGCAGTGCCTCTCCATCTAAAGTCGCTCGATAGGCACTATGTTCAAGAATCGCCTTGATTTCGGAACCATAGAGAAAGGTATGCCCCTGCATGGTGTAATAGAGCGGCTTGATGCCGTAGCGATCCCGCGCTAGAAATAGCTCTTGCCGTGAGCGATCCCAAACAGCAAAGACAAACATACCATTTAACTTCTGCAGTGCGTCTTCTCCCCACTCGGCATAGGCATAGAGTACGACCTCGCTATCTGTTCGTGAGCGAAATTGATAGCCCAGGGCCTCTAGCTCCAGCCGAAGCTCCTGAAAATTGTAGATCTCGCCATTGTAGCTGAGCACATAGTCCCCATCGAGCGAAATCATGGGTTGGTGTCCAGCCGGTGATAGATCAATGATGGCTAGACGGCGATGACCAAGCCCCACAAAGCTATCGACATAGAATCCCTCACCATCTGGCCCCCGATGGGCTATGGCATCAGTCATCCGACGCAAAATCACTGGGGAGACAGGTTCACCATTCAGGTTAAAAATGCCGGTAATGCCGCACATATCGCCTAATCCTTTAGTGCTCGGACAGTAAAGCCACTCTCCTGAACGTTACAGTGAATGATGGAAAGCCCAGCCTCAGCACACCACCTTCGTACTTCTTCCTCGGTTTGGCGATGGGCGTAGCGTGGGTGATACCAATCAAAGTTAATATGGTGATTCTGCTCAAACTCATAGGCTTCGTTCCAGAAGAGCTTGGCCACGTGCCAATAAAAGAGGCGCTGAACATCGATGGGGCCAGCCTCAATGCCGAGGTATGGAATGGCTTCAGGCACATCAACTTCGACTTTGAGTTCGGCCAATGCCTGTCCTAACTTGGTTAAGGGGCGCAATGTCTCCCAAGCCTCCTCTGGTGCTTGAGCAGCCACAATGTCCCGAACATAATCATCGGTGAATTCTCGAATGGCACCCTTCTTGCGGTAGACATAAAACATTATCTCGCCACCTTGGGTAAGGAGCGGCACTAGGGATTTTAGCGCACGTTCTGTGGACGGCGTGTGATGCAACACGCCTTCAGAGAAGATGGTATCAAATGTTTCCCCAGCGAAGGGCAGTTCAAGAACATCCGCCTGGATAAAATGAGTGTTGGGTATCCCTGCAAGCCGTTCCTGGGCGACGTCGATGGCTGCCGATATATCGGCCCCAACCCACTCCGCATTGCCACTATCCAACCACTCAGAATGCAACCAGAGCGAAGCGCTAAATCCGCCACCACAGCCAGCATCCAAAATCGTACGACGATTGGCAAAAAAGCGGCGCATTTCTTGCACGTTTGCAAATCCATAGCGTTCTACAAGCCACCGGCGTGCATTCTCCAGCACATCCGGTGCGTCGTATGTCTTTACCTGCTGCCACTTATAGCCAAAACTCTCTTCCGTTTGGAGCTGATCTGAATCTTCAGTTAGGACAAAGCGGGGAATCCCATTGGAGATGGGGTACTCACCTCGCTCACCGACTAACGAACCCGTAAGCACATTGCCTTCTTTCTCGTCGTCTATTTTCAACTGCAGCAGCGATTTAGAAACGGGATCGACTAACCGATTAAGCAATGACTTTTTCATCGAAAACCTCTTTTAGGTTCTGCAATACGTATTCTTGTTCCTTCTCCGTCATCTGCGGGTATACGGGCAATGTCAGGCTGAGGCGGTCGGCTAGATAGGCGTTAGGAAATTGTTCAGCACGCAATCCATACTTCTCAGCATAATACCCTAGAATAACTGGAGCATGAGTTCCTTGGCGGGTGGCGATCCCTCGGCTTTCTAGCACCATCATGAGTTCATTGCGCTGCTCGTGAAGCTGATCAACGCTCTCTAATGTTGGCTCCTGTGGGTTAAAGAGACAGACGTAGGATTGATAGCCGTGAATAGACTCTTCGGGTACAACTGGTGCATCCAGCCATGGGAGCTCCGCTAAATACGAGTCGTATACTTTTGTGCAGCGAGTGCGTTGGGCTAAGATCCACTCGGCACGATCCATTTGTACAGACCCCAAGGCACCTTGGAAGTCAGTCATGCGGTAGTTATAGCCAAGATGGTTATATTCTGCCAGCAGAAAGGCGGCTTTCCCGGTATGGCGAGCTAGATCGGTTCGGGAAGCACCATGATCGCGAAGGGTACGTGAGAGAGTTGCCAGCGACTCGTTCTGGGTCGTGATCATCCCCCCTTCACCCGTTGTAATGGATTTACGCGGATGAAAGCTAAAGCAACCCAAATCGCCTAACGTCCCGGCATGTTGGCCATGGTACCAAGAACCAAAGGCACAGGCAGCATCTTCTATGACCCACAGACTATGTTTTTGCGCCACCGCCCGAATCGGCTCCATGTCGGCACATAAGCCAAAGAGATGGACTGGAATGATGCCTACTGTACGCTCACTGAGTAATGACTCAATCTGTGTGACATCGATATTGAAGGTGGCTAAATCGATGTCGCAGAAGATAGGGGTCGCGCCCATGTACTCAACAACATTCGCGGTCGAGATCCAAGTAAATGCTGGGACAATCACCTCATCACCGGGAGATAACTCCAGTGCAGAGACGGCAATATGCAACGATGTTGTACAGGAGCTGGTTGAGACCGCTTGGTTCGCTCCGGTATAGTGAGCGAATTTGTCCTCAAACTCTTGGACATAGGGGCCTTGAACAACCCAACCAGACTCGAGCGGCTTTACAATGGCTAGCTGCTCTTCTTCTCCAAAAAAAGGTTTGGTAATCGGAATATTCATTTGATTATACTCCGCCAGAAAAGTCTTGTCCCGATTCTTGTCCAGCTTGCTCTGGTATATTCTAGAAACGGAGGACAGATTTTTTCTGGCCATCTATATTTAACTGTCTTCCCGTCTTGCTTGAACACCCTCTATATCCGACTTGCGCCATTCGATTAGGCTTGTCATCCCCTCTTCAAGACCGATTTGCCAGCGGAATCCTAAGTCCGCTTCAGCCGCTTCCGTTGAGCCAATGCGGTTCGTCACAAACGTCTGCCCCGATGGTTGGTATTCGACAGCTAGGCTCGAATCAGTTAGCTGGAGCAAAAGCTCGGATAATTCTTTGATCGATGTACCGATACCGCGACCAACATTGTAACAATTGCCGCTAACCTCAGACTGCATAGCCAGAACATTGGCTCGCGCGACATCACTGACATGGATAAAGTCGTACTGTTGGCTTCCATCACCAAAGACAAGAGGGGGCAATCCCTGGTCAATGCGATCAAGCATCTTCATCATAACGGCAATGTAAGCTCCTTTGTAATCCTGCCCTGGCCCATAAACGTTCATATAGCGCAAGCCAGCCCAGTTGAGACCATACCGATGTCCCAACGACTTAAACATATGCTCACCCGCGATTTTGGTGGCTCCATAAAAGGTGAAATTATTGTAAGCATGATCTTCAGTCATGGGAACTTCAAGGGCATCACCATAGACCGAGGCTGATGATGAATAGACTACCCGCTCAACACCCTGCTTGATGGCTGCTTCAATGACGTTAAAGGTGCCCCGAATGTTGACATCAAAGGCCGATCGGGGATACTCATGGCACTGCAAAAGCCATAGTGCCGCAAGATGGAAGACCCCATCAATATTTTCCATGGCCCGCTCCAAAATATCGGTATGCAAAATATCGCCACCATGCGGGAAAATCGTCACTCGTGGATCTGCTAAAGCCGCGGATAGGTTTTCACGTCTACCACGAAAAAAATTGTCGTAAATTATAATTTCAGCAACATCTGTCCCGACTAGCTGCTCTACTATGTGGCTACCAATAAAGCCGCTGCCGCCGATGACGAGTATGCGCTTATCTGTCAGATTCATTTTGTTGACTATCCCCTTCCTAGTTCTAGGTATGATGCTGTGTCAATATACTTTGTCAGATTACACTGAGTAGCAATTACACAGAGATACACAGCGCAACCTTAGGCTGCAAGTAAACGGTAGATCAGTAATCAGTGACACGTGCCAACATCTTCGCGCATAACGCAGTTTGCACCAATTTCATAACACGGAGGCCTCACAGAGGTTCACGGAGACTTTCTTCTCTCTTGATGTCTTTCTCTGTGTAGCTCTGTGCCTTCTCTAAGGGACTCTGTGTAACACAGAAAAGGCAATTCTGTAAAAGTCACACACAAGGGCAGAACCGCACGGGGCGTGCTACCTGAACGGGCTATGTGTGACTTTTACGCTACTGCCAGAAAAGTCTTGTCCCAACTCGTATGCTGTCCGCTTTGAATAAGTCCGAAAAGGGAGCGTATCCCCATCTCCATGAGGACAAGCTTTACCTGACCACCTGTGATGGACGATGGATGAACGGCTTTCCATTTCTCAACTGCTGCCACAGGTGCCAGAGACCACTTGCGCTAAACATAAAGACAAAGGGCAAGAATGGCAGATTGTAGCGAGGATTGGGGCCATACGTAGTCAGATTGAGTACGGTAAGACACAGCAAGGTTGCGAGCATTGCTAAAGCCAATGGCCTGCGTCGGTAGTAGAGCTCATAGGCACCTCCAACAGCAGCCACTAGGACAAGCAGCACATGGCCAGCTCGATAAGGCCACCGAAAAATGGGGCTATCTGGCAACCCATATAAACCGTTTGGGTGAAACCAGTATTCGGCAAATCGGTTCCACATCCGTTGTACAAACAGCCGAGGGTGTTCAATGATAAATGTTGGACTCAAATTTTCGGATAGTGAGCCAAAGCGCCGATTGAATTCTTCCTGTTCTGGCGTGACTTCTAGTTGACCACCGATGGCTTTTTTATACCGACTTGAGAGATAGCCTGTACCAGTAATGACGTGTTGCAGGTAAGCAACCCGACTTGTGTAGACAATAGCCCCCGTAGCTTGATAATTGCGCCACAGCCAAGGTGCCAACACAATTACAGTACCGAGCAAAAATAGACTAGTCAGCGTAAGTAAATGTTGCCATTTTGTCTTTGAAGCAATAAGCACCAAGACAAAGACTGCTGGGAAAAAGAGCAGAATTTCTCGAACCAATAACGTTAATCCAAATACGATTCCTGTCAGAAGAGCATGAAGTCTTGTAGGCTTTTGAGCAAAGTTAAAGAGTGTCAAAAATAATATGACAATGAATAATGTGTACAGTGTTTCCGTAAGATAAAACCCATGCCAGACCAATGTGGCAGGATAGAACGCAAACAAAAGGAGGGTGCCTAAGCCAGTCGCCCCCCCAAATTCCTTTGTTGCTAGCCAATAGACGAGAATGCATGTAACGGTCGCAAGCACTGCTTGTACCAAACGCCCCACTAATAGCGATGAACCGAAGAGAGAAAAAGTGGTGGCCAAAAAGAACGGATAGAACGGTGGAACAGTTAGCTCGGGTTCATTATGATCTCTTATATCAATGTACCCCGCACCTTCTTGTAACAAAGTGGCGTTTTGCACATATTGAGCTGCATCACCACGCATAAGTCTATCAGGAAAAGCAAATGCAACGCCGATACGGAGTGTAAATGCAAGAGTTAGAATTCCTACGACAATGCCACTTTTACTATTCAAGAACACTTGTTGACTCATCCTCTGTTAACTACATTAGTCCAGGTCTGGGCGACCTGCCCCATGGGGCCAACCCATGCACCACGATTCTGGCACTCCTGGATAATCCGGACATACATATCTTGATACGCTTGCATGTCCCACGGATTGAAGACCCGCTGATGCCAATTGAGCGTCAACACACCATTTTCTGCCTCCGCACGTTTAATAAGCGTCAATGCAGAAGACCATGGGTCTGGGCATTGTAAAAGGGGGGTATCCATAATAACCATTGGGATCTGTAAAATAGGTATCTTTTCCCCAGTCGATGGATCAGTCGGATAAAATGGGGTATATCGATCCCAACGAAATCCGACTTTATCGGTGTATCCCAATGTTGAATCGTAGACAAAACCAAGCTGGTTATGAAGGTGCCAAGTATCTGGAATATCTAATCGCAAATAGTGTTGGCGTGTACCATGGACTGGATGGCCTAGAATCCCTTCGAGCTTTATTTTTTCCCTGCTCAACAGACTTGGATTATTATAGGATTCATAGGATCCATGTAGACCAATTTCCCATCCGTTTGCATCCAGAGTTTGTATTGCTTTTTGAATCGGCACCTCATCTAGCGTGTAACGCCCACGATAGAGTATTTGGGATTTCAGGTTTGTCAATCTAGGCTGCCCTTGCTCATCCATAAAAAAGAGCGTAGACCGCACACCCAAACTGTCTTCTAATTCCATGATGCGGTCAAAGTTCCAATAGGGGTCATCGCCACAAATCAGTCTCTTTGCTGATTGAAGCTCTTTCCTCATTGCATTTGCACTTCTATTTAGCATGGCTCTAACCGGATAGTAGAGAAATTGAGCACGTTTACGCACACGATCCACATCGTGTGATAGTGCTAAAGCAAATGGCTGTCCTTGAGACCACTGTACGTTCATAAGCTTTTGTCGGAATGACAATCAAATTGAGAGCGATGGCCACTTTCGGATCGCTCTAAAGATGCATTCTTAATGAAACATCGCTACTTTGTCTGACGCCTCATCTGTTTTGCGGCCTGAAAAAAGGAAGCGGTTTAGATATTTGGATAGCCCACGCACCGCGTACTTTTTTATATCAATAAGGACTTTACGCCACCACAACCACTGATAGTGCTCATCATGTTGCAGCTGAACTTTGTACGAATTTTCTTTGTGAAAAGCCGCCACTTCCCGAGCCGGGGAGAGGCGCGCTTCGGAACGGTTCGGACCTATCATTTTGGGGTAGAACAAGCTGTTCTCATCGAGATAATTGGCATAGGCATAGGCAAAATCTCCGTAGGTGAAGCGGCGCCCCTGAGATTCTACAATCTCTGCTTCGGATGCGTCAGCACACAGAATGCGCCCTGTTTCCTCAAGCATAGCCAGCGTATTGGTTGTTTCATCAGTACGACAAACTACAATGCTTACACCACTCTTTGTCTTAGATGTGCTGGCTAGCCAAGCATCTCCTACTACAATATCGGCTAGGAAATTAATATGATTGATGCAGAGGTGACAGCGTGGAATATTAAATGACCGATCAAATGCCACCATATAATCAAAATCTCTACGCCGATTAATGACGCACTCTTCTTCGGGAAAGGAGATGCGAAGGGGGCCAACGGGTCCTCCACCACGATAAGACACATCTTGAATGTTGGGGAAGTCTAGCTTTTTGAACTCAGATACAGCTTTTAAAGAGTGCTGGCTATACATCCATCCACAAATTAGACCAATGGTTACATAAATTCGATTTATCAGATCTGGCTCTGCGTGAAAAATGTAGTTGTAGATCCCTTCAAGCTGGCAGGGAATAGCGACTAATACATAGCGACCATGATTTTCTTTCAGAAGCGTTAAGGCTTTAGCAAATGACACATTATGGTAGATAGAGCCAGGAAGCCTATCGATCTCTTCCAGTTCTGTAATGAGAGTTGGTTCATAGGTAAGACCGTTGCTATGCGCCAAAACAATTGCGCCATCCACTTCATCACGAGATAGGTATTCGACCAGTAGCTCTTTAATCAATCCACCTGAGCTAGCGTTCATATTTCGTTGCCGATTGGTACTTTGGGCCAGCTTAATGGTCTTTACGACGCCAATAGGGGTACGCGATTCATCTGGAAATATTTTTTGCTGAAGCATCTCAAAGTCAACCTGAATCGACGGGCAAACTTTGGCCGCCATTGTATTTCCTGGCCCGGATGGCTCATAGATCATTTTTGTCGAGTTCAGGTGCAGTTCAACTGTCTCATCGACGGCTGAACATGCACCACAGGCAATACAGTGGTGATTTTGAATCACTTGGCTCAGATCGGTGGGTAATTGATCCTCAGCAGGGCTATTGTTCATGTTGCCCATTATGCTCGCTTGGTTCATCTTGTCCTCGCATAAGGTCTTGCCACATAATCAGGCCAAATAGTCCGCCCATAATCACAAAGGCAATTGTTGAAACAGCTCGCTGCAGCAATGTAATTGTTACACCTTCAGCAAATCCCAAACCAGTCATATCAGAGATAAACCCTACCAGTGCCTCCCGTACACCTAAATTCCCCGGCGTAAGCGAAAAAAAGAAGCTCATCTGCGTGGCAATTGCGGCAAAAAAGAGCGGTATAACCCTTACACTAAAGTCTAGCGTATAGTATGATACATACATCCAGAGAAAGAAGACGAAAGAACTGGCCATAATGAGAAGAACCATCTGAACAATATAACTACTGTCTGAGCGGAGTAACTCCCACCCCTCGAGCGCAGTGCGCAATTTGCGAATTATCCAATGTTCACCTTTGAGATATCGTTGAGAAAATAAAGCGAACGGCAGCGCTACAATCCCAACGGCGATGATGGCCCACCAGACAGTCAAATTCCATTCATCTTCGGTAATGCCTATGAGTACTAGGGCAACACAGCCTTCAATTGTCAGGACGACTGCAAGCAATACGGCATTACCGTAAACCATGCTGCCAAAATGTTTAAAGGGAAACGAGTACTTCTTCTTTAGGTAGGCGGCACTGACCAAATAGTCGCCTCGGGCGGGAACGAACATGTTGATCAGATTTGTTACCATGGATAAGCCATACCAATCGATAAAATCTAAATCAACCCCTAACTTTCGAGCGGTAACCTTCTGCACAAGTGCTCTTGGAATTGATAGCAGCAGCCATGCGCCAAATAGCCAGATCAAGTTAACAGGACGAACCGTCAGCAACTGCGTCACTTTATCGGTCTCGCCGAGTAGGTAATAGACGATTGCACTCGTAACAGCGAAAGTGAACCCCCATGTCAGAATCGATTTAAACTTTGTCTGCCCAGTGCCTTGGGCAAAAATTGCATTGAGCCTTGTGTACATTAATGCTCAGCTTCATTTCCAAACGGTAGTTTGGTACCTTTGGTAGAGCTAAAGAAAACTACAGTTTTGAAATCGATCGCAGTATAGCTTCAAAATCGAACACGTAGGACTTTAGAACTTGATTCTACAGGTTCAGATTCGTTTCAGAATTTCTATAGCGATTTCTGCATTCTGTTCTGCTTGCCGTTTGACTTCTGGCAGATATTCCCCGATTTCTGCTCGAATTTTTGCTCGTTCCGACCATAGCTCTCGTACATATGGAACTAAGGCTTCCGGTGTTAGACTGTCGTGCTGAATTGCAAAACGATCCTGTCCAACCATTTGCATCATCTCCAAATATTTATGGCTCCAGGCTACGGCAAGGCCTGGGACGCCCGATGACATGGCTGCAACCATAAAATGGAATCGCGACCCAACTGCTACTTCAGCCCTTGCAATGATACCTTTAAGTATTGTGGCAGAGACATGGTCCCGCAACACACGAACATTTGTGCTGCTCTGGCAGAATTGCAAAGTATTTTCGCAAACGTCAAGATCATCTAATGGAGAAACCGCTGATGCTCTAGCATGGGGTACAAGTAATACCTGCTCACCAGTGAGTGTAACCAATTCATCGGCTACTGTAGCCATTAATTTAGAATAGGTCTCTGGCCCATCACTTTTGCTTACTTTCATGTTGACAACAAAACTAGGGCCAACGACACAAAACGGTCTCTGTACGTCAATTCCTGCATTGGATAAGGTTTGATCTACCTCATTTTGAGAAGCTGGTGGCAAGACAAAAGCAACATCTGGAAGCTCATAGATTGTCCTTTGAGGAAGAAGTTCACGGACAAATTGTGCACTCTTCTGACCGCGGGCAACCAATGCTTCAGCCCGAGCAAGAAAGAAGCGAGACGTCCAATATGTCCAGGGCTTTGTAAATGGCCCCATTGCTTGTGATGCCTTCATCCATGGTTTTCCCATGGCAACGGCGGGCATAAGCCATAAGCTATTTATCAGTAGCCCAGAGAGTGTCCGATCATCGGTAAAAGAAATTCCAGAGAGATCAATCAGCAGATCATGCTCATGATAGGCTCGAAAAGGACCACGAGCAATCCAAGGGACAGGTAAACCCGAAACACGAAATAGAGAGCAGAGCAGAGAAAAGGGAACCCCTAAAAACAACTGTGTTGATGTTGGGAAAGGAATGAGTTGCCATTGTAGTTCAGTACTGGCTGCGAGATCGGCCCGAGGGTATTTTGACAAGATGCTGATGTCGACTTGGCCTAACCGCTTCTCGAGCGAATCGACTATCGAGATATAGAGCGCTGGGCCACCCATGTTTCCTGAAAGGGCTGCACCACAAAGCAAAATTTTGTAAGGTTCTTGCGCTTCTTTAGCACGGGTTCGCTTATTCATCATTTCAATGTTACGCCACTATCTTGAGCATCAGCGTGTGTCCAATTTTGGGAAATTGCCGAAGCATACTTTCGAAAGGCAAAAATTGTACCTCGCCATGCACAAGGCCAAAGCGATTCAGATCGTCTACTGTGTATTGGGTGCGAATTCCCTTTTGCGCCCACCATCCCTTCATTCCGAATAGGGTCTTCATGGCATCCCAAGGGGAATTCCCATTGGGAACCAGAATCCAAATATGGCCGCCCTGCTTTGTTACCCGGATAGTCTCATCCACAAAGGGTTCCAACTGTACGTATTGGGCCATGGCACAAGCCCACACACCATCGAACGAGTCATCTGCAAAGGGCAATTCCTCGGCGCTAGCCACAATTTTTCCATCATGGTCAAGTAAGCTGAGTATCTCAAAGTCAACATCAAGACTATAGACATCTCCACGCAGGTACGGCAGATAATCACCGAGACCACCGCCACAATCCAATATTTTCCCGGTCAATGTTTGGGCACAGTGCTTTCGATAGGCTGTAATACGGGACCGATGGAGCGTTAGTCTGGATTCAGGTAATCGAGCATATGGCGTAGCATTCATTTCTGCACTGTATGACCTTATGACAAGCTTGACGCAGTCTCAATCTGCTGAATCACAAACTGGGTTACATCTATGTTTTGAGAGAGCATGTTATTCCTTCTTTGCATCCATTGCTCTTTACTCTCCGTATCTTGGATCAATTCCATAGCATATTCGAGGGCTTGTTCAGCTCTTGAAAAGGAATAGACCAACTGCTGCTGCTCAAGCTCTACAAAGTTACCCATTGTGCCAACCAATGACGATACGTAGACCGATGGTGTCCCCAAAACGCCAGCCTCAGTAGCCATGGTTGCCCCTTCCCCTATGTATAGATCGGCAAAAGCGATCACATGGTGCATTTTGTGTGAAGGGACTGTCAAACGAAATGGCTCAAATTCTGCAGGAAGTTTCGCCTCTGACGAGATAAAGACCCGTCCATATTGGCCCAGAATTTCAACTGATTTTTGTTTGAGTGTGTTCGAGAAACCATAATGTCCAACATCATGACTTGCATTCCACGCTACAAATCGCAAAATGAAAAATCGTTCATTCTCGTCGATACCCAAATCATTCACGATCTGTCTATCTGGCTGAAAATAACGTGGATCTAGATAAGCAATCTCATGGTATCCTTTATAACGGATCTGTCGCTCACCAAGGTCTTTTAAAAAACAGGCAGGCGTACAGATCTTGCTAGCGAATGGATTCGTCAACCAACGGTCAATTGCCACATGCTCTGTATCGGTAAAAACAAGCGATGGGACACGAAGCACTTTACAAACAGGAGCAATAAAAACACCCCCAATGGCTGTGACAACATCTGGCTTAACCTCGCGAATTAAATTGAATAAGGCAAATTCCCGTTCTATAAATTCTCGATAGAGACTCCATTTCCCATTACCCATCCCTGAGAGCATTCGATATGGAAAACCGTAGGATTCTAATAGATCCAGTGTAACGTCTTTGTCACGTGCCGAAATCGATATTTCATGACCGCTGTTTTGAAGGTGCTGAATTGCATGTTTGAAAAAATGAACATGCCCAGGATGCCCGATATCAAACAGAATACGCATGGCTGGTTAGCGAAGCCCTTGGTTATATTGCATGTCAAACCACATTGCGAAAAAGAGAGATTGCAAGCCTGAAACAAACAAGAATGTGGCAAACAAGGCACTGGTCGCCGCCACTGGGCCGATGAATAATCGAAGGAGCAGGAGATAGATTCCTAATCCCACCCCCAAAGGCAGCAGGGATAAGCCTAGTCCATAAAAGAAGACTAGTGGATGAAAATCCCGAATGACGTATTTCTGCATCATGCGGTAAAGAAAAAGCTTCCACAATAGCCAAGAGAGCTTGGGAATCATGCGCAGTGGTTTGATGCCAGACTTCTCGCCGATATTGTAGACGGGCTTAATGGGCACATCTCGTACACGAAAGTTATAGATGTTTAGCCGAACCAGTAGATCATTGGGCTGACCATACCGCTTGTACATCTGATTCCAATTGATTCGCTTTAACGCTGCCAGATTAATTGCTGTGTATCCACTTTGGGAATCTGCCACGTGCCAATATCCTGAGGCAATTTTCGTTAGTAGAGACATAGCTGAGTTACCCAAATAGCGAACCCGCGGAATCTGCTCCCAGGCATCGCCTGTAAACAGCCGGTTCCCTTTGGCATAATCAACTTCGTCTGCTACGACCGGATCGAGAAGCGCTGGCATGTCGTCTGGATCCATCTGAGCATCGCCAGCCATCACCACGGCAACATCAATCTCCTCATCGCGACACCACATATAACCGGACGCAATCGCTCCGCCAACGCCCTGATTGACTTTATGTTGGATGAGTACGAAGCGACTTGGATCGGCGTCTACAAATTTCTGAACTTGTGCTGCGGTATTGTCCTGACTGCAATCATCGATCACAACGACTTGGCTTACAAAATCGGGAACCGTTTCGAGTGTACGCTGAATCAGAATTTCTTCGTTATATGCAGGGACAACAACGCCGATACGTTTGCCTTTGTAGGAGCGTTGGTGATTAGGGCTGAAATTTGCCGCTTGATTGATTGTCTCTGACGTCATCTCACGATGTGAAACAAGCGTTTTTTGCGCAGTCATAATATGCTCAGAACTCATCTATTGAGTACAGATAGTTTTTCGGCAACTTACGGCGATGTATTTTGGGTATTGTGTAGAGTAAGCTCAACACCATCGATTGAAATTAATGGAATCTCAGGGGCATGGGATTCACGACTCGTGCCTACCTGTATCCCCATTTCCAAACAAGTTAATCGACAAATATCGGCAATTTCTCCATCGCCATCGATCACTACCTGTTCATATCCTAGATTCCGTACCTCATCCAGAAGCCGCTTTGACGCTTCACGCGTCCTCCGGTAAAGCGTCATGGAATAGGCCACGTACTCTTTCGCCAAGGTCGCTTTGCGGGAGATGCCTTGGGGTGTTAGCAGGTAACTCCAATGCCATCGATCAATTCGCTTGATTTTGACATACCCTTTGGCCGCCCACTTTTTCAAGTACCAGTTTACGGTCCCAACAGCCACGCCAGCCTGTGCAGCAAGATCTGCTTGGCTCGTTTCAGGCTGCGCCTCCAATGCCTCTAGCAGCTGCCACTCATTTTCGATTGTATTCGTAGATGAGGTTGGATTGCCCTCTCGGTTTGTAGCGTTCATTGAAATAAAGATTCAGCCATTGAATTCAATCAGTGAATTCATCTGGAAAATTCTACCATCTCAATGTGCGAGAGTCAACTAGGCCAATAGTACTAATTTCGGCGAGCCATTTGCCTTTGGGGACAGTTTCGGCGGCAATCCACTTAAGATAACCTGGATGACTTTGCCCCAAACGGCTTAGCGACTGCGGACGAATAGACTCGTGAGAGACGGTTGGGCAAGGAGCAAGATAGTGAAAGAAGAACCAAACAGTAGTGGTAGACTATGCATTACAGCATACTGTAAATTATGATAGTTAGGTCATTCTAAAAAATAAATTACCCAGAAGCTGTGGAGGTTCTCTCATTCAGTGTATTCTCGAGTAATCCGGTGTTAGAGGACGCCTTCTCCGCGTATACTTAATTTTTGGAATGGCCTTATGACGGTATATTTAGTAACAAAGCGGGCTTATCCGATTGTATCACTACTTCGCATGACATCAACGACTCGAGCCGCTGCACAACCATCCCAGCGATCAGGGCAGCTAGCTTGGCTAGCATCTTCCTGTTTTACCTCATTCAGACGATCTAGAATCGATTTCACCAATACCTCACGATCATTTTGTATCAATTGATTTGTCCCGTGGGTAATCGTCACCGGACGCTCTGTATTTGGTCGTACAGTAAAGCATGGGGTGCCTAAATAGGTGGTCTCTTCTTGAACGCCACCTGAATCAGTCAGGACGAGGCGGGCATGAGCTTGCAGTGCCAAAAAGTCGAGATATCCCAATGGTTGAATCAGTTGGAAATTTGCTGACTGTGGCTCGATACCCAGTTTTGCCATGCGTTGGCGGGTGCGCGGATGCACGGGAAAAAGGACCATACAATGGCTAGCAATGTGCTCTAGGGCTTCAATTAACGTGCGTAGCCGCTCAGCCTCATCTACGTTACCAGGACGATGGAGCGTTGCTAACACAAATTGATCGAGACCGTAGTTTGCCTGTAAGGCTGGCCAACGTTCTTCGGATTTGGGGCGTAGTCGAACAAGTGTATCGATCATCACATTCCCCACAAAGTGAATCTTTTTTGGCGCGATCCCTTCCCGAAGCAGATTTTCGTCTCCATCTCTTGATGGCGTTAAGAGTAAGTCTGCCAGCTGGTCTGTTACCAGTCGATTAATCTCTTCTGGCATGGACCGGTCGAAGGAACGTAGTCCTGCTTCAAGATGAGCTACTTTGACGCCCAATTTACTTGCCACAAGCGTGCAGGCCATCGTAGAGTTGACATCGCCTGGGACCATGATCCAATCGGGCTGATGGTCCAAAATGATGGATTCAAAGCGCTCCATGATTCGGGCTGTCTGTATAGCATGAGAGCCAGAGCCGACCTCTAGGTTGATGTTTGGGCGAGGTAACTCCAATTCATTGAAGAAAATCTCAGACATCTGGGCATCATAGTGTTGGCCGGTATGGACGAGCATCTGCTCAAATTCGTTCGGATGGTTGGCCATTTCCTGCATGACAGGCGCGATTTTCATAAAATTAGGCCGCGCACCCACAACATGGATGATTTTCATTACTTCTTTCTACTTCTCTTGGTAATAATTATTTGGTCCACGTTTCGTAACGGCTTGAACTATCAAGCCATTACGAAACGATTTTTTCATTTCCCCGTCCAGCTTTTTAGAGCAAGCACAATCTTTTCTGATGCCTGTCCGTCCCCAAAGAGCTGTTCTGGCTTTCCCTCAGGCCACTCACCATCTCGCACGGCGGAAACAATTTTATCCTTATTGGCCCCAACCAGTACATTCCACCCAGCCTGAACGGTTTCCACCCACTCGGTCTCAGGGCGCAGCGTGACGCATGGCACAGCAAAGAAATAAGCTTCTTTCTGCATCCCGCCCGAATCAGTCAACAGGAACTTGGCACTTTGTAGAAGCGTCATCATATCCAGATAGCCAACGGGATCGATCAATTTAAGATTGGGGATTGACGATTTTAGATTATCCAGAGCATTGAGCTTTTGGCGTGTCCTTGGGTGTACGGGGAAGATGATTGGTGCATCTATCTTTCTGAAGGCGGATAAGATACTTTCGAGATTTTCTGGCACGTCCGTGTTATACGGGCGATGGATGGTCGCCAGCAGATATTGGCCCTTGCTTATACCAAGGTCATTTAGAATGGTTGACTGCTCTATTGCGATTTTGCCGAACTGTAGAACGGCGTCGTACATAGTGTCACCAACCAAGTGGACATTCTGCGTAATGCCTTCCTTGGCCAGAAGCTCAACCGCAGTCTGCGTTGGGCAGAGCAGTAGATCGGCACAGTGATCAGTTAGGATCCGGTTGTGTTCTTCTGGCATCTCTCGGTTAAAAGAGCGTAGTCCGGCCTCCACGTGGGCTACGGGAACGTGGAGCTTTACTGCAGCAAGCGCACCGGCGATTGTAGAGTTGGTATCACCATAGACTAGCACCCAATCGGGCTTCCCTTGCTGAATCACTTCTTCGATACGAGCCAGCATTTCGCCTGTCTGCTTTCCGTGGGAGCCAGACCCGATGGCGAGATTGATATCCGGTGTCGGTATTTGTAACTCATCAAAGAAGACCTGGGACATACCGTGGTCATAGTGCTGGCCAGTATGGACCAAGTATTCAGTATGGCCAACAGCCCGAAGCGCTTTGCTAACAGGCGCGGCTTTAATAAATTGGGGTCTTGCCCCCACGACAGTTAAAATCTGCATTTATGCAAGTACTCGTTCCATGACACTGCGTCTGGGCAAAGCCAGCCGTTTAATACGTTGCTTGAGTACAGGAATCGACATAGGTGTAATTCTTCTCTCTTCGTTGGGGTAATCCCACAAAAGCTGCCTTACAATTGTGTCGATCTGCTCATTCGCAACGGTCTCTTTTTTTTTGATCTCTTCCTCTGTAGCTTCAATCAATTCGTGGACAAATTGGCTGACAGCTCTTTGATCCACTGGTTTTGTCGCTAATATCATTCCAGAGATACCAGTTGTATGAATTGTCAGTAAATTCTCGTAGGCAACAGGAACACGTTTTTGTTCAGCAAGCGCAAATAAATGGTGTAGGGAGATAAACTGTGTAATATAATAGAGATCAAGGATATCTTTCATCGCTGCTCTATCTTCAAACGCCGTTATTTTGTTTGTCCCAATATCTTCCAATGAGTTTGTCAATACACCCATTTCGGTCTGTTCTAGTTCGCCAATAAGATGGTGTTCGCGAACCATGTCGATTTTTAGATGGACATCATCTTGGATAGCATACAATCGAGCGAAGTAGACATCCAACTGTTCAACCTGGACTTCGATATTTTGTTCTATCAAACGTGCGACCAAATCTTCAGCAATTAATTTCAGATCATTCGTCAAAGTAAAGAAATCTAAATCTTCTGACAAACGGTGTTGAAAATGGAAGCGCGCCAGCGCAGTACGGCCGGTTAGGTAAAGCCTATTTCCATAAGCCGAAGCTATCTCCATTACTTGATCTTGAAGTGGATATAGCGAATTTATATAGAATTCGGTTTCTTCAGTGGTGGCTAAACGATAGTGTTTTTCTAAATTCATAGGGTTTTCCCCTCTGGCCAATCCAAGCAGCGCAAACTCCCCTCACTTTCTTGGTAACGCCAGCCACTTTCCGGACATAATAGGTTGCCTTCTCCGTCTAGTTCTGTCATACGGTGGCCGTGCCGACTCATCCAGCCCTTTCGGATTGCAGGTACGCCCAACATCAGCGCGTAATCGGCCACATCGCCCCGAACAACAGCACCGGCACCAATGAAGGCGTATCGCCCAATGGTGGCCCCACAGACGATGGTTGCGTTGGCACCGATGGTGGCACCACGCCGTACCAGCGTTGGCAGATACTCGCTGCGTCGGTTAACTTGCGAACGCGGGTTGATCACATTGGTAAATACGCAAGATGGGCCACAAAAGACATCGTCTTCTAACTCAACGCCAGCGTAGACAGAGACGTTATTCTGTATCTTGACGTTGTTGCCGATGATCACGCCCGAAGCGACAAAGACATTCTGACCGAGATTACAGCCTTTCCCTAGCTTGGCATCTTTCATTACATGGCAAAAGTGCCAGATGCTGGTTCCTTCGCCGATTTGGCAGGGTTCATCTACGTAGGCGCTGGGATGAACAAAGTACTGATTTTGCTTATTCATAGGGTTATAACAAGTTAATGTTAAGTATTGAAGCAAAAGTAATTCGGTATGATTTACCCCACCCTAGCCCTCCCCTGATAAGGGAGGGAACTGTTCATTCGTTGACGAAACAGCAGCTCCTCCCCCAAACTGGGGGAGGTTGGGCGGGGGTTACAAATACCAAAAAACTTATGCTCGGGTACTTAGGATAGTGGTGACTGCGATGCATGGTCTCCCCGCATTCTAAGAAGCTGTCTGAAAAGGTAGGTAGCGAGTTGACAAGGTCTGGTATGTTAAATGTATGAAACCGCAAACATACCCAACGGATCTAAGTGACAAGCACTGGGATTATATCAAGGAACTGATCCCGGCGGCGAAAAGTGGCGGAAGACCTCGCAGCCTTGATATGCGTCAGGTCATCAATGGCATCTTATATGTAACGGTAGGCGGA
>JBCCHB010000056.1:0-91877 GCA_039028975.1 Chloroflexota bacterium
AATCGGCAATAACCGACTATTTTCAGACGAGGAACGCGAAGAATCTCACTTTCCAAACCAAAACTGAGATTCTTCAGTCGCCTCGGGCTCCCTCAGAATGACATTTTCCGATCTCTTTCCGCTTAAGTTGACGGATATGCCTTCATCCCCTTTCCTTGTCAACCATTCATTCTTGCAAGCTGCGCCTTCACCTCTGCCAATTCTCGCTCTAGGTGGAGAATACGAATCTGGGTACGGATGCGCAGCAGTAGCTCTTCCCACTGGACCGGCTTGGTAATGTAATCGGCGGCTCCTGAAGAGATGGCTCTTTGCCAATCGGCAGGGACAGTTAGTACGGTGAGGAATAAAACGGGGATTTGGGCTGTTTCCAGGTTGGTCTTTAACTGCCTACAGATCTCAAATCCATTCGTATCTGGCAAAATCGCGTCAAGTAAAATCAGATCCGGCCGGGCATAGATGGCGCGCTGGTATCCACTTTTCCCATCCCGAGCAATCAATACTTCAAAGCCTTCACCCTCTAGGAATTTGACCATCATACGCAGATTGCGCGGTTCGTCGTCAATAAGCAGAATTGTCGTCTCTTCATGAATTTGTTGTGCTTTTGTCATGCTGAGCCATGCCTCTCCACTAACGCTAGAACAGCCCTATCGTCATAGGCATCCGACAGTTGGCGCAGCTCCAATGCCACAGCTTTATGAGGTGTGCCTAGCGCATCCAGCTCTTCGGCCAAATTCTTAATTAGCCGCATATTTCCCATGAGGGCTGCCTCATGTAGCGATCTTAGTAGTGCTGCCGGTATTTGGGAGCTATCGTTCTCCACTGCCTCCAAATTCGCATCTACCCGCTCCTCTTCATAAATCCAAGGCAGGTCGAGATGAATTACCAACAGCTCAACCAACAGATACCAGTCCATCGGTTTGGGTAAAAAAGCGTCACATCCAGACATGAGGCTGCGCTCTTGATCTTCGGTAAATGCGCTGGCGGATACGGCAAAGATAATTGGCTCTGACTTTTCCATGGGCGGAGGGCTGTCTGTTTTGTCGGGCTCCTCTTGAAATTGGCTATGCTCACGGTAAGCTGCCCGTATCGCTTTTGTGGCATCGAACCCACTCATTCCCGGCATGACCAAGTCCATCAGAATCAGAGATGGACGCATGGCAAGGGTCTGTTCCACAACGTCCAAACCGTTGGTTGCCAATGATACATCAAAACCTAGCGCGGTCAGCGTATCAGACATCACTTGGCGATTGGGTTCATGGTCATCAGCCACAATTGCTCGTTGGCGAGGCCCTTCATAGCCAATCAGTGAGGTCGACTTGCAGCCAGAGGAACCAGCCGCATGGCCCACCCTCTCTTCTCCTCTTTCGTCGAAACTGGCATGAACAATCAAGTCAAAAGAGAAGGTGCTGCCCTCTCCTACTACACTATCAACCATTATTTGGCTACCCATAACACTCAGTAGACGCTGGCTGATCGATAACCCGAGTCCACTTCCCATAGACGTACTCTGTTGGTCATGGGCTTGTTCAAAGGGTTGAAAGATGGTTTCAATTTGATCGGATTCTAGACCAATTCCATCATCCTGAACAGCAAAGCTAAGTCGGCAAATTTGTTCCCCCTTTTTTCTTGATTCATCTACATCCTCCAAAGGGCTACACAGAACCGAGAGCGTTACATTGCCTTCTGAAGTAAATTTCATCGCATTATCTAGCAGGTTTAGCAACACTTGGCGCAGCATTCGTTCATCTTCCATGATGTACTCGGGCAGATTAGCCGCCGCGTTGTTTCGAAAATGGATTTCGTTCAGCCGTGCTTGATATTGGACAATCCTCCCAACTCCTTCGAGTAGTTGAGGCAGATTTAGCCATGTAGGTACATGGTCCATCTTGCCCGATTCCACCTTCGCTAAATCGAGCACGTTATTAATCAGAGAGAGCAGATGTTTGCCACTCTCATGAATGGCTTCCAAGCCGCTTTGCTTTCGTGTTTCCAAAACTGAGGGATTCTGCAAGAGCTGGGAGTACCCTAAAATGGCATTAAGCGGGGTGCGCAGCTCATGGCTCATATTGGCCAAGAAGATGCTTTTGGCTTGATTAGCTGATTCTGCCTGCTCTTTGGCTTTAGCCAGTGCAAGGGTGCGCTCCTCCACCCGTTGTTCCAGCGTCGTGTTGGCCTCTTGCAGGGCATCCCGACCTTGCCGAATCGAATCTACCATCTCATTAAACGAGCGGGTCAGAAGGCCAATCTCATCGCTATATTGGGGCGCTACTTTAGCATCCAAGTTGCCAGTGTTAACCTCTGCAGTCCCTTGTAGAAGCGCTTTGATCGGGTTCATTAACATGACTCGATAAAAGACTGGAAAACCAAGAATAATGAGCAACATAGCGGCAACAATTATCCACAATACAGGTTGTAGCTGCTGATGAAGGTAGAGACGAAAGTCGATTCGAAAGTTCTCCACCAGTGGTTGAGCTGAAGAGGCACGCCTATTTGTCCTCGAGGCAAATTGAGTCTGCTCTAATACAATCGACCCATTGCCTGGAAGAATGCCGATAAGCCAAAGGCCGCGCATAGGGTTAGTCGTGTACGTTGATGGCGGCAGCACTTCAGAATACCGGAATTCAATATCGCCACTTTGGTGAAGCACAGCTTGAAACGAGAACGGCTGGCTTCCATCGGCATGGACCACATCCAGCCAGGTAACCGTCGCCTGCTTCCCGTTTTTCTGGACGTAGATCCCGCCCTCTTCGGTTGGTTCCAGATCGGTCAAATAAGGCACAATGGCTGGCTGTTGATGCCACGTAAAGGAGCGCTCAAGGAAAGGGCTACCAAAGGTAAGCAGACCATCATTATGAATATAGAGACTGCCCCATCTTTGATCATAGAAGGGAAAGGAAAAGTCTAACTGAAGATGATGATGCCCGCGCTCCCCCATCGAGACTGGATGTCCCCCGAGACGAACTGCCAAATCACTAAGAGGCGAAGTTCGGCTCGTTTGGGTCACATAGTCACCGTCACGCTGCAGCAGAAAATGAATGGTTTGGTTTAGCTCTGGGAGATAGGTAGGGATATACGTTCGCTCTATGAGCGGCGAAACGTGATAGATGATGGCCCCAATGGTGATGAGCAAAACAAGGAGCGCAATGCCAATCAGCTTGAACATGACGGTAAAGTACTCTGGTGCATAGTTCAGATAGATTAGCCAACAGGCCATGATGATGCTGGGTACAACAAAGAGTAGTATATAAGTTAATGAGGTATTGGCAACGCTTCCCTGGTGACTGACGCCTGCCAGTCCATAGTTGAGGATGAGCAAAATATAGAGAAATATCAACGCAAGCAGTGCTTGGGCTTCACCTTTAAGTGTAATGGTAGGGTACACTTGCCCACCAAAATCATTATTTCCGATGGACGGGTATTGGGTCATATCCGATGTGGAAGCAAACCTACGCGATCGGCTTATGACAAACCTCCGTCGAAGGACAACCGTAAGCGCCCAGACATGGGTAAGGGCAATAAAACTCACATGGGTGAGTATCAAGCGAGACGGGACGACAGTGGGCCACCAAACTTCCTGGAGGAACATGACACATAGTGAAACCAACAAGAGAACGATGTTGATACGCAGCACCAACCGCGCCTCACGAGCAAACGATGGCTGCCAATAAGGGTACGGGAAAAAATAGGCGATCTGAACAAAGAGCACCGAGAGAATGGCTTCACAGAGGCGCAGGATCCAGTTTAAGATGTAGCGTAACGGATGGGGCAACAGGAGTGAATGTTCAATTCCGATGGCTAAAATGTTAATGGATGCAGCCAGAGCGATACCGAGTACTACTTTGGTTAAGGGCGACTTTGACGGGAGTCGAGCGATGTAGACGGCCATGCCAATGGGAATGGCTGTTAGCGCGAAGAAATTGATGGCAGTTTGGGTTAAGGCAAAGGTTGGCACAATATAAGTCCATTTGAATATGAAAACACCAGCCATTTTGATCCTCACGGGTGTCATTTCCGCTTACCGCCTGCGGAAATGACACCCGTCGAGTCTGTTCCTTGAGTTGGATTGGCTGATTTTGAAAAACGTCAACAGAACCCTAGAATTGATACACTATTTTAGCTTATTATCGGCTTCATCTTGCAATTAGGAACCAATCCCTATTTTCTAGGATTACTTTACGGCATAATGATCGGCAGGAAGAGAGAAGTTCCGCTTTGGGGTGATGTAGAAACATGATCCACAGCATTTATCTTACCATCTAATTCAGTTTCTTCCAGGTAGTAAACATATTCCACTCCTTTTTCTATGTTGTAATCTCGGACTTGGTAGAGACCGCCGTCCGGTCCTTGGCCAAGAATGTATTTATTCGTGACTCGTATCCGTTCTTGGTTCTCAATCAGACCATTTGGGACTGTTGTACGAGGATCCACAATGCGGTAAAGGTGAAAGCCATATGTCCCGACTTCAGAGGAGGTCTCCCACTCTAGCAAAATCGAATCTGGCTCTCGAAGAGCGGTAAAGCGAATCAGCGTCACAACTTTGGGTGGTGTGGGTTCCGATGGTTCTACCAAGGCAATCTCCTGTACGGCCACATCAGCGGGACCTAGTACATCAAGTTGCTGGCGGCCTGAAATAGGCGTTAGGAAGCCGCCCGGAACCTGTATGTCAAAGCTATATCGCCCGGGTGTCAGATCTTCAAAGCGGAAGTTGCCCACATTGTCTGGGGGCGTCTCGGCGATCTTATTGCCGTTCTGGTCATAGAGGGCAACAATAGCGCTTGGGACCAACGACTCCCCAGCATCTCGCGTGCCGTTACTATTGGTGTCGTTAAAGATGACGCTAATAAGCGTGGCTGGTGTGGTGATGCCTTGGTCTCGTACAAAGATGTTTCCTACATTGCTAATGATGATATTGTCAGTGCGAGCCAACAATTCGCCCGTTACTCGCTGACCATCTGAATCGATACCCTCATCACTACCTTGGTTGGCTTGGCTTGGCACAAACAGATCCGGGGCTACAAACTCAACATAGTGGCTCCCCTGCCCCATGCCATTAAAGACATAGCTGCCATCGGCATCGGTTGTTGTGGTTTGGACGGGTGTCTGTTGGATGCTGGCCAAATTGCGAGAAGGGCTGCGGCCTTCAAAGAGCCGAACAACCACATTCCCTATCAGGGACTCGCCGCTTTGGCGAATGCCATCCCCGTTTGCATCCTGCCAAACCACACCCCGAATTAGATCGTCACTTGAACAATCACCAAAGGTTGGGTTTGGAGAACAGGCATCGAGTGGATCGCTCTCACTTGCTTCATCGTACTGTCCGCCATTGTTTAGATCCTCACCGCCAGATTCGCAGATTCCACTGACCGTATTGCTACCATCACAGTAGCCATCCTCATCGGTATCTGGGTTCAACGGATCGGTGGTCGTTGTGGGATCTGCATCCGGCACAAAGCGTTCAGTGTTGGTACTCTGCACGGGACCAGAACCGTCTGGGTCAGCAAAGGCTTGGGTGACGCCCAATTCGGTACCATCGGGCAATCCATCCTGGTCCGTATCCATTTTGTTGGGATCGGTCTCGGTCGAGTCCACTGCACCATCATTGTTCTTGTCTTCCCCCATAGAACCACCATCGGTAACCCCATCGTCATCGGTGTCTAGATCGAGGGGGTCGGTGGATGTATCCGGCGCGGCATCGGCGACAAACCGCGCGGCGTTGGTACCCACAAAGGGTATACTGTTGATATCACTGACGCCATCGGTGATAATGGTGGTTCTACCTATCTCGGTCCCGTCTTGAATGCCATCTCCATCCGTATCTGGGTTGAGCCAATCTGTACCATCGGATGTGCTGGGGTCACCATCTGGCCCATTCCATTCCTCGCCATCGCTTAGGCCGTCATCATCCGTGTCGGCATCCAGTGGATCCGTGCCGTCGGGCGTATTTGGGTCACCATCTGGCCCATTCCGCTCCTCACCATCGCTCAGTCCATCATTGTCTGTATCGGGATCGTCAGGGTCGGTTTCGTCACCTGTGCCTGGCGTACCATCGGGGCCGTTTAGCTCTTCGTCATTGGTCAAGCCATCATTATCGTTATTGTTACCGCCGCAGATAGTCCGTAGCGTATCAGGATCACACGGATCCAGCGGGTCGCTCTCATTTGGTTCATCAACCACACCGTTAGCATTTTGATCCTCCCCCCCATTGGTGCAGACACCCACAACGTTCTGATTGCCATCGCAGTACCCATCATCGTCTGTATCAGCATCCAATGCCTCCGTAGTCGTAGCAGGATCCGCATCCGGAACGAAGCGAGCGAGGTCCGTACCAGTGAAAGGTATCCCATCATTGTCGCTGATTCCTCCTTGAATGGGTATAGTTCGGCCGCGTTCAACGCCATCCGGTATGCCATCTTGATCGGTATCCGGGTTCAATGGATCTGTGCCATCGGGTGTATTGGGATCTCCGTCTGGACCCTCGATTTCTTCGCCATCGCTTATGCCATCATCATCCGCATCGGCATCCAATGGATTGGTATCAGCCCTTGGTTCGCTTCCGCTGTCAGCAGTAAAAATATAGATACCATCTGGACCAACCTCTTGGCCATCAGTTAGGCCATCATTATCCGTATCTACATCATTGGGATCCGTGGCCAGAATTGCCTCCTCTGCATCAGTTAGGCCATCATCATCCGTATCAGGGCTTTGGCAGACTGGGGCCGAATTGTCGGGATCGCAACGATTGAGTGGGTCACTTTCATTTGGTTCATCAACCTGACCATTGTCATCCAGATCCTCCTGACCCAGAGCGCAGGTATCCACAACCGCCAAGCTCCCGTCACAGAAACCATCCCCGTCTGAGTCAGCATTCAGGGGATCCGTACCCGTAGTGGGATCTCCATCAGGGACAAAATGAGGAGATTCGCTATCGGTACCAACAGCCGGACCCTCGCCATCTGGGTCAGCTACAGGCAAAAGAATGCCTCTTTCAGTCCCATCCATTAAGCCATCTTGGTCAGTATCAGGTATGCCGGGATCCGTTTCTGTCAGCTCTACGAGACCATTGCCATTTTTGTCTTCACCGGCGGCAGTCCCATCCATTAAACCATCATCATCGCTATCTGCATCGAGCGGATCCGTCGTGGTGGAAGAATCGGTGTCTGGCGTAAAGTGATTTGGATCTGTGCCGCTAAAGACAATGCCATCTCCGTCGCTGGAACCACCAACAATAAGCAAGGTGATCCCTTTTTCAGTCCCATCCTGAACTCCATCTCCATCCGTATCAGAAAGGAGGGGATCGGTCTCGTCGCCTGTATCCGGCTGCCCGTCAGCTCCATTCCACTCACTCCCGTCGCTGAGGCCATCGTCGTCACTATCCGCATCCAGTGGGTCACTTTCATCACCTGTATTCGCCACATTGTCTAGGCCACTCAATTCGGCCCCATCATTGATGCCGTCATTGTCTGTGTCCCCATCCAAGGGGTCGGTTTCATCACCCGTCCCAGGTATGCCATCCGGACCATCTTTTTCTTGCTGATTCGTCAGGCCATCGTTGTCACTATCCGCATCCGGGCAACCCGCTAGTGTGCGAGTGGGATCACAGGTATCCAGAGGATCGCTTTCATCTGAATCAACTGAGCCGTTGTTATTCGCGTCTTCGCCCCCTTGTTCACAAATGCCCGCCACACTCTGGCTCCCATCACAATACCCGTCATCGTCACTATCCGCATCCAACGGATTCGTGGTGGCAGCAGGCGCGCTGTCTGGGATAAATCGTACCGGATCGGATCCTAAGGCCGGACCAGCGCCATCTGGGTCAGCCAAAGGCATGGTAATGCCAAGCTCCGTCCCATCCTGAATGCCATCTTCATCGCTGTCGGCCTGGTTGGGCATGGTCTCACCTGCATCGACTCGGCCATCGTTGTTCTGGTCTTCGCCACTACGACCATCCGCTGGGCTACCATCAGCCAACCCATCATCATCTGTATCCGCATCCAGTGGATCCGTCCTGGTCGTGGGATCCAGATCCGGCACGTAATTAGGTGAATCGGGATCGGTACCCAAAAGAAGATCAGTCCCGTCGGGATCAGCTACAGGAGTGGTGACCCCCTTCTCTGTTCCATCATAGATGCCATCCCCATCCGTATCTGGCTTGGTTGCATCACTCTCGTTGGCATTAAGAACGCCATTCCCATTTGTGTCTTCGCCTGCAGGACCACCGTCAGCCAATCCGTCATCATCACTATCCACATCTAAGGGATCGGTCGTGGTTGTCGTATCAACATCTGGCACAAAGTTGGGTGATGTCGCCTCGGTCCCTACAGCCGAACCATCCCCATCAGGATCTGGAACTGGCTGAATCACACCTCTTTCGGTACCGTCATTGATGCCGTCACCATCTGTATCGGGGTTGTTGGGATCCGTCTCTTTTGAATCACCCGAATCCTGGGCACCGTTACCATTCTGGTCTTCTCCATTGGGTCCACCATCGGGCAGGCCATCATCGTCGCTATCGGCATCAAGGGGATCGGTGGTTGTTGTTGGATCAGTATCCGGCAAAAAGTCAGTCGTACTGGAATCGGTACCGGCAATTTGACCCTCCTCAATGGAATCAATGAGAGGCTGGGTGACACCCATCTCTGTGCCATCTTTAATCCCGTCGCCGTCTGTGTCCGAGTTGTTTGGGTCAGTCTCATTGGGATCAATCCGGCCATCTCCATCGGCATCCTCACCGTTCACCCCACCGTCAGCTAAGCCATCGTCATCACTATCGACATCGAGGGGATCGGTGGTGGAGGCTGGATCTTCATCGGCCATAAAGAAGTTTGAATTCGTATCCGCCAGATGATCTTGATGACTAGAGAGTTGAGGCGTGGCTAATCCGTATTCGGTTCCATCCTGAACGCCATCAGCATCACTATCAGCGCTATTGGGATCGGTACCATCGTTGGTGGTCGGATCGCTATCAGGACCGTAAACCTCATTGCCATCCAGAAGGCCATCATCATCGGTATCGGCATCGTTGGGATCGGTCTCGTCGCCACTATTCGGTATTTGGTCAAATCCATCTATCTCTTCATCATCGGTGAGGCCATCCCCATCGCTATCCGCTGGAGGATTGACTGTTACCACAACCTGTGCGCTGGTACAGAGTCCGTCTTTGTCACAGATCTGGTAGCTAAATGAGCTATTGCCCACAAATCCAATGGCAGGCGTAAAGTGGATGGTGTCGTCACTAGGGTCGGTAGGCGTGCCGTTGTCATAAACGGATGCTTCTCCTTCTGGAATAAGTGGTGGTGTACCAATTGATAAGGATCCTTCGGGTCTACCGCTGGTATCTTCTTGGTCAATATCATTAGCCCGTACATCGATAAATATGGCTATCTCTTCGCCTGTGTTGGCTGTATCATTGGCGGCGACAGGAACCGTGTTGTTGGGTGGGTTAACGACTACGGTCACGCTGGCTGTATCGCAAAGACCTTCGCTATCACAGATTTCATAGCGGAAAGAGCTGTCTCCCTGAAAGCCATCAGCCGGTGAAAAATCAATTGTGTCATCGCTCACAAGGGCAGGTGTATTGTTGTTGTTGAGGGTCGCACTTCCCTGGGTATCCAAAGGTGGTATCACAATCCGCAGGCTGCCTTGCGGACGCCCTGATGGATCTTCTCCATCAACATCGTTGGCTCGTACATTAATGTTAATGGCTGTTTCATATACCGCAGTGGGCAAGTCATCATTGGCCTTGGGTGCGCTATTTGGGATGTCGTCGTCACCGTTGCCCGTCGTCGGGTCTGTTTCTTCTCCATCCTGAAGGCCGTTATTGTTGGCATCCTCCCCAGCCACACAGATAGGGAGAACAGCAAGGGAACCGTCACAGTAGCCGCCATCATCCGTATCAGGATCGAGGGGATCTGTTGTCGTATTGGGATCGGCATCAGGAATGAAGACACTCTTATCTGTATCTGTAGGGTGCCCCGTTGCTTCGCCACGCTCGGTACCATCCTGTAGGCCGTCGCTGTCGCTGTCTGGATGATTGGGATCGGTCTCCACAAAATCGACCTGCCCATCATTATTTTTGTCTTCGCCAGTGGTCGAACCACTAGGCATACCATCAGTCAACCCATCATCATCAGAATCGGCATCCAAGGGACTAGTGGTTGTTGTCATATCCGCGTCGCGCACAAAGATAACTGGATCGGTATCGGTTACGTGACCCGATCCTTCTCCTAATTCGGTGCCGTCCTGAAGGCCATCACCATCTGTATCCAAAAGAAGCGGGTCGGATCTCGTTGTATACAGTTCCTCGCCATCGGTCAAGCCATCATCGTCGGTATCGGCATCATCGGGATCCGTACCCGCTGTGCCCTCGGTCTGCCGATCCACGCCATCACCATCACAGTCAGACAAAGGTTCCAGGCAGGGATCAGTGAGGGTAATTGTGACAATGCCTGTATCCGTTCCTCCGTTCCCGTCATCAATGGTATAGGTAAAGGTATCCGGGCTTGGTGCGCCATTGTCATCGTAAGTGAAAGTTCCGTCGCTATTCATAGAAAGCAACGCACCAGACGTTAAGCTGATAGAGAGAGCGCTGGTGATGGATGTGCTGTTAATTAATGTAACGGTCAATGTATCGTTTTCAGGATCACTATCTACGCCGTTGCCGTTGTCAGCTAACACGTCCCCAGCAAGCTGGATTCCGGCGACTGTGCTGAATGTATCCCCTTGGGCTGCTGGTGGCTGGTTTCTGGGTTGCAGCGGGCAAGCTAAAGAGAAGGAGGCAGAATCTGCTCCTTGGTAGAGTTCAATTGGGGGCGCGCCATCCAAGCGAACCATCATGCTGTTGTTGACGTTGAGCTGAAGTGTTGAATCAATCGTCTGTTGCAGGGTGCTGTCATTGGTGAGGAGCTCTACCGTGGTGTTCAGGCAATCCCCAGGTAGCCGAAATGTAAATAGCTCAAAGGCTTGACCGTCAGTCAACCCATACGGCAGGTTGCTGCTTAAGTTCGCTTGTACAAATTGATAAATGTCTCGCCCCTCTAAATTGGGGATTGTCAAATTCAAGTTGGTATAGACCTGCTCAGTCACCGCTTGGGCTGTCCAAGTGCCGTTGAGGCTTGGTATGCTGCTTGGCGTATTTGGAAAGAGGGCAATAGTTGGATCCATCACTGTCCCCTGGGGCAATAGAACGGTAAAGAGAGCCGACTCCACTGTGACGCTCATGGTTGTAAAGTTTGGATAGAGGACAGCAGTGATGGAGAGTGGATCGGCTGGATCCTGAACCAAGCCATAGCGAATCTGCTCTTCTTGGGCGGATGCCTGATTTGGCCACGTGACCAACCCTAGAAGGGTAAAGATGATGAGAAAAAGAAGGTGCCTGCAAAATAATAAAAATCTTTGATTCATACGAATTTTTCCTTACGTTCGCGGTGGCAAGATGGCAAAGTAGCCAGATAGCAGATGAACCATATGGCATACTGCGGTTGGCCATAGATGAGAATAATAGAATCGAATTTTATTCGAGTAGGGTATTCTCATTTATGACAGAGCCAAGTATAAGAGCATAGAAGGCTGGGTAATCGGCAAATTTTGACCAACGAACCCCATTTACATGGGAACAAGCTTATGGGAAGATGGAACTATACTCAGCTCCGTTTCAAAACCGGAGTTTGCTCTCCTAGGTAGAAGCTACGGAAAACTCCGATTTTGAAAACGACCGCAGTATAGATTAGAGAAAGCCCTATTTATGGCGACAGACGTTCTCTTAGGGGTAAGTAGGGTTGAGAGGCAGGGTGATAGAAATTGAAGATCTTTGATTACAAGATCTCACACAAACATAACAAATTACGCTTAGATTGCGCATCCGTCAATTTATGTATCTTCTTCTAAAATATCAAGTTATTTTTGTCGGTTAGCTGACCAGAGAATTGGAGCAAGAAGAGAATCATTCAACCGTTCCTCACCGAACATTCACTTCATCTTGATATTTTCTTGCTAGACTATACTCAACCTTGTTCAACGACCGTCGTTTGGCGCGCTGTGAGAACTATAGAATGAACACCATACACCAAACCCACTTCCAAGGTAGCTTAGTCAACTTTGGTACATTTCGCTGCCATCCATCGCATCCTTCCTTTACAGACAGTGGTCCCATTCGTCATGGGCATCTTATTGTCTTCCCACGTACCTGCGTCCGAATTATTCATGAAGGTGGGGAGCCGATTGTCGCCTCGCCGAATGTGGTGATGTTCTATAACGCGGCTCAAACTTATCGACGTTCGCCTATTTCGGTGAGGGGCGATCGCTGTGAATGGTTTGCATTCCATCCTTCTGTGGTTGCCGAGGCGGTGTATGCTTATGATCCTGAGGCTAGCCAGCGACCTGAGCAACCATTTTCTCTTACTCACGGCCCGAGTGATGCCCTCAGTTACATGATCCAACGATTGGCCGTAAAGCATGTGGATGACAACAGTCAGGTTTCTCATCCGCATACTACGGATTGTTTGCAGATCGAAGAGCTTTTGCTCAATGTCCTCTTTCGGGTTGTGCAGAAGGCGTTCTCTGTTCGGGGCTGCCAACCAGATATGATTCATGCCAAGAGTCGCCGTGTTAACACCCGTCGCGCACATGCAGAATTGGTAAGCAGCGTACAAGAGTTAATTGGGAAACGCTTTGACCAGGCGTTAACCCTAGAGGCGATCGCCGCTGCCGTTCATGCGTCACCCTTTCGCCTTTGCCGCATCTTTCGCCAACAGACCGGTCTGACCATTCACCAGTACCAAAACCAGATTCGTTTGCGTAGTGCGCTAGAGCGCATTCCTGATTGCCATGGGGATTTGACCTCCGTTGCGCTTGAACTGGGTTATTCTAGCCACAGCCACTTCACTTATGCATTCCGCCGCGCGTTTGGCATCACACCATCCCAGTTAGCCACGACCCCAGCCAGCCTACAACTTCGCGAATTGAGCAAGAATTTGATAGCGCCATCAGACGCCCATTCGGTATCCTCAATGTGAATACTTGGTAGTCCAAAGTCCAAAGTCTAAAGTCTAAAGTCCAAAGTCGGCTCTGTCCATGTCATTCCGATTGCGGTCTACTGATACTCGGTTACATATCCAGTTGCACCAAATAGATAGCCAGAAAAGTTTGGAAATGGCATTGAACGTAACTGAGTATGCCCCCGAACAAGATTATCCATTGATTGATTCAAACGTTTGATTGAGGAGGAACCGAATGTCTACCGTGCCTACACGCTTTGCTCGCGTGGTCTGCTTGCTGACTCTATTCTTTGTCTTGATCGTCGGTATACCAATTGCCGCCGATGGCCCCTTTGTTGAAACAGATGTGATTGTCATTCATGCTTTTACAGGTGAAGCACCTGGCCACGCTTTTGGATGGGTCGGGGCCAATTTAGGCGACATGGATGGAGATGGGGCCAATGACTTCTTATTAACGGCTCCATTTTATGGTGAAAATAGTGAAGGTAAGATCTATGTTTATTCCGGCCAGGGAGGAGAGTTGGTCAATGAAATCGTTGGTGAAGCTGGTTCACTGATAGGCTATAGCGCCCGGGGAGCAGGAGACGTCAATGCCGATGGCATACCCGATTACATTGTTGGCGGACCAGGTGCAGGAGGTAAAGCTCATGTCTACTCGGGTGCGGATCATGCCCTGTTATTAGATCTATCCGACACAAGCGAAGATGAAGCATTTGGTATCAGCGTTGATGGTGCGGGAGATGTGAACGCTGACGGACACGCAGACTTAGTTGTGGGTGCATCTCGTGCTAACGCAAGCGAAACAATTACTGACACAGGACGCATCTATTTGCTCTCTGGCCTGGATGGTTCTGTGTTGTGGAGCCATGAAGGCGACGCTCCTCAAGGACGTTTGGGCAGTGGGATTGGCGGGATTGGCGATATCAATGGCGATACAATTCCTGACCAGGTGGCTGCAGCCCCCTTTGCTGGAACCCATGGTCAGGCCTACATCCTCTCCGGGGCCGATGGATCACGTCTCTTTACACTTGAGCCACAAGTTGAGGATGCACCAGTCAATGCAGGCACCTTTGGCGTATTCTTTGCTGACGCCGCAGGTGACGTGAATGGCGATGGGACGCCCGACATCTTCATCGGTGACTATGCGGCCCAGCGCGGAGAGGCGGCCAGAACAGGAAGGGCCTATATCTATTCGGGGGTAGATGGATCCCTGCTCCATCTGTACGATGCTGAAAGTGACGGTGACGGGCTTGGACCTGGTCGTGGGCTGCCAGATATCAATGGGGATGGCCTAGCCGATCTGATATTGGCTGGCTGGCAGTCAAGTGCTGGCGCGGAAAATGGGGGAAAGATCTTCGTTCACTCAGGGGCCGATCAGTCGCTCATACATGAAGTAACGGGCGGTATTGAGGCCGACGCGTTGGGTGTTGATGCGTTTGGTGTCGGTGACGTCAACGGGGACGGAGAGATGGATTATATGTTGACGGCAGTGGGCAATGACTTCAACGAGGAGGATGTAGGTCGCTCCTATGTGGTGACCTTTGCGAAACCGGCTAGCGTTACACTATCTCCAGCATTGGCTAGCTGTCAACTGTTACCTACAGAGTGAGCGAAGTTATGATGGTTTAACCGTAGGCGCTGTTTTCAACTGCGCAAGAGTGTGGCCATCCCCTCATTTTCAAGAGAGGAAAAGGGATTTTCCATGCTTGTGCGGCTGCAAACCGCGCCTACGATGCTGAGTAGTAGTAACAGACACTGTACGAAAAACTGTGTAAATCAGCACCGCTCAGTCAGATAACTGCCCCTATGTATACACAATTCTGGACAGAGTGGAGTAATATTATTTTCAGAACCACTCAGTGATGGTCAGGCGGGACTGCCGGACAAAGGGTGTTTTCTATCTGAACTGTGCATTGAAGAACCAATAGCGCATCAACCTCTGTACAGGCACTGTCACTGTTAACGTCGCAAGCGGGGATGTAGAATGCTCCGCTAGGTAAGGGTAAAGCATCCGTTCCTTGGCGCAATGCCTCAATATATTGCAGAATGTACAGCGCATCGGTTACGGTGCGCTCTTCATCACAGTTCACGTCGCCCGACGTACAGACAGAATGGACTGGATCATCCCCTGGTACAGGCGGCTTTGGTTCAGTCTGACCATCTTTGGCTGTTATCACTAACGTATAGAGTTGAATGTCATCTGTCTGATCGCCAGAGATACGAAGATATGTACGGTCAGCTCTTTCTAGTTTTACGTCATTCAACTGCTCAATTTGACCGACAGGCTGAGCATCACCCTTGGCGAGCACCGTCACACCATCCCCATCAATCAACTCAACCTTCAGGTCGTGAACACGCAGAGAATCGACCAGCATGCCTTCGCTGCATGCACCATTGCTAGCCTGTGGCCCGCGACGATACTCTTTGCCCGCAGGGATGACTTGAATATCTACAGCCATACTGCGGTCGCTTTGAAAACTCGAGCTTTCTGCAACCTCTACAGTAGAACGCAAACTCTGATTTTCAGACGGAGCTGTGTATAGGTTGGTCTCAGCCGTAAACTCAAACCAGTCAGTATCGTTCTCATCATCAATGCTAAGATCCTTTAGTATGATCGAATCACCCAGTGAAAGCCTGCCTAGTTCTGTGGCCAGGGCAGAACTATCGTTAGAGCCGTTGATGGTTTCATAACGATCGCCATAGAGGCGTTGAACGGATCGAATATCATCATGTTGTAGCCCCACAAACTCATTACTGAGTCTAGGCTCCATCAGCTTGGCATCATCCATAGGGCACACGTGGTCTAGCCCAATGCCATGTCCTTGTTCATGGGCGATCATATTGTGAAAATGGGTCTTCAAAATCTCACTGTTCTCAAGGAATGGATCTTCAGAGTCAATTTTCATATCCCCCCCTGCCGAAGGGTAGAAGCTGTAGGCCAAGATATTGCCATTGGCTTCGCCTTCACCGTCGATTAGACAGCCACCAATACGAATGTCACCGCGAATACCTTTTGCTCCGTGGCTATTCGGCCACCGTGCGCCATCATCAATGCCATTCCCATTTGCTCCATTCTCCTGAACATAGACAATGCCGCTCTTGGCATCCCAATGGTCAAATACCTTCTCTATTTCAGCTTGCCACTTGTCAGCGCCGTAAATGGCGTTTAGCTTACCGATCAAGTTGCTGTAACAGCCTGACTTATCAAAATACCCCTTTTGCATCATAGTGCCATCGGGAATAATGCTCCACGTAAGGGTGATGGCATCACCTTGGTTGTCACCGCCGCTCCCCGTGGCGGTCTTATGGGTCAGCCAGCGCGCGGACAGCTCAAATGGCTCTATCCTGATTGGATTCGCGAAATGTTGATGAAATTTTTGAATGTATTCCTCTGTCGTATCTGGTGAAAAGACTGGATGAGGGAGTGGTACGATAACTGGCAAAAAAAGCCTCTTTAACTCATTCTCATCTTCCACAATCCGGCTGAGCAGTGAATTCCCTGTGACATCCGTCAACGAGATAACTCTAAGTGATGGCTGTAAATCTTCAGGCATAGTATCTTCATTAGCCGAGCCATCGACACGTTCGGATTCCATGCTGATGGGTTCAAAGGTCAAGGCTGCTAGCTCTCCATGGTGGGTCATGCCTGCTGGAAGTACAACACCGATGCGCACAATTGTGAACATGGCCTCTGTCTGGTCGTATGCTACATTACAAGCATGCTCTGTTAGCTGACCAGCCACGTTCGCAAGGCACCGTATCAGCCGAAGCCGGGTTGGATCATATGTAACTTCTATAGTGGCAGCGCCCAATGTCACTGCACCTCTCTTCATCACCGATATAGTGGCAGGAGCTCTAAGGTTAGCTGGGAGCTGCTCTATTTCTATAGAAACCGTTTCTCTTGTCTCTGGTATAGATGCCTCAGGTGCGGATGGCTCTGGCCAAGTTGATGTAGTCGTCCCTTGTTCTAGCCGATTGTCACACAGGTTATTACCGAAACCGGCCGCGCACTGCCAAACCATCAGTGCGTCCTCTGCACCACATTGGTCATCTCCGGATACATCACACGCAGGAGTATAGATTGTATCTGCAGATAATGGCAGTCGCTCTCTCTCGCCAATCAACCCCACGCTATGTTGCAAGATCTGTTGGGCATCAGTCGATGAACGTTCTCCATCACAATCGACGTCGCCCATCAGACAATTCAGACGAATGTGGCTATGTTGAGCATGCACCTGAAGCCCTTCACCATCCACCGACTCAACACTCACCGACTGGACTTGAACCTTAGTGACAGAAGGCAGAACCTGATTCTCCTGCACAAGCGAAAACGGAATCTCTGCCAACAATGTGTCCGTCATAATGCCGCTGGCATCGGCGACAGCAACTCTGATAATTCCTTCCTCCAAAGGATTACAGACAAGTAGAAACCTAGCTCCAGATTCAGGGGAACAATCGTCAACGCGTAGTACTGTTGCATCGTACAGCAGGTTCACTAGAATGCCACCGACCAGCATGCTGGCGGGGATTTGCTCAATTAAAATCGGGACCGCTAAAGTCGTCTGGCCGATGGCATCCACATCGGCCGCCCGGAGTCGTAAAGCTGCGTTTTCTGGTGTTGGAGTCGATGTTTGGGTGGAGCTAGGCGTTAACGTCGGCGTATTGGATGCTTCATTTGTTGGCGTTGGTGTGATCGTAATCGTCGGGGATGGCGTTGGCGATAGGGTAAATGTCAGTGAAGGTGAGGGTGTAGGTGTCAATGTCGCTGTCCATGTTGCCGTACCTGTCGAAGTTGGTGTTGAACTTGGGATTTGGGTGGTCGTCTCTGTCGGCGAAGCGGTACTTGTTGGCTGTCGCGTAAAGGTCGATGTTGCGGTATGAGAGGGGATTGATGTCTGCGTCAGGGTGGGTGTTTCCGTTGCGGTGGGCGAAGCCGTTGAAACAGGTGTATTCGTTGGGACGGGTGTAGCCGTCGGTGGGCTGTCACACGCTACCAGTGAAATATGATCGACGTAACTCCACATCTGGCTCCCAGTTCCATTGTTGTAAACATTCAAGAATAGAATAACCGTGCGTCCTCGGTATTCGGACAGGTCAAAGGTGTGACGCGTCCACTCTTCAGTACCCACTCCACCCTCTTTGAAAAGCTGATCCTGTATGCCATAGTAGGAATCTATTAAGGTAATGTCTCGGAAATCTCGTCCATCACTGTCACCATGAGTTTGCATCCAGATAGTGAGTTGGACAGACAGGGCAGCAGATGGCACCTCAATGTATCGATATGCAGTCGAATGGGAAAGCCGATTCGTACCTGACGTGGGTATCCCTAAACCGAGTGCTCTTACTCCATCATATACGGGTTCGGTTACAATCCTTGCGGGAGATGGCGTATCGCCATAGCCCCAACCGCTATCCAGCTCAAAACCCCCATTGGTCATCAGTTCCGTGCAACCCGGTAACGTCGATGTTGCATGCGAAATAGCTGGAACGGGAAAGCGTGGGCCTTGCACCTGAGCATCAATTAGTGGAATGTAGTCTATACTTGCATTATCCCAGCTTTGGGTCAGCTCTATCACGTGTTGAGTTTGGACCGCCACCGCTATATAGGGCCCCTTTTTCCACAAGCTCAGACCATATTCTGAGAGCAAAGAACCCTCATCTGGTCTGCCCCCTTCTTCTGCCATCAATAAAAAATATTGTTGACCGTCTACTCTTTCACCCACCGTTGAAACCGCAAGACCGGCAGCCTGCAGGTTCATCTCGTCCTCAGCTGTGCCGCTGACTAGGTAGATTGCTTGTTCATTCTCATGAATGTGGGTATGGAAGCGTATGGTCTTGCTCAACGGGGGTAGCAAGGCATGGGGGGCTATGGACAACTCAAATAGCCGCGGTCCAACACTGATGGCGTGCAGGATAGCGTTATTTTGGTTCAGTTGAGCCCTACGTTGGGTGGCTTGGGTCGATTGATGAGACCAAATAAATCCAATAGTGGAGATTGTGATGATAATCAACCAATAGTGGCTGATGAGTCCGTTATAGGACGGATACTTCATACTGCTTACTTCTTTTTATACTTCTTGAGAACTGCTGAAGCCGAGTTGTTTAGGCTGCATTGGGTGTTCGCTACGTGGAGGGCTATCGGCTGCTGATACAAATTGTGTATCAACTATACCGTTTGTAACGTATTTGATAAATGGGATATTGGTACTAATTTGGGTGAGACATTTGTCTTAGAGGTATTGTTGCTTTATCTGTATATGACTATTGGGCGTCATTCAGGCACCTGATCATACATCAATTGTCGGATGCATAACTTCTTGCAATTGTGTATTCTTATCCCTGTTTAATTCCGCACCCACACATTCTACTTAATCAATCCCCCCTATCTATAGTGAGCTCTGTTTGAAAACGATAGTTGCTTTTTCTTGTAGAAGCCATCGGAAACTACCGTTTTCAATACAACCGCACTTTATATGGCCAGAAAAGTTCTGTCCTCGCATCTCGGAATTTCCCAGAGTCGATTAATCAAGAGTCAGGACAAGACTTTTCTGGCGAAGTACGCAGTTTCAAATTTAGGCAATATCACGAGGTAAAGAAACAATGCAGCAGCACTTATTTCGCAATCATCCACCCTGTATATGTAAGTTAAACTTAGCTCCGTTTCAAAACGACCGCAGAATAGTAAACTACTTCACTGGACTGCTTTTAGCTATCGCAATTTTTCTCATTTTCAATCAGCCTGTACTCGCTCAAACAGGAAGTCTGAGTGGAAAGGTCTGGAACGATATTGATGCTAGCACTGATCAGAATGGCATGGAACCAGCTCTAGAATCCGCGGTTCTTTTTGTTCGTGGCGCTGGTTCTGATGGTCAGCTTAACACAGCTGATGACATTATCTATCCGGATGCCACAACGGACGCGGCCGGTATGTATACGGCATCCGGCCTGGGGGCAGATACATACCTTATCACCTTTGACATACTCAGCGTCCCTGTCGGACTGGAACCGATCAGTGGCGATGACCGGATTACTGTGACTTTGGCTACGTCTGAAATAAAAACAGATATAAATGTCCCGCTTGAATACATCGGCAAGGCAGAAGTTGGTGATTATGTATGGGAGGATGTGAACGGTAATCACGATTTTGTGGGCGATACGGGCGAAGAGGAATTTGACGGTGGTCTTGATGGTATCACCGTGACCTTATGGCTTGAGCAAAGTAACCCCGCAACGTTGGATGCAGCCGACGATCTATTGCTGGAAATGACCACAACCGGCGATGATATCAGTACCACAGGCACAACTGAAACAGGTTGGTATGAGTTCTTGGTTGCGGCAGATGGCATTCTTGATTTGGACTTTTGGGTACAGGTCGATGGCAGTAACTTTACTGCTGGTGGTCCGCTAGAAGATTTCATCCACTACAACGGCACATTGGATGACACCATTCTCTTAGCCAATCTCAATGCATCGGGCGATGCAACTGCAGACTTTGCTTATATTGAACCTGCGACCATTGGTGATTTTGTCTGGGACGATCTGAATGCCGATGGGATTCAAGATGGTGGCGAAATGGGCATTGCCTCGGTTACGGTTGAGCTGCTTGACTCCACCGGAACCGTCACCGATTCAACAACGACTGATGCTAGCGGCATCTACACCTTTACTGGCGTCGTTCCTGGTGACTACAGCGTTCGCTTTACGGCACCAGCCGGGTATGAGTTTAGCCCAATCGATCAAGGTGGCGATGACACCCTTGATTCGGATGCGGATACAATCACAGGGGAGACGGCATCGTTTACCATCATCTCAGGGGATGATACACCCGATTGGGATGCCGGTCTTTACATTCCTGCAGTTGTTGGTGACTTTGTTTGGGATGACCTAAATGCCGACGGGGTTCAAGGTGGTGGTGAAATGGGCATCGCCTCTGTGACCGTTGAGCTGCTGGACTCTACCGGAACCGTCACTGATTCCACCACAACTGATGCCAGCGGCATCTACACCTTTAGCGGAATCGTTCCTGGCAACTACAGCGTCCGCTTCACGGCCCCCGCCGGGTATGACTTTAGCCCGATTGACCAAGGTGGGGACGATACCCTTGATTCGGATGCTGACACGACTACGGGCGAGACGGCATCGTTTACCCTCATCTCTGGCGATGACACATCCGATTGGGATGCCGGTCTCTACATTCCTGCAGTTGTTGGTGACTTCGTTTGGGACGACCTCAATGCCGACGGGATTCAAGGTGGTGGTGAAATGGGCATAGCCTCTGTGACCGTTGAGCTACTCGACTCCACTGGGACCGTCACCGATTCAACCACAACCGATGCCAGCGGTATCTATACCTTTACTGGCATCGTTCCTGGCGACTACAGCGTGCGTTTTACCGCACCAGCCGGGTATGACTTTAGCCCGATTGACCAGGGCGGTGATGATACCCTCGATTCGGATGCTGATACAATCACTGGTGAGACGGCATCATTCACTCTCATCTCTGGCGATGATACACCAGACTGGGATGTCGGTCTCTACATTCCTGCCATCATTGGTGACTTCGTTTGGGACGATCTGAATGCCGACGGGATTCAAGATGGTGGCGAAATGGGTATTGCCTCAGTTACGGTTGAGCTGCTCGACTCTTCCGGAACTGTGACCGATTCAACCACAACCGATGCCAGCGGTATCTACACCTTTACCAACGTTGTGCCGGGGAATTACAGCGTCCGCTTCACCGCACCGGCTGGGTATGACTTTAGCCCGATCGATCAAGGTGGTGATGATGCCCTCGATTCGGATGCAGATACAACCACCGGCGAGACGGCACCGTTTACCCTCATCTCTGGTGATGACACGCCTGATTGGGATGTTGGGCTCTACATTCCGGCCATCATTGGTGACTTTGTTTGGTACGACACAGATGGGGATGGCTTGCAAGATGGTGGTGAACCTGGGATTCCTAGTGTCGTTGTAAGCCTGACCCTCAGCAGCGGTACATTCATTACGACTGAGACTAACGCCAGCGGTATCTACACTTTCGAGAACCTCGTACCAAGCTCGTATATTGTTACTGTGATGAGTGGCGTACCGGTTAGCGCCACGAACACAGTAGGGCCAGATAGCCAAACCAGTCCCCTTGCTCTCACGGTTATCTCTGGTCAAGTTATCACGACGGCAGACTTTGGCTACGATGTCCTGACCAGCTACACGATTACCCACGAATCCAATGTGCTGGGAGGCGAAGCCAGAGCAGCGGATAGCATTAGCTTTACCGTACGCATTACCAATACGGGCGATAGCTGGATTACCTATTTGCCGCTGCGCTACACCTATGATAAGCGCGTTATGCGTTACGAAAGTGCAACACCAAGCCCTGATGTCGGTGCCGATGATGGCGAACTCAACTGGTCAACTCTCTTCTCCACCGCGTCCCCGCTAAACCCAGGTGACACGATGGTCATTGACATAGAGTTTACGGCTTTACGGGATCCAGGTACGGCAAACAACAACACGACAACCAATGTTGCCGAGACATTGGCTGGCTGGGCGGATCCAGATGGGTCCGTAACTGCCGTTACCGCTGCACACGCCGCAGCCATCATGATGAGTGGGCCAATTGCCAGTGTGGAACCCCTCTCTGCCAGCCAAAGTATGACAGCTTCAGTCAAAATCCTGGCAGCAACAAGCGTAGTGATGGTCGGTAGCTCGATTCGATATGACAATTCTGGTTCGTTGATTGAGTGGTCTACCAGCAACGAACTGCAAATCGCTGGCTTCAATATTCTACGTGAAGATAGCAATAGGGAATTCACTCTAATCAATAGCGAATTGATTCCTGCCCAGCACAGCGGTGAAGCAACTGGTTCCAATTATCAGTATCTGGATACAGGTAATTCATCTGATGGTGCCACTTACTGGCTTTCCGTTGAAGGGTTAGATGGTACGAGTGAACAGATCCTCTTGGAAACAGTCAACAGTGAGCTACATATCTACTTACCACTGATGCAGTAAGGAACCTCAAGGCTCAAAAGCAAAGTAAGCGTTCCCAATGCGGACGGCCTTTGTCGATTCAGCAGTGCAGAGTATCAGTACAATGCAATGTCAGTGATGGGTCCTTCAGTCTCCTCTCACTGACATTGCGTTCTAATCTTTGGTTGGGCTGCATGTCTAAAGCAACAACAAGGAAGTTAATACCGACGAATCAATGGCATATAGATTTTTCCCTCCCGCTCGCCATTCTGTACCTCCAACACCATCAGTCTAGCCTTGAGTCCGTCATTATCTTCGGCATAGAGCGCAATCTGGTAGGTTCCTTTCTCGTTAAAGCCGCTGTAGTCTACACTAAATATATCACTACCCTGGCTGCTGAAGGTCGCGGTTGGTACATCCTCTGGCACTAGCTCTTCTACGCTTTCAGGCGAACGATAGCTAGGTCCATAGACGGCGGCCCATACTTTGGCCACGCTTTTGTTGTCACGCACCTCGGCACGGAGGGTTCCTCTGCCATTTTCAATGGTAAGGGGGCCTTCGGCGCGTACAATGTAAGGTGCCCAGGTGTCTGCTGGCTGATTTCCGGTGTTTGGATTGTGGTCGCTCGTCGCCTCTCCACCGTCATCAGGCTCATTTGGAATGCCGTTTCCATTGGCATCGATCCACGGATCTTGTATTTTGTAGAGCCGTCGCACCGAGTTTCTCGCATCCCAGAAGCTATTGGAGAGACCGTAACCCTCCTGTAGCGACGTGAGAAAACGGTCTGAGAATTGAGCGCCCTGGGCTGAAGCGTAGGCCACATTTTGCACGTTGGTCGAGGTAATCACCAGGCGACCAGCCTTGCTGATGCTCTGATCCCCCTGAATAAAGCTGCCAGAGTGACACGCCTCCACAATGATGGTTAACTTGACGCCAGGCTGCTGGTCTTCTAATTCGTTGAGCCAGCTATCAAGTTGACTTGGCGTTACTCGTTCACCATTTGGCTCGTCCAGATAGAGTTTGTTGATGTTGCCATGATCCATGAGATAGATGGTCAAAGGCTTCTCTGGGCCAACCCGTTGCGCGGCCCAAGTGGTAATGGCACTGCGCAGCGCGTCAGCGGTTGCGGGGTCATCATAGCCTGGCGCAGAAGAGTTGGTGGTTAGGTAATGGATGTCATCATCACTGTAGCCGCTGGCTTTGAAGAGTTCGTAGGTGCGCTGAACCACGTTGTAGATGTTTGACTGGAGCCGATCTGATTTCTTGAGCCGACCTTCTACCAATATCACGGCCCCTTCTGCTGCTTTTAGCTGGCGTACACTGACCGAATAGACGGCATCCGCACCAAAGAGATTTGCATCATAGTTGCTCAGCTTAAGATAGATGGTCCCGCTCTGAGTGGGGTTCAGATCGAGCCGTACGCCAGGTGTAAAAGTCTCCTCAAATTTGTTCGTTACTGGGCCGTCACAGACGTCGTAAACTTCCAAATTTACATCTGCCACCGAATTGGCCCGTGTTTGCACCTCCACTCGATAGGTTTGACCTGCTGTTGCCTCAAATTTGAGCCAATCTGTATCGCCAGCCCTGTCGAAATTGTGCTCCTGATTGCTGCCGTCAGTAGAAATTGATGTAGCGATAGAACAGTCGTTGTCACCTTCAAACGTGTCTGCGGTAGTGGGAATATTTTCGGGTGTGGCAATGGGGGACGGTGTCCCTGTCGGCGTTGGGAGTATAGGTGAGGTAGTTGGCGCCACCGTTGGGTTTTGATTCTCATCGCCGACGCCGACAGCTTCGGCATAAGCGGGCTTTTCAGTTAGCCATGAAGCATAATTGACGTTTCCACTAACCGTATCGCCCTGGCCATCTGGGTTATTCGTTGAGTCTGTTGGGCCAGAGGGATCACCCCACCAAGTACCTGTGGCGTCTACGATTAGATCGGCTGCGTTGTTAAACAGCCCGAGGCCACCATGACCAAAGATAGCGTTGTTGGTTAAGGTCAACGTAGTCGGCTTATTGTCGATCTGAATGCCTTTGCTTATGCCACCATAGATCGCCGTCCGCGCAATAGAGACAGTGGTGTTCTCGCCATCGGCTGGCACAATGAAAACGCCCGAACTGCCGCTATAGCCGATGAGGCTATCTTGCAGGGATAGATTCCCCTGCGCGGCAACGCCGTCTCTGGCATACCGGATGGTGACGTGCTGTAGATTGAGCGTGGAGGCATTGACCGATCCACTGCCTGTACCCCGACCGAATAAGCCCGACCAATCAGAGGCCGCGGGGGATGACTCGCCCCCATCATTGTTGCTGTCGCCGTCAATTGTGTCATCCTTGATGCTGGTGAAGACAATCGGCTCGCTGGCCGTGCCAACTGCATTGAGCGTAGAGCGGGCTTCCAGCGTGAGGCCGCCACTCAAAACTTTGATAACAGTGCCAGCAGGAATGCTCAATGTGGCGTCTGCCTCCAGAAAAGCATTCTGGTGCAAGAAGTGGGGATGGCTGCCCATATTGCTCCAGGTACCAGATTTGAGGATGCCCGTTACCCCGACACCGTTCCACTGGTTGCCTGTTAGGGTGTTGCCATCGTACGTGGGTGCTCGTTGCGGGTATCCATTATCGACAACGATGGGAAACCCAAAGCCGCTGATTGAATTGCCCGTCAGATTTGGTGCGCCGTTTGTCACCTCAATGCCGCTGAAGGAACTGTTTCCAGGCCCAGTTATGGTATTGTTGCTCAACAAGACCTGCTCCTCCACGTTCTCCAAAAGAATAGGGATGGTACCGTTGGTGGCGTTGAAGGTTAGCGTATTGCCAGCGATCTGCGCGCTAGAAAGATTGAGTAAGCGCAAGACGGTGTTGGTCTCGGCTGAAAATGTGTTGCCCTGAATGGTCAACTCCCCAGGCTGTCCAGTCACATAGATGGTTCCCTGATTGGCTTGATTGTTCTCATTGCGGAAGCTTGTGCGCTGGATCGAAATTGCGGGCGATTCGCCATCAACGGGTAGGAAATGGACGCCGAGCCTATCTACATACTCAACTGCGCTGTCGTGCAGGGTTAAGTTACCCTCGGTTTTGATGGCCGTTTGGGCATAGCGGATGATGACGTGTTGCAGATTGAGGGTTGATGAATTGTTCTCAGCGGTGCCAGATCCAACAGCAACAATGCCTACCCAGTCGCCATCTTGAGCTTCCAAGGCGGCACCGTCGCCGTTGCTGTCACCACCAGCCGTATCGTCTTTGATGCTGGTAAAGATAATCGGTTCGCTCTCTGTGCCAACGGCATTTAGGGTGGCCCTAGCTTTTAGACTTAGGCTGCTGCTCAAACCTTTGATGACGGTTCCTGGCGGAATGGTTAACGTTTCGTTCTCTTCCAATATCGCGCTACCCCAAAGGGAAAGGGGGTGTCCGCCTATACTGTCCCACGTGCCAGACGTTAAGATACCCTCGATTCCGATCCCGGCGCGACGGTTGCCATCCAAGGTGTTGTTGCTAAAGATGGGGACGGTTTGGGGATACCCATCGCGCACCACGGCTGCTATCTCAAAATTGGTGATGGTGTTGTTGCTTATGGTTGGTGTGCCATTGCGGATGAAGATGCCCATACCGGTTGATTCATCATTCCCGGTAATGGAATTATTGCTCAAAACGACTTGTTCCAGCACATTGGTCAAGAAGATAGCCGGAGCCGTGGTTCCGACTTGAGTGATGGTGTTGCCGGTTATCTGGGCGCTCTCTACATCAACCAGTTCAATAGCGTTGTTGGTACTATTCCCCGCAAACACGTTCTCCTGAACAATCAACTGGGCAGGCTTTCCTTCTACGTAGAGCGTTGCTTCTTGACTGCCCATCTCTCGAAAGGTCGTCCTCTGAATGGAGACAGTAGGCGAGTCTCCATCGTTGGCGGGTAGCACCGTGACGCCGTGTGAGTAGGTGGACTCCAGCAAGCTGTCGTGCAAATTTAGATTCCCTTTGGCCTGAATTGGCAGGGAAGCATAGCGAATCGTCACGTGTTGGAGATTGAGTGTGGATGCGTTGACAGAGCCGCCGCCGGCACCTTCACCAATGAGACCGAACCAGTCCCGCGGTGCTGGCGAAGAGTTGCTGCCGTCGTTGTTGCTATCACCGCCTACGCTGTCATCATTGATGCTGGTGAAGATGATAGGAGACTCAGCCGTTCCCACAGCGTTGAGGGTGGCTCGGGCGTTAAGCCGTAAGAACGCACTGGCCGACTTGATGATCGTGCCGGCTGGAATCGTTAGCGTGGCGTCGGCTTCAACTGTGGCATCGTCATAGATGAAGTGGGGATGACCGCCGACATCTGTCCACGTACCGCTTTTGAGCACGCCTTGAACGCCGATTCCCGTCCAGGTATTGCCAGTCAAATTGTTGTCGCTGTAGCTGGGGACAAGTTCTGGATAGCCGCCATCAATCGAAATGGCCACCTGAAAGTTGCTGATGGTATTGTTGGAGAGGGTGGGCGAACTCTCTTGAATCAGAATGCCAGGTTCGGTCGATTCGCCATTGCCTGTAATCGTATTGTTGCTGAGGACAACTTGCTCCGTAACACTGTCCAAGAGAATAGCGGTAGAAGAGCGATTGTGGGTGAATGAGTTGCCGCTCACCTGGGCATTCGTTAGATTGGCTAGCCAAAGCTGTTCCTGCCAGTAGGTCGATACAAAGGTGTTGTCCTGAATCGTCAATTGCCCAGGCTGCCGACTGACGGTGATGGAGGCGGCATCGTTGTTGCCTCGGTTGCTATTGCGGAAGGTGTTGCGCAGGATCGATATGGTCGGCGTCTCGCCAGCGGTGGGTAATACAGAGATTCCCTCATACGTCTCCTCAAAGGTGCTATCCTGAATTGTTAGATCCCCTCTGGTATCGATGCCTGTGTTGGCGTAACGGATGTTGACATATTGCAAATTTAGTGTCGAAGGGGCTGAGCCGCTGCCTATGCCCAAGCCGAGGATGCCCGTCCAGCCAGAGGATTCTGGGGTCGATGTGGCACCATCGTTGTTGCTGTCGCCGCCAACCGTATCATCAGCTATGCTGGTAAAGACAATTGGTTCGCTTTCGGTTCCTATGGCAGTTAAGGTTGCTCTGGCGCTAAAAGACAGTCGGCTATTGGTGAATTTGATGATGGCCCCAGCGGGAATCGTCAGCGTTGCGTCTGATTCAACAGTGGAGCTCTCATAGATGAAGTGAGGGTGTCCACCAAAGCTGGTCCACGTGCCGCCGCTGATTGTCCCCGCAAGGCCGACGCCGCTATAGCGATTCCCCGAAAAGTTGTTGCCGTTATAGGTTGGTACCGTTTGGGGGTAGCCGGCTTCGATCACCACCGCGGCCTGAAACCCGCTAATGACGTTATTGCTAAAGTCTGGCGCGCTATTGTTCATCTCCACACCTACATTGGTCGGATTTTCGGCTCCGCTGATGGTGTTGTTGGCAAAGGCTACGCCGCTGGCTACATTGGTCATGAGGACAGCATTAGAACTTCTGCTATTCTGTGTGATCGTGTTGCCGCTAATCTGGGCGTTGCTTACATCTCTGAACTGCAGTATCTCATAGCGGCTTGTTGTGAAGCTGTTGTCCTGAATCGTTAGCTGACCTGGCTGTCCATTGACGTTTAGCATATAAGAACGATTGGCTCCCAAGTTGTTTTCATCACGCAGAAACGCAGTGCGCTGAATGGAAATGGTTGGGGATATATTTTCACCCGGGCTGATATAGACGCCGGTATTGTAGTGAAACTCCACTCGGCTATCATGCAGCGTTAGGTTGCCATTGGCCGTCATGCCGTTGGCATAGCGCACCGTGACGAACTGCAAGTTCAAGGTCGAGGCATTGGTCGCCTCACTCCCTGTCGCCTCCCCAACGATGCCGCTCCAATCTCGAGAATTGGGTGCCGAAGCCGCGCCATCGCCATTGGTGTCCCCACCTACCTCGTCATCCTTCAAGCTAGTAAAGACAATCGGCTCGCTGGCCGTCCCTACAGCATTGAGGGTTGCCCGTCCTCTCAGTTTAATCTGCCAGCTTTGGGATTTTACAATGGTGCCCGGCTGAATCGTGAGGACTACATCCGGGTCAATGGTTACGGTGGAAGTTAGGACGTAAGGGCTGGCGGCTTGGGTCCAGGTGGTGTTGGCAGTGATGGTTCCGCCGACTGGAGTGCCGGCTGATTGGGCGTGGCTTGTCAAACTATCTAGACCGAAGAGGAGGCAGAGGGCTATGGTGAGTGGCAGAAGGAGCGCAAAGGGTTTGAGGTGAAGCTCTCTTCTATAGGTTTGGTTTAACGGATAGATTTGCATTTGGTTACTCCTGCTTGGTCTACGATCTATTTTGCCTTGTTCATCGGCCTACTATTTCCTGCAATTCAAAGTCATCAAACTCAGCCGTCGCACTATCATTCCCGGCTTTGGCAACAAGACCGACTCGCAGGTCTCCTGTGAACGCTCGACTGGATATGGTGGTCACCGTGTTGAATTCGACGACTGCTTTGATCGTATTGCCTGTGCGGTGGATTTCAATGAGGTTTGCTCGCCCACCTTGCTTGATACTGGATGAAGTGCCTTCACGCAATGTTGACCGTGAGCCGTTTTGCACCAGCTCTAGCCGCCAGCTTTGGCTCTCTGGATTGACGGTAAAGACGTAGAAGTTTCTGCCATCGAGAATGTCAAAGATCAGGCCGTAGCGTATCGGGCCGCCGGCATTAAGCTCGCCATCGACCATGGCAACATAGTCAAAGCCGTTGACTCTGGCATTACTGTTGGTCTCCCACACTTCGCGGTTGCCGCCATTGATTTCAATGCGAAAGTCGTTGCTGCCGTAGTACGTGCGATAGTCAGATGCTGTATTGGTATTCCAGCCGCTGGATGCGTTGCTGAAGTCATCGGTAAATTCGAATGGAGTGGGTGTAGGCGTGAATGTTGGCGTCGGTGGGACCGGGGTTGCCGTTGGCTGAACCGGCGTTGGCGTTGATGTGTACGTAGGTGGCACTGGCGTACTCATCGGCGTCTCTGCCGTTGGTGCAGAGGTTGGCGTACGCTCGATACCCGAATCGTTTGGCCCTGGGCATGCCTCTGTTCGGTCAATATGCTGAGCATAGACCAAGCGATTCTGCTCGTTGTCCTGAGCCATCAGCGGTAAGTAGAGCGAACGGATTGTGCTATCGGGTTGCCTAGTCGGCGTCGTAGTGGGCGTGCCGTCTGTTGGCGTCGATGGCACAGTCGTTGGGCTTGGCGTGGCCGTGCCTGGGTCTGTCGGTGTGCCTCCTGTTGACGTTTCAACGTTCAGATAGACAAATGCACCCTCTTTGGCATATGGGTTCATATTGGTCAGGCGCAGGTAGAACCGGGTGCCATCCCCTGCTGATGGTGACCAGACGAGCCTGGAATTTGCGTTTTGGCTCAGACGAGCACCTGCCGCGCCAACGCTGCCTTGTGCGGCCAAAATTTCACCAGCTTCGTTAAAGACCTGCATACAGACGTCGGTGTTGATGCTGGCCGATTCGATGGTCATCTCATAGGTGAGCGCTCGGGCAAGGCTTGCTGCCTGAGCCGCCGAAGGCAGCTGAATCCAGTCTTCATCATTGGCCGGTAGCACCAATGGTGGAATACCGCCGTGCGCATGTACGCCGATATCATTATGAGTCAGTTCAGCATAGAGGGGCGCTGTTGCGCGGCTATTGTTGCGGACGTCGCTCTCTTCCTGGGCCAAAGAGGGCGTGCGCTGTACAAAGGCCAGGTAGATGAATTTGGCTGCTGCAGCCCGGGTGATGGTCTTATCGGCGCGGAATGTGCTGTCGCTAAAGCCGGAGGTGATGCCTAGTTCCTTTAGGCACTGAATCTCTCGGTAAAAGGTGTCTGTTATGGCGACATCGCTAAACTCTGGATCGGCTTCATACCGACAAACGACACCTTGCGAAGCGAGCGCACCCACAATGAGTTTGGCCATCTCCCCACGGGTGATGTTCTGATTGGCGCGGAAGGATCCATCTCGAAAGCCAGAGATCACGTCAAGCTCTTTGAGGCGTCGAATGTAGATGTAGAAGGTGTCACCAGGATTGACGTCTGGGAAAGGCAAGACACTGTCATCATAAGTTGGTTCTTCGCCCAGGCCGCGCGCCACAAACTTGCTGGCTTGGCCGCGGGTCAGCAGGTCATCGTGGCAGAAGAGAGGTGGGTTGCTGCCGCAGCCGTCGGTAATGCCTCTTGCCGCGATGCCCTGGATGTAGAGGTAAAATTTGTTGTCGCTCAACACGTCAAAGAAACGAGGGATGTAGCCCTCTAAATCCAGACCCACCACAATCAATTTGGCGATGCCGCCACGAGACATAGCCTCATCTGGTCGAAAGGTGCCATCACCATGCCCTAACGAGATACCCTTTTCATCGAAGAGCGCCTTAAGCCGTCGAACGTTGTGATAATGGGCATTGTCGCAGAGTACGTCAGAAAACGGGTTGACGCAGTCGGCATAATCGGGCGATTCGCCTCGGCTGCGGATGATCAGCGTAACCGTCTCGGCCCGAGTTAGCGGGGCATCAGGGCGGTAAGAGCTATCGTCAAAGCCTGTGGTGATGCCCAACTCTTTTAAGCGACGGATGTGATGGTAGAAGGTGTGGCCTGGGCAGACGTCTAGGAACGGGCATTCTCCATCGTCATACGTTCGATATTCGGCCAGAGCCTCAGTAAGCATCTTGGCCGCCTGCCCGCGGGTGACGTCATCATCAGAGCCATATAGGCCAGAGCCGCTGCCCTGTATGGCACCCATGGCAAAGAGCGCCTCGATGTAGCCAAAGAAGGTGTGGTTGATTTCCACATCTGGAAAGTGACCGGTCGGGCTAGGCGGCTCCTCGTCCCAGTCTCGGTGGGGATCGCCCTCGATGAGCGACATGAAGTACGACCAGTCCCAGTTGGCACCTGGGTCCGTATGACAATCGGCTCCGCCGCCGCTGTAGGGACAGCCTGGCACCTCATGATGCCCGATGATGTGGTCACGATCCTTGGGGATGTTGTACTCAGCCACCAGATGACGAACCAGCGCCGCCGACGCTTGGTACATGGCCTCGGTGTACCAAGCCCCATCGCTCACATAGCCTTCGTGCTCAATGCCGACACTGCGTGAGTTGGTCGAGCGATGGCCAGCGTGCCAGGCTTCGTCTCGGTCGGCAACCATCTGGGTCACCTCGCCATCTTGGCTGCGAACGAAGTAGTGGGCGCTCGTCTGGTTGGCAGGGCGGGTAAAGTACGAAATGGTGGGGCCATAGAGACCTTGCATGGTGTGGATGACAATCGTATCAATGGCCGTTCCGGAACGACCAGACCCGAAGTTGCTGCCGTGGGCGGGAACCCATTTCGCTGGCGGATAATCTGGCGAATCTGCACAGACTGTACCTGTCTGGTTCACACAGCTACCTGCCGTCACCCAAACCTTTGGACCGTCCGAACCAGATGCCGTGCCATCCAGCGTAATGGCCGGTGCCAGTTGATGGCCGATCTCCTTAAAGACGATGGGGCGCTCTTTGGCGTGGGTGTAAAATTCGCAGGGACCGTCCACCGCAGCCAAGTGTACATGCCCAAAGATAGCGAGTGGATATTCACCCACTTTCTGCCCTTGCATAACCGTCTGGTTAACCGCTACCGTGTTCTTCGCATGATCAAGGTGAAGCAGAACCACGCAAGCATCATTCACCTCATCCCGAATCCACATCATGCCGCCCGCTTCCCCTTCATCCTCGCTATAGACAACTTTGCCGCCAATCGGCGCATAGACCGCGTTGGTTCCCTGGGTGCCTTTGCCATCAGGTGGCGCTTCATGGCAGCGCCAGTCGTAGGCGCGACGGTTGCGGTCCACAGGCGGTTTCCCATCCTTGTTGATGCCGTGGAAGGTGGAGACGTTGGCTTGAACGCCTGGCTGGCAGGGGGATTGGTAGCCGTGGATTGGTGTGTCAACGTAGGATGTGGCTAATGGGGCGTTGCTGGGGGATTGGGTGGAGCCGGTCATGAATGACGAGAGTAGCAGAACAAAAGCGATACAGAATGGAAGATGTTTTGGGTTCATAGTGATTTTGGGGTTCTCCGGATTTCTGGCTCAACAGGATCTTGTGTGGTTGGCGACACACGCACGGGGATGAATCCACCGTATTTTTGGCTCAACGGGACCTTGTGTGATTGACGATACCCGCACGGGGATGAATCCACCGTATTTCTGGCTCAACGGGACCTTGTGTGGTTGACGATACCCGCACGGGGATGAATCCACCATGCTAAAAAACAACGCCTGCTAAACCAGGCTGGAACGGTGAGACGACAAGGAGCTTTCACCTCCATTGTTCTGTAGCCTTGTCATTGCCGCCTGCCCTGAGCGGAGTCGGAGGGGCGGGGTGCTCTTGCCAACCACGCTTGTACTGAGCTTGCCGCATGTATGAGAGCCGAACGAACCGATTTCTATTGGTGCTTCACAACAAACTTAACCATGCCCGGACGCATGATCATCTCCGTCGGGCAAAAGGTACCGGGATCCGGTGTTGTGCAAGCGTTTCCGCTTGATATCTGGAATTTCTCGATGTGCTTGTAGAATTGGGTGCTTGCTGCTGGTATATCCACAAATTGGCCGCGGGACAAAGCATCTAGCCAATCGGAGACGGACTGCGGATCATCAGAGAACCTAGCGTGAATTGCCTTTGCGATTTCTCCTCTCGAGAGTTCCTTGGTTGATGTTGGCAATGGAGACTGGGATGATACGATTGTGGTTGACATTGATGCTGGCGAGATTAACAGATTGGCAAAGTAGGGAGCCAGGAGCATTAGAATTATGACGAATGGTAAAAATCGTTGGTTCATATTTTCCCTTACGGGTTGTGGGCTTGAATACATCCATAAATCGCTCTTCAATCACTTTCTGCTTGAGAAGGATTGGGCCGCAATGGCTTAATTCTGAACCACAGGCAGCCAGCCGTAGCCAGCCGTAGGTCCGATTTGCAATGTGACAATCGCCGAATACCCTGTGACATGGCTTGAAATTTACGGGATTGTCCACCTCTGTCCGATTCCAAATCGGACCTACGGCTAATCTGTCAAAATTTACCATACGCTGTAGTAATAGGCTGACAAAACTCAATTCCGAACCATCGGCAGATAGATGTTACCTGGCTCTAGTGTACTTGGGCCGGGCGTAGGCTCGGGTGTACCAGTTGGTTCTGGCGTTTCACCTGGAGTTGGTGTTTCAGTTGGTGTTTCAGTTGGCGTTGGCGTCTCTTTTGGGGTTGGCGTAGGCGTTATCGTAATCGGAGGCCCTAACGGCACGTTGGCCGACAGATATGCTGGCTGGATCGATGTGACGTTGCCAACACTATCTGCTGCTTGCAGCCATGCCACGTTGCTGTCCGTAAATTCCCAAGTGACCGGCCCACTTGCATCAACCTCTTTGACTTCTTCCTGCATCAGCGGATCGTTGCTCATCCACACCGTTTGGACATCCGCAAGCACATCGGTAGCAGTGATAGTGACGGTGCGGTTCGGTCCTTGACCGTCATCCGAGGTTCCGGCGACCTCAGCAAGCAGCAGCGGCGGAACAGTATCGACGGTGAAGGTATCGCTCTGGATCTCGGAGACGTTGCCTGCCGCATCGCGGAATTGGATATATAGGGTCTGCTCATTCTGAGCCGAGTCAGAAGATGTGTTGAAGATTGTGTTGAAAACGGAATCCAGATCGAGCGGCCAATCGTAGGAGCCGCTGTAGGCCATCCACGGACTGTCGGCGAAGGTTGGCTCGGTGGCGATGCGCATATCGCTAACGCCGCTGAGACCATCATTGGCATCCAACATGAGGGTGACAAAGAGATTCTCTGGCCCTACAACTTTAGGGCTGATGGCCATGCCGCCGGTTGGGGCTTGAGTATCGACCACAAAGCTGGTTTCGGATGCATCGGACTCGTTGCCAACCGTGTCGCGGAAGCGGGCGTAGACGGTCTTCTGGCCATCTTCCCCATCAGCTGCGCGGTATGGACGTAGGGCCGAGACTGGTTCCCAATCGCTGTCGCTGAAGTCAGCATTCTCGCTCAACTGCATCTGGGCCACACCAGAGTTGTCATCATCGGCCAAAATGTAGAGTTCAACGTTGTTGGCCGCGTTGCTGTTGAGCAGGGCTAATGGTTGGGCCAGGGCCTGATCGCCTATCCGTTGGATGTAACGTACATCATCGACAATGAAGATGTTGGCCGTGGCACCAGTGCGGGTGAGGCTGGTGGCCTGAACCTGACTGAAGAGCGCCTCATCAATCGGTACGTCGGTGGTGGCAATAGCCCCTGACGGCGGCGCGGGATCGTAGATGATCTCGTCGAAGTAGGTGCCATGGACCGAGCCATCCTCATCGCGGAAGGCGACGTAGACGAAACGGGGCAGCACGTTCTGGCCGTGGGTGGTGAGGGTCCAGGAGCGGCTGCGGCTGTAGGGTTCCCAGGTGGCGTCACCAAAGCCGCCGTCGTTAGAGACGAGCATCTCAACAGCGTAGGGCGCACAGAGGCTGAGCTGAACCGCGGTGGCGTTGGTGTAGACAGAGCCGTCGTCGATGGAGACCAGCGGGAACTCGCAGTCTGGCGCGGGCGGCGGTGTTGCTTCGGGACCAGGCTCTTGGGGAACTTCTGGCACCGCTGTTTCTCCCGCTACCGAGGGCCGGGCTGCCAAGAAGCCGGGCTGATGGGTAAAGGTGCCGCTGGTTAGGGTGGTTTCGTTGTTGGGCAGGGCCGGTTCGCCATAGGTGCCAATCATCTGGAACCGGGGCGATTTCATGGTATCGGCCACCACGCCGGAGGCAAAGACGCCGTTGATGAAGAGGAACTCGTCGTGACCTGGCACCACCAGCGGAATGGCTTGGCTACTGGCTTCGTATCCACCGGTAATGATGTACCGTTGGCTGTTGACCTGGGCCGAATCAGGAACCTGACCGACCGTGCTGCGGCCCATGTAGGTGGCCGACGTATGTTCACCCGCACCCGCGCTCATGTTATGGTCGAAGAGGCGAAAGTTGACGGACTTGGGCTGATTCACGTTGACATCAAAGCTGATAGTGCGAGAGACAACCTCTGATTCGAGACCAACCAGATCCCTCACTTGCAAGAAGACTGACCACTCTTGCCGGCTGATAGCTGGGATCTGCCACTCGCGGGTTGTACTGTAGGCTTCCCATTCGCTCCAGCGTTCACCATCGTTGGAGAGGCGCATCTCGTAGACGCCGCTGCCCTCATCGGTGGCGTCGATGTCCAGAACCACCAGAGACTGGGCCGTCTGGGTAACGCCTTCGTTGATGGTGAAATTGGCTACCGGCGGCACATCATCATAGCGCAGCACAAACGCGGTGCTCCACTCTTCGGCTTCGTTATCCACATTGTCGACGGTCTTCATGCGTAGGTAGCCAGTGCAGACCTGACCAGTCTCACAAAGAGGGGGATTGTTATATGCTATCTCTGTTGTAAACTCGCCCGATTCACCATCGGGATCGGTACCCCAGTAAATATAGCTGCCCTTAACGCCTGACCCTCGATCGAAGGGCAGGTTCCAGCGAAAGGCTGCCATTGCGGTTTCCCGTTGCCAAATGTCGTTTTGAATTGACCATAAATGGGTGGCCTCGGTTGGGTTTTTGGGTGGCGTGGCGTCATAGCGGTAGGTGAATAAAGTAGCCCAGTCGCTCCAATTCTTGGCATTGTCCCGAGTGCGACCGCGCAGGTAATAGGTACCGGTGCCAACACCGCCCGGCTTAGGTGTCCACTGGCGGGCGGCATCGGCTCCAAAGGCTTGGTAGCTCTCGCCAATGGGGTTGGTCCCAAAGTAGAACTGATAGGTACTCAACCCAGACATGGCGTCGCTGCTCTCAGCCCAACTGAAAGCCGGGATTTGCTGGGTCTTCTGCCACTGGCCGCTGACCACGCCTTTGCTCTCGGCCACGCCGCTAATACCAGTGGGCGGCGTTTGATCGATCTGGAAGCTAATGGTCTTGATCGGTTCCTCATTCCCGACCTTGTCGATGGCTTTGTATTCCAGGGTGTAGTGACCGTCGTCACCGATGTAGAGATCGTGAGTGCTGCCCTGAATTGTGTTCCATAGGCCGTTGTTGAGCCGATACTGGATTTCCTTGATGCCTGCTTTGGCTCGCCCAGATGCGCCGTCGGTAGCGTTGAACTGAATTTTGACGTTCTTGTTGAACCAAGTCGGCCACCGGCTGGCATTGGTCTCGCCATCAAGGCTCACCGAAGTGGTGGGAGGGGCCGCGTCGATGTAGAGATCCAGCTTGCGGCTGGTGGTCGATTCTCCTTCATTGTCGCGGGCCTTAAAGTAGATGGGATGCAGCCCCGTCATGTTGTTGATGGTGTATTCCCACGAAGTTGCTCCGGTCATGGTGCCGTTGGGGCAGGTGGGGCAGCGGGCTTCGATTGAGCTGAGGGTACCGTCGATATCGGCGGCAGTGCCGGTGAAGACCCATTTGGTTTGGTTGCTGAAGAGAATCCCGTCGGGGAAGTCGTTGTTGTTGGCTTTTTGAAAGGCAATGATAGGCGTTTGATTGGGGACATCAGCATGAATAAACTCGACGCTGGCTCGGGCTGTCCCTGTCCGATATGCGCTGGAACCGAAGTGTAGCTCACTCTGGAAGGTATGGGTGCCAGAACCAAAATTTTCACCAAAATCACCGTATGGATCTAAGTAGATTGTCGCATTCCAGTCATCTGCTTCAAAGTGGAATGGACCGTAACGCTTAACGCCATTGACAAGGATATTGAAGTGGCCATTCCTGCCAATGCGCTTATTGTAATTGCACCGCGTTAGCCGAAGATATAAATTATGGTTGCTACTTCTGGTTAGACGATGAGCATACTGGCCCCCGCAGCGGTACTCTCGCGAATCGGTGGTATACTCGTAGTCTTTCGCCTGTGGTTCATATACAGGCCAGATACGAACATCCCCTGTATATTTTCGGTTGCCATTTAGATCATTGTCAGAGAGCAATGCAATTCTGTATGGGCCTTTTTGCACAATACCTGGCTGTTGGACGGGATCAATAGTGAGGGTGACTCTACTCCGACCATCTCGAACAGGAAATTCCAAGATGTCTCTTTCTCCATATTGCAAATAAGCTGTTCCATCGCTGCGAAATGCAGTAAAATCACAGCGGCGTAGCGTAATATGAACTTTATCTCTGAATGGTCGCGCTTCCATTGAAATAAGCTGACTATCTCCACAGACGCCATGGTCACTTGGATTCGCTCGATATGTATAGACATCGCTAACCGTGCCATCTTGACTGCCAACCATGTAATCACCGCCTCTGTAGCAGACAATTGCGCCTTCAAATGGTACGATAATTTTAGGAATGTAAGCTGTGTTTGAGGCGGAGAAACAAACTGCATCATCCCCACGAGGCGCTTTGGCCTTGTTGCGCAGTCTGCGCAAGGCAACGGGATCGCTTGTGCCAGTATCACCACAGGATGATCTGCCCAGAATCGCGTTACACATCCAGTAAGCAAATTGACCTCGGGTAACGGGCTGGTTCCAAGCGTCATTATCCCAGCCACGGACCTCGCTGTCCTTGCCAGTGATGCCTAAGCCGATGGCCATGTTCACATCAGCATTGTCAATTTTGGTTTGACCCGTTGTTCCATCGGTTGGCACATGACGCCGCAAAGCACGCATGAGGAATACTAAAGCATTTTCACGTTCGGCAGATTGATCGTGACCAAAGGTTGTTGCATTTAGGCCGTTCACAATACCGTCGCGATGAGCCAGTTCAACAGCCCGAATCACTTCACCGTTTCCGTCCAAATCATTAAAGATACCCGTAGGCGGCGGTAATAATTCATACTGGTCTCCCGTGTACTGATAGAGCCAGCGAGCCAGTATGACAATGACGTCGTCTCGTTCGATGGGATCGTCGGGTCTGAAACGTGGTTCTCCGCTGTTGGTATCACCTTTGATGATTTCGTTTTCAAGGAGGGCTCTTATCGCAGTGTAGTACTTGTGGGAGGGGAGGACGTCAGCGAATTCGTAGTTGCGGATTTCGCGAACGTCAAGACGTACATTTGTCCCTTCTTGGGCAAACTCTCTATGATTTTCAATTAATATGCGATGGTCAGAAGACGAGGTTGCTGTCCAGCGAACGCTTGTCTGACCTTCCTTGGCAAGGCCGCTTGTTTGTGCAACAGTATTGTTTTCTGAATCGAGTACTTGAAGTTTGATATCAGAATTTGGTCCCAGATAAGCAATTGCTTCGTAAACGTGGCCTTCTCGAATAGATATGGAATTTATTGAGTTTTGAGTTGGTGATGCAGCATTAGCTAGATTACTTGCTCCACTATTTGAGTACCCAAGTACAATGATGCAACGTTGTTGTAGATTTCCATGAGGCACTAAAAATTCTTCCCTCTCAAGTTCTTCGAATTTCTCGCAAGCCGAAGTGTATTGACTACCGACCTGCGAAGTCAGATCTAATAACCCATTTGCAATAAACTTGGCCGCCTCACCTCGTGTAACATTGTTACTGGGTCTGAATGTGCCGTCAGGATAACCAGATATAACCCTCTGTTTATCTGATGTTATAGAATTGCTAAGACAGGCGATAGCCCGTGCTAAATCGTCATCTTCCGATACATATACATCGGGAAATCTTACTCGCGTATCGTCACAAGTTTCTTCTTGAAGCAACATTCTGCGCGCATTTCTTATAAATTTTGCGATCTGAGCGCGTGTTACTTTTTCGTCTGGTTTAAAGTTCCCATCAGGATACCCTGGTATGATATCAAGCCTTTTCAAAGCGGTAATAGCACCATAATGCGTTGTTCTGTACTCTTCGGGAGCAGATGTATCAGTAAGTGGCTTTACATCAGGGAATTCCTCACTTGGTTCAAATCGGAATGCATTAGGATCACTTGGATCGCCCGGTACTTTGAGACCCATGGCTCGCAGAATCATAGTTGCAAGTTCTGCTCTTGATAACTCATCATCTGGTCTAAATGAACCATCTGAATACCCAACTGTTGTCTCTCGTTTAGCCAATTGATCAACAATTTCATAAAAAAAAGCATGGTTTGGCGGAACATCACAGAATTGGCTGCTAGCTGGTGCTTTTCTATATATAACAAGTCCAGCTGGAACTACTCGGTCCTTAGCATCTGATGATTCGGTTAGATATCTTCCATCAAAATGCAATTGTGATGAGCCTCCGCCGTCTAGCCTTATTGCATTGTAAAGTCCAAGTTTTGTAATAAGTGGTTCGACCAGTTCCTTTAGTTTGGTTGGCGTTGTATTAGCCGCTAGGATTAATTGGCTCCCGCCCCGTGTGAGTCCAGCTATGCTATAGCGTGAGCTTTTGAATGGCCAACGCTTGCTGCCGTCGCCCCAATCTCTATCATCAAACTTCTCGTTATTTAATACATATAACTGTACGCCATTAGGCTGCTCATTCGTAGGCAATGTACGATATTCCCAAGTCCATTTGTAAACACCATCTTTTACTATTTGTGGTCCACCACCAGTCACGTTGTACAAAAAACTACTTGGATGTTCGTGTTCCTTTGTAAAATATGGCTCTCCATTGATAGGATTGATATTGAATCCCTCAGTTTCAGATACTTTGTGAAAACCGATATTGAATTCATTGTCTTTCGATATCGCAAGTGACGTTCTTATTGCAACCCCTTTTTCGATTGTAAATCGATCATCAGAAATAAGCTTTCCATTTATGTACGTTGTCCCTTCTTGATTATGATCATGGCCAAAATAGTCTGTGTTTATCGCCGCAAATGCGTAGCCTTCTTCGTCAGCTTCTACCATGTCTTTGGCAGTGCGCCATCCCACATCATCTTTTTTATGGGCCCCTTTCATAGCAAAAACCTCGAAGCGGAGGCAAGGGTTTTTGCTATCAATCAATAACACTTTCATATCCGTCATATCGTGAATAACTGATACACCTGGATAGTTAGTTCTCTCGATAGTCTGGGCCTTGATGACTGATGCGTTATGAATTAGCGCCAGATAGGTAGTAAGTATAAAAATTATTAGGCACCGTGTAGAGAATAAATCCATATTGTTCTCCGTAAAGTTCGCATATCTGTATCTACTTCGCTCATCATTTTCACCCCCCCATCTCCACTCAAACCCCACCATACCCGCGCCCCAAGCCCCCAACCACCACACGACAGCAGTTCAGGACAGCAGCGGATTGAGATTCGTCGGTGTCCACACTCAAGCCCCCTCACTCTGCTGCCGGACAAGCCTGGTTTAGCAGGCGTCTGCTTGGTAGCCCCATCCGTGGAGACTGCCCTGAGCGGAGCCGAAGGGGTGGGGGCGGGTTGGTCAACCACCCGAACACCACCATCCCCACGCCGCACCCCACTCAACCGCCACACAACAACCGATTCGGGGAACCAACTGATTTACTCAATCGTCGGCCAAGCAAGCCACATTAGAGCAAGTAGCATGGTTGACGAGACAACAAATCCGCTCAATCCGCGAATCAGTTGTAGTTTTTGATCTCCACGCTACAGCAGATTTCGACAACAACAGGGCTAGGTATTCGGTTGTTCATCTCTACCTTGGTAGCAAGAGTGCCCGCATTGCACTGTTAAACACCTTGACTGTCCCGGCCCCGTCGCAGTCGATCCATGTCTCGATCTTGTGATTGCCAGGCTCGACCTCAACGGTTGCTGAGTTTGTTAGGTTACAATAAGTTCGGGTACTGGCATCAGCCTCACTATTGCGACATCCAGCAAGATTGCCAACTCCGTTGGCACTGGCAACAACTTCTCCATTCACAAAAATTGAACTGTAAATGGCTTTTCCTGGTTCGCTATTATGACCTAGCCCAGATACGTCAACGAGCACAGTCTTTGGCCTTTCTGTTGAGAACTCAAGGCTCATACCTGGGATCAGGCTATCTTTTGTCCCGACCTGGTTACAGACCGGCACACTCCAATCTGCACCAGAGGTTTGGGAAGCAGTCAAAACCTGAATAGCATCTGGGGCCAACTTCTCCGCCGTAATACTCCCATCCGGCACCGTCAACGCCTGGGTGGCAAACGGCACCGTCCCCAACTGCACCCGCGGGGCCATCTCGTCGTCGTTTCCAACGGTGATGCCTAGAAAGAGATTCTCATTGCCCGTAATCACCGCTTGGGGAATGGGCGTCAGGCTGCCCAACATCACGTTAAAGAGACCGTCGCTGACCCGCACGCTGTTGGGACCCGTCCACGTCTCCTCCCATAGATGATCGCCACCCGCGGATGCACTGTAAAGACGGAAGATCATGCTAAATGAATTGGTTAAGAGCGTGCCAGCCGTGTCGGCTAGACGACCCTGATAGGCGATGGTGCCGGTGGAGGCGGATTGGAAGTCGGGCGCGGCGAAGAGGGTCAAGGCTCCGCTGTTTTGGGCCAAGAGCAGCCCGCCGATAACAAGGAAGGTAAAGATGACGTTTCCTGGCGTAGGGAGCCAGCGGTTCCGATGGGTGGCTACAGTCGATTTTGGTTGTTGACGTTTACGGGTGTCCCACCATTCGGCAAACATCATTACAAGGCTTTTGTTCTCGTTCATCTGATTGCATTTACTCCATTGATGTCTGGTTGTACGTTTTGAGCCATTATCTGCCTATGATCACGACGTGTCCCTGGATCCAAGCTTGTAGTCCACTACCGTCAGGTTTGTAGGCCCAAACTTTGATCTCTGAAGGCGTTGGGGGACTTTGTCCTGATGCATCTGTTACCATAAATGTTGCCTGATTGTCATTACCATTGCCGTGTTTTGACTTTGTTACATTGACCGCGTAAATTTCAGTAAATAAGTCTGAAAGATCATAGAGTGCATAGCCCTCATCGCTACCGTGAAACCAAGTGGTATAGATAATAGGTTTATCAATTTCCGTGTGGGTCGGTGCGCCATTCGGCCTGTAATAGCTTTGAGGTGCAAACGATGCCTTCTGCTGTGTAATACTCCCATCTGGCACCGTCAACGCTTGGGTCGCAAACGGCACCGTCCCCAACTGCACCCGTGGGGCCATCTCATCGTCAGTGCCAACGGTAATCCCCAGAAAGAGATTCTCGTTGCTCGTAATCACCGCTTGGGGTATGGGCGTTAGGCTGCCCAACATCACGTTGAAAAGACCGTCGCTGACCCGCACGCCATTGGGGCCATTCCACTCTTCGGTCCATAATGGTGCGCCACCGGTGGCCGCGCTGTAGAGGCGGAAGCCCATGCTGTAGGTGTCGGTTAGGGGCGTGCCTGCCGTGTCGGCCAGCCGTCCTTGGTAGGCGATGGTGCCGGTGGAGGCGGATTGGAAGTCGGGCGCGGCGAAGAGGGTCAAGGCTCCGCTGTTTTGGGCGAGAAGCAGTCCGCCGATGATGAGGAAAGTAAAAATCACGTTGCCTGGGGTAGGCAGGAATTGGCGGAATCGGTCGCGGCCAGGGTGTGCGTCATCTTGATGATGATGGCGTTCTGTTTGTCGGGCAGAGCGGTGCTGGTCTAGCGCTTCACCCATGCGGGTTAGCAGGCTTTTGGTTTGGCTTTCATGGTTGGTTTGCATAGAAAATTCCATGTGCTTAGCATATTATATTTGTTTCGTATAGTTGTTTTACATAATCTTGTAGCAATTGGGTGACGGGTCATCGTCGCTTCAACACCTATTCTTGAATGAGAGGAAGAAAAAGCTGCTGGCTAAGTTGTAGTTCATCGGCATTTGGAATCGCAGTAAATTCTACGAAGAAGCCTTCAAATGTGGGGACGGTGGCCTCTTGTGAGGTTGGATTAAAGGTGTAACCGCTTTTGCGAGGCACAATTGTATAGGTGCCATCAGGTAAGCCACCAAATGTAAAGATACCTTCAAAATTAGTCATGTCAGAGTCGCTCTCTCCATTGCCAGACAAAATGACTCGTACCTCCTCGAGAGAACTGTTGTTGGTGTCTGCGACATGACCAGCAAGGCCACCATTGGCAACCTGGGAAACTGAAAACGCTACGTTAAGTGCTTCAAATGATGGCACAACCACTGATCGAGTTGTTGGGCTAAATGTGTACCCTGCTTTGCTTGGCGTAATTGTGTAGCGTCCGTATGGCACATTATCAAATGAAAAAATACCTTCCCCATCTGCTTGGGTTGTAAAAGTTCGGCCACTGTCTGACGCCACAACAGTCACACTGTCTATGGTTGTGCTGCCAACGTATCCAACGATACCACCCGTTTGTGGACACGCTTCTGTCACGCGGAACTCAATGCCGTATCGTTCTATAACATCATTATTGTCATACTCATCAACTTTAAAATAGTAGGTACCCGCTGGTAGTGCATCTGTACCGCAGGTGCGGTCTATCTTTGACCCTCTACTGTCACCGTTATCATCATTAAATTCGAGTTCCACTAAGTTGACATCATACAGCCACAGTCGCGTGTCATCATTAGGATTGCTGCTTGCCGTTTCGATAAGAATTGCAGATTCGGCGATGAGGACAAATTTGCCCCAATCTACATCATCTGCAGGAACAATACTGGGAAGTTGAATATCTCCATGTTCATACAACGTAGCCTGAGACGCAGAATTGTTAGGCTCAAGAGAATCTTCGGTTGGCGCTGGGGTGAGTGATTCGAGTCGCCACTTCATGCTCTCACCACTGTGGCATGGAAATTGAATTATCTTCGTCCAGTTATCTGTGACACCTAATTCGATATCCAAACATTTACCACTTTTCCGGTTAATTATGTTGTATGAGTCGTTTCCAAGATCACTAAGTCTCCAATCCATGCTGTCTGCCGCATCACTGCATGTGTAGATGAACATATGCGCCCAATCTTCAGTACTACCCCACGGCGTATCCATGCACTTGCCACTATCGACATTGATGAACTGGTAATGTCCATTATTCATATAGCGCAGCTCCCAGATGATACTAAAACCCTGAGAGCAGTTCATTTGAATTACTCCGGTGGTATTATCTACTTCTCCAAAGTACGTATCTAGACATTTGTCACTTAAATTGTTTATCACTCGATAACGATTTTCAGCACCTCGTTGTTCATTGTCTAAAAGAAAACTCGAATTATTAATTACGCTTGGCAAGTCACTTTGCACAGCCATTACGCGACCCATTTGATGACTTGATGTGCTGCAAAAAAATAATGAAATAGATATTATGCAAAACAGAAATGCTTTTTTCATAGTGTTAATTCCTTCATGAAACAGTACATTTTTGATCAGTTGCACCCCTCCACCGCCCCCAACGCCAACAACGACTCCCGCTCCACCTCCGAGATTCCTGTCACGCCGGTAATATCCATCCGCTCGTACAGCCGATCTGGCTGCAAGACCCGAACCGTCTGCCCCATCTCCAGATTCCACAGCCGCACGGTGCCATCTTTACTGCCGCTGGCCAGGGTCTGCTCATCCACAAAGCAGACAGCGTAGACCGTGCTTTCATGACCTTCCAACGTGGCGATACATTCACCGGAGGCCACATCCCAAACCCGCACCGTCGTGTCCACGCTGCCGCTGGCGACCAGGGTGCCACTTGGGCTAGCCGCCACGGAGACGACCTGATCGGCGTGCTCCGTCAACGTTTGGCGCAGCGTTCTCGCCTCCACATCCCACAGCCGTGCCGTGTTGTCAGTGGAGGCAGAGACGAGGGATATTTGCTCGGCATTGTCGGCTGGCAGAAAATCGATGCTCCAGATAGGCCCAGTATGCCCAACCAGGGTTTGCCAACCACTCTTCCTATCATCTCCATCATCTAGCTCATACCCGCCATCTTCCTCACCTCCATCATCCAAGCCCTGGGTCAGATCCCAAAGCCAGATCCTGCCGTCCTCATTGCCGCCGGCCAGCCACCGCTCTAATGGATCGATGGCGAGGCAGTAAAATTCATTCTCGCAAATAGGCAGGAATCCACTGGGCTTGCCGCTGCTCAATTCCCACAGATGGACCGACGTCTCGTGGACGGCCCCCATCAGGTCGCGCTGTTTTGCAATGGCCACCCCGCGAATCCACGTATTGTTAGGTGTGGGCATGGTGCGGCTGCGGCCCGTCTCCAGATCCCAATGCTGGACTGTCGTATCGCTGCTGCCGCTCAAGAGCGTCTTGCCATCGGGACCAAAGGCTAAGGCATTGATCCGATCCGTATGCCCCACCAACGTCTCAAGACATGCCCCACTCCCCACGTCCCAAATGTGAATCCTTCGATCCTCCCCCGCACAAGCCAGCAACAGAGTCTGTTGGTCGTTTGGTCTGTTGGTCTGTTGGTCGTTTGGTCTCGTCGTCTCCCGCCAAATCGCTACATCATAAATCGCCGGATTGTAGCCAGAAATCGTCCCAATCTGCTGAAAGCTCTCCACGCTCCACAGGCAGAGTTGGCTATCGTCCCCGCTGCTCACCAGGAGAGGCTCGCAGGGGCTAAAGGCCAAATCCCAAATGTGGCTGCTGTGGCCTTTCAGAATGGCCAGTTCATTCTGGGATTCGACGTCCCAAGAGTGAATATGGTTGTCGTAATCGCCGCAGGCCAGGATCTGGCTGTCTGGGCTGAAGGCTAATCCGCGGGTCCGGTTGGGGACAGTCCACGTCTGGATGCACCGGCCGGTTGCGCTCTCCCACAGCCGTACGGTCCGGTCGTTGCCGCAGGAAGCGAACCAGCGCCCATTCGGGCTGTACGCCACATCCCACACCCAGCTGGCGTGCTCGCCTAACGTGCGCATGCAGGTGCCGGTGCGCGTATCCCAAACCCGGATCGTGTGGTCTCCGCTGCCGCTGATCAGCGTATTGCCTTCCGGGTAAAAGGCCAGCGACCAGACCCAGGACGTGTGCCCAGCCATGGTTCGGATCAGGTCACCGCTCTCAATCTGCCAAAGTCGAATTTTGGCATCCTCGCCGCCAGTGGCCATAAACGTTCCGGTCGGATCCAGGGCAAGCGAAAGGACGCGGCCGGAATGACCATGTAGCGTGCGGAGTAGCTGCCCCGTCTCCACATCCCACTGCCGAACCGTCTGGTCATCACTCGTTGAGAAGAGGTGCTGGCCGTCTGGTGTAAAGGCAACTTGGCGCACCCAGTCGTTGTGCCCCTTCAAGAGCAGATGCTGGCTGTTTGCTCGAACGTCCCAAAGCCGAATGTCGCCGACCGCGGTTCCGGTTGCCAGCAGAGAGCCGTCCGGAGCGTAAGCCAAGCAGAGCACCCGATCAAAGAGCTGGCTAAAGACCGATGAGCGCAGATCGGCATGGGCAAAATCTACATCCCTGAGCGGCAGGTCAAGCATATACGCCTGCCAGATGGGAAGTTGGGAAAAATCAGATCCTGTGAGATCGACGTTCATGTAACGCAGCAGATTAAAGAGATTGCCACCTGCATAGCCGGGAATCAGGCCGGGTTGCCGACGCAGATTATCAATCAGTGTAAGCAGATGTTTGACAAGATGATCCTGGCTACGGAAATTTGCCAACAACAAGTTAACCAGCGGCTCGAAGATAAACAGCTCTTGAATCTGTCGGATATATTCCTTGGATTCTGCCTTGACCAACGCAAAGCGATTGAGCCAATCGATCTCCCCGCTCGTTATCTCTTTCTGGGCTACGTTCACCAACCGTTGTAACAGAAATGTCGAAACCATGTCGTGTAAGGTGTAGCCAATTTCGCTGCGCAAGATAAGGGATCGTTGATCGAGGCTTTGGAGTGCGCTGAAGATAGCCCGTTGCTCTATAGCGCCAACGAAATTCTGCTGGATGCGTCTCACTAAGGTTGGCTCTTGTTCAATGGCCAGCCAGACAAGGACATCTAGTTCACCTTGGGACAGCCGATCAACCTGTTCTCGGATAAGGCTCTCCACATCGAGTAGATTTGTACTCTCGGCATCTTCCAGAAAGCGACCAATATCGCCCTGGTAAAGGATGCGGATCAAGCTTCCCGTCATCTTGAGGGTTAGTAGGTTACCGGAAAGGCTTGTCACCAACTTCTCCCACTGAACTTGAGTACCCGAAAGTTGTTTACCAGCAAGGACCGCCCGCGCCGCGCTTGTCTCCACACCTTGTAGCCTCAACAGCTGAACTGGACTTTCTTCGCCTTCCAGGTACAAGAGGCTTGACGGCACTTCGCGGGTTGTCAAAAGCAGGCAGCTTTGATGCTCGACGGTAGCTATGTGGTGCAGAAAGTGTGCATAATCAGCAAAATCATTCTGAAAGGCTCCAGACTCTGTTCTCTGGGCCATGAGGGTCTCCAGGTTGTCCAAGATGAGTAGGCAACGAAAGCGCCGCAAGGTTTCGATGAAGAGATCAAGCAGTTGGGTTACAGAGGTCGATATATCGATGATGTTGTTCGGTGTTTGCTCATACCCAAGGCCAACCTGACCAAATTGTGGCATAAGCTGTAACGAAAAGCGTAGCAGTTCATCTAATGGCATGGCGTGGCGCAATGAAAGCCAGATGATGCTAACAAAATCCGAAGCAACCTCTACCGCGCTCATTTTGGCCAGCATGGATTTGCCCATGCCGCCAAGCCCGCTGACGACAACGATTCGGCTACGGTTTTGGCGTATCCAGCCGAATAGAGTGGCCAATTCATCTTCACGGTAATAGAATGTCGAGATGTCGGGAGAAACACCCCAATAGACGTTTCGTTGTGGGAAGTTTGATGACGACAACGTTTCCCCTTGTACAGAAGAGTTTCCACCAATATCTTCAGACTGTCTGGACAGACCAGACTCATCAATTTCCTGAAGAGCGGGTTCAATTCGGCCGGCCATATATCGAGTACTACAATCGATCAGTTCATTCCAGGAGTGCAATGCCTGGGACCTATGATAATTATTCCGAATGGCATCGTTGACTTCGTGAAGCAGCGTCACCTGGCTCGATTCATTCGGTTCAAGGGTATGGTCATTGGGTTCGCCATCTTTCTGCTCTGGTTCAGCCTCATGCCTCTCGTAGAATAGCTGAGCCAGGTGAGCAATGTAACCCACCGGTGGTTTTGAATCGCCATTTTCGTAACGGGTGATGGTAGAGCGGTGACAGCCAAAGTAATCAGCAGCAACTTGGTGGGAGCGAAACATCTGGAGACGGAAACGGCTTAGAAAATCACCCAAGTACCCTTGATATTGCGGAATGTAACTCATAAAGGTTTTGAATTAAGATTTACTTACAAAAACAGTATATATCGGCACGCTGGCTGTGGCTGAACCAATCATGCACCAATAGTTCGTGCAGAATTGGTGCATGCGTATCGTCAAGGTGACGGTACACTATTGGCAGGATGCGCTTCATTCATGAGAGCCAAATAGCTACTCAATCTGCGGACGTCATCAATCAATGTTGATTCATGGACCAATACCTGCACCCGGTGTTTGGCAACCGGAAAGATTTCCAGATCGGTTCCATCAACTCGACCGGTAATAAATTGAGCATCATTTTCGGCGGCGCGTTGCAAAAAAATTCGTACTCGTGGATCTGTATCAATTTGGCCAAGGATGGGCGAATGACAGGGGATAATCACGCAAGCCGCATTTGGAGCCAATGGTAATGCATCGCCTAATGTACTGTCTGTCGCCAGGGGCATCCCATGCTGTCCCCAAGCAAGTTTACCGGTCAGGCCAATCAATTGGGTGGCGACCCCAGCTTGCCGGAACTGGGTTAGATACAGAACGGCAAGCATCTCGTCGAACTGGTTGCCCCAAAAGACAAAGGCCACGGGATGGTTTGGTTTCTCATACATTGGATACACCGCTTGCTCATTGTGTTGATTCATTGTGTTGATTTGGCGTTGGTCATCGTTTCGACTCTGACTGTCACGTGTGGGCGAAGCCATGACTGTGACCATCGATCCATTATTGTTGTGTTGGTGTAAGTCTGACATACACTTTATGGTACATGAGGTTGGCTGTCGTGGTTTATCTTTTATCTATCTAGCTCTATCCAATCTCTATCCAATGTTATCCAATAGCGGAACAATCCGGCTTTTTGCTCAAAAATGTCAACTTTCTGTTGAAATTTTACATAGATTGTGCTATCCTACCTTCTGATATTTTCGGATAAGGTATATCAAATCTATATAAGTCGTTCTTATTAGAAATTTGGGCCGTTCCAAGAAAAAGAATCCCCATAAATCAGCGGAGCAAGCATTCTCTAATGCGGATCTGCCTCGAGAAGTCCGGCGTAAGAGATTACACGCAGTAGGAATTCTCAGAGTGAAAGTGTAAAAGCCGCTCAAAAAGACGCAGTAGAGGCTGAAGGGTCTCTCTAGACTAGCTGGAGCCGTTCCCAAATGCTCAGAAGCCTGAGAGAATTTCTGCCCACTATGTCTTTTTTGGCCCTACTGCGTGTAATAGAGAACGCCTCCTCCGCGGTACTTATTTTCTTGGAGCAGCCCTATTCGAATGACAAAGAGAATTATCAACTGATGTTTGTTACAGTTAAACAAGTCAAAGATGCACTGAAACAGTGGCATAGTTCGTCCGCTGTAAGCAGTTCAGTGGCGAATCTCCGCTGCCTACTCAAAGAAGCTCAGGCGCTTAATGGAAGCTCTTCCGCCAAAGCCAAACCGCAAACTTGCACAAATGATGTGCTATATAGCGGCCTGCAAAATTTGCGTGCTAGCAATCAAGAGGCAGCAACGCTACTTGAAGCTCGCTTCCTGGATAGCAAATCGATTCGAGGTGTTGCCAACCAGCGAAATATGGCCGAGAGTTATATCTACAAGCTGCTCGATCAGGCCACGGCACAACTCACAGATATTCTAAACCAGCAAGAGAACGAGCTGCGCGCCAGCCGACGCGAGGCCTGGCGCGGCCGACTGGAAGCACCTTCTTATGGTTGCTTGATTGGGATAGAACACCATCAGCAACTTTTGATCGAGCGTTGCATGTCGCCAGAGCCACCCTGGTTACTATCGATTGAGGGTATGGGCGGAATTGGTAAGACGTCTCTGACCCATGCAGTAGTGAGTGAACTTATTGAGCATGAGAACCTGGATGAGATCGTCTGGGTGAGTGCCAAGCCAACTCATCTTTCGCCTATGGGGATGATTCAATCCCGATCCAATGTAGCAACGCAGGCCAGCGCCATCCTCTATGAGCTGATCTTACAGATTGCCCCAGAAACACCCGCTGCATCCAGCTTTGCGCCAGATCAATTGATCGGTATTTTACGTCCGTACCTTACCAGAGAGCGGTACCTTATTGTCATCGACAATTTGGAGACGGTTGAAGACCTAAACGAACTACTGCCTCATTTAGAAAAACTCACCGCTCCATCCCGCTTTGTACTGACTTCTCGGGAGCGCACCGCGGCCATGCAACCGATCTATCGCTTTATTGTCCCAGAATTAGGTGAGGTGGATGCCCTCCAACTCATTCGCCAAGAGGCTGAACAAAGCAATGTCCCACGCATCGCCCAGCTCGATGATGCTGACCTGGCTTCTATCTACCAGTGCGTTGGTGGACACCCATTAGCCTTGCGACTGGTGGTCGGATTAGCCCACGCCAATGCCGTGGATGCAATTTTGTCGGATTTAACAGAGGCCCAAGGAGAACCAACGGAAAATCTCTATCACTTTATTTATCGCAATGCATGGGATAGCCTGGACGAACTAAGCCAGCAGGTTTTGCTGCTTATGGTGCTAGTTCAATCAGGAGGAGAGCCGATCTCCTTTATGGCCGCGGCATCCGAACTTTCTGAGCAAGAAGTGAGAACCGGGTTGAACCAACTTGACCGGTTTAATTTAGTCAACGTTCATCAATCAGCAACAGAAGTGCGTTATAGCCTTCACAGTCTGACGCGCACTTTTTTGATACAACAGGCATTAGCCTGGTAGGTTAATCGCCGCGATTGTCTTGCGCGCCTGCTTTGATAGAGGAGATTCTGCCAGCTTCTGCTACATTGTGCGTTCGGCTATTGACCAACCAAAAAGATTTAGTTAAAGTGACTTAATGAGTTCGGAGTGTTCTCTCCAAGAAAATAATCCAACACCTCATTGTTCCAGTCATCCTTGCCTAAATGATCAAACAGACCAGCAACAGTTGGCAGTTCAGCGCGCCCGTATCTATCAACATATGCGTGCGATGGCCTCTTTCCTCCATCAACAGGTGGTAGCACTGAGTACGATGCGTATGAGTGATGCGCTTCAGGAGCAGATTCTGGCACTGCTCGATCATGCCTTGAAGCACCCAGAGCCTTGGCCTCAGATACGACTGCTGATGTTATCATTGGCGGCAAAAATTGAGCAGCGAGGACTTGAGGTTCGGTGGATCAGGCCGCTCGGTGATGCCGTTGAATTATGTAAAAAATTAGCCGACGCCGAAGCCCAAAGCGCGCTGTCACTCATCTTGGGATTAACCTATCAGTCAAACAGTCAGTGGGATCCAGCAGAGATTTATTATCAACAAAGTGCCGAGGCGGCAAGAGCAACAGGGAATGTACAAGCAGAGGCACTGGCACTCAGCCGGCTAGCCTATCTACATCGCGTGAATGAAAACATCCCGCAGGCCGAATCCTTAGCCCACAGCGCGTTGCGGTTGTTACCTGAAGGCGATTGTTCACGGGAGTTTGCCTATTTTGTGCTTGGAACAACGGCCGCAGACCGTCAAGACACTGATAAGGCGGAACGCTACTTTCGGCGTTCTTTGGTTTTGTGCCAATTGCGCAGTGATGAGTTTTCCATTGCTAAACGGAAACGAGATCTAGGCGTTTTATTGACCGATGCGACAAAGTATCGGGAGGCACGAGTCTGTTTGGAAGAGGCATTAGCGTTCTTTGAGCGCCTTGACTTTGCGCTTGAATGTGCCCAAGTAAAAGAAAGCTTGGGGGTAATTTATCGTCGGCTCCAACAACCGAAAACGGCTCTTGATTACTATGCTGATGCGTTAAGGACATTCCTGCAGATTCAATCCAAACACCAACTAGCACAAATCTATAACAATCAAGGATATTGTTATAGATTAATTGACCGTTGGTCAGAAGCCGAGGCAGCATTCATTGCAAGTGCTAATCTTTGGGAAGAAGTTGACATGCCTGTCTCACAAATTAACGCTTTGGATAATTTGGGTGAAGTATATCTACACCTTTGGGAAAAAACTCTTGCAATCAACACCTTTCGACAAGCAGCCTCTAATTTGCCAAAGATTCGGAATCACCCACGATATTGTCGCTTAAGAGAAATGGTCTATGAACACCTGGAAGAAGCAGAGAGATTAGATGAAACCGGAGAATAATTTCTCTGCTTATTCCAGCTTTTTGATCTATCCGTTTCCGTAACCGGATCCATCATCACCAGCAATGTGCGGCATAGGCTCAAACGTGTCAGCGGTCTCTATGAGTTGATTGAACGCCGGCAACGAGCTTAGGGCAAAGACCAGAATTGCCAGTGAAGAAATATAGACGGCACGAAAATTGATTCGCTTGACAAAGAACAGGTTCATTCTCAAAGTCCTCCAGAGTTAAGAGAGGCTCATTGAGATGTGGGTACCCTCCGCGAATTGGTGGTCGGTAGGTCGGTAGGTCGGTAGGTCAGTAGACGAGTTATTGTCACGTACCGATTACCGAACACCGATTACCGAAAACCGATTTACCGATTACCTAACACCGATTACCTGACAAACGCGGCGCACGTGCTTCCCACAATGAACGATATTTATTAGATTTCTGTCAATGAAGCGTTGTTACGTAATGTTGGTGCATCGACAGAATATGACCTCATCGTATCCGGATAAATGTAGTCATCTGCTTGATAAGAGAAAGTTCGCACCAAAACGTTACAGGTCTTGAAAAATTCAAAGAGATAATTTTAGTTATGCAGTCGAAAAATGGAGCATGTCGGCCAACAATTGAAAGGCTAGCTAAACACCACAAGTGGAGATTAGCTTCAGTTGATGAGCTGATGGAGTGTGTTGGGTATAAAAGTCAAAAAATGCAATTGCACCAGGTCAATTGTGGACGACTGGGATTGACTTGCTACAGCCGATATTTATATGATGCATGCTGCACCTCGGATAATAGCCGTAGGGAGCGGGCTTATACCGAGTTAGATAATTACATTCGAGGCGTTTCTCAGAGTAAGTGGGCCGATTTGGGCGAAGAGGTGGCTTCTTTAGCCATACATATCATCCTTGAAAAACTGACCAATTGTCATACGCCCGAAGCGTTCCTACATTTTGTTAACTATAAAATTCTCGATGCCCGTAAACGGATAATTTATGCGAATGATCGTGAGGCGAAAATTGGAGACACGCTTCAAGCCCACCTTTTGCATTTGCATAGGCTTTACGGTCAATGTGTCGAGAAACAAGTAGAAGAACAGGAAGGCTTTCATCAACTGTACCGGGCCGTGCAAAAGTTACCGAACGAACGCCAACGCACTGTGATTTTATTACGTTACATCGACGGTCTTAGCGATCAGGAGATTGCTGAATGGTTGCAAATCACTCCGGGCAATGTCCGTACACTGCGCTCAAGGGGACTGGAAAAATTACGGCACAATGATGAGTTGCGTCGTTACTTTTTGGATGGCTAAAAATATGGATATGAATCAATCAGATGACCCAAAGAGACTTCAATATTTTGCTCGAGCCTTGCAAGCCGAAGAGGAAGATTCCCTAATATGCCCAGAGGTAGAAGCCCTGCTGCCAGAGTACAGACATGCCGTGTGGATGCACCAGCAGAAGCAACCGGAATGGCAAGATGTAACGCGCCATCTGGCCGCTTGCCCCAGTTGCGGTGCACAATATGAAATGATGGTTGAGCTAGAAATTGATGCGCTGGCAATAGATATTGAGAGCGAGAGTGAGTCTGTGGAGCCAGAATTATATCCATCACTTCAGACAAACCAGCCCGAAACGGCCGAGCCACACGATGAGGAGCAAAGGAAACCATTACTTTCACCTTCATTCTGGAAATGGGATATGACCACGCTCTTCGTTGATCTAGGTGCCGCACTTCAAAACGCCATGCCCCAACAGCGAATGGCTCCCCAAGGTTTTAGAGCAACTGACTCAAATTCCTCAAGTGCTGTCTACGAATTTGCGATTGATGGTCTGGGTGAGGCGAATATTTTTATGACAATAGAACAATCGACCCATAAGCCTAATGAATATGGCATTACGATACAGGTTAAGCTACCGTCCGATGGCTCGGTAAAGAGTGAACTGCCACAATTTAGTGAAACGGAGGCGACCCTACACATTCGAGGTTCTGGCAGCCATACTCAACTTGTCGATGGGTTAGGGGAAGTATATTTCAAGGTTGCTCAAAGCGATCTCGAATCGATCAGTCTGGAGATTGTCCCAGATAGCTAGTATCACTTGGATCACCAAGCAATTTGGTGCGCACCTAGCGAAGAATCTCGACTCCACCACCTCATGAATAGGTTGGATTGCAATCTGCCTTGAAAAATGGTACACGGATTAGATAGATTAGCAGGATCTTTTTCATCCTCCGTGGTGCAGCTCCAGCCATGAAAAATTACCGAGAATGTCTATTTACTTTAGCCTCCTAGCGGATTATCCGGTGAATCCCAAAGATTCGTTGTTCGTTCAGCCACACAATGAACAACGAAACACGAGGATTGAACGAATTTTCAGTGAATAAAGCCCGGCATATGTCTACATCAAAATCCGCTGATCAACATGAATGCGGCCCAATATTTAAGATCCTCATAGGCAGGCTCATTCTGGTTTCCATTGACCAAATCCTGAAAACGGAGCGCCGTCCAATCGAGCGTTTGGTCACCAGCAAACTTTGTCGCAATTTGCCTGACTTCATGGCGGGTAAGCTGACGTAGATATAGCTGCGCATTCTTTAACGCTTCAGCAAAAGGCACTTTCTTCTGGACTTGCTCATAAAATTTTTGCATCAGGACCCGAGTTGCCAAGTCGTCAACCTGCCATACTGTGATCAGCATGGCCGAGGTGCCTGCGGCAATGAAAGCACGGGTAAAACCCATGAGTTCGTCGCCACGCTGGACATAGCTAGACCCACTTTCGCAGGCGCTGATAGTCACCAGATCAGATTGAAGTCTTAAGGATTCCAGCACATCGCGAGCGGTTAGCCGCTCGTCTGGCCCCAGTTCCAAATATGAATCTAGTGGCGCACCAGCGTCAAATTGGCCATGACAGGCGAAATGGAGATAACGATACGCCGCAGCCTCGGTTAGCAACTTAGCCTTTTTGGGAAAATGGCCAGCCCAAGCATGGCCACCAACGAGCCGGACAACATCCCGCGCTTCATCTTCTGCAAAGTAGAGCGTGCCAGTATCGTGACCGTTGTAGCCCAAAGCCAGACAGCCCAGTTTGTCTTTCTGTTTGCGTAAACCTGCCGATCTGTGTAAATGCAGAAGAATAGATGCGCTTGGTGCATAAGTAATTGAGGGACCATCTAGGCGAAGAAGTGAAACACCATCCGGAGTCATGAGCGAATGAAAAGGAATATAGTGAAGGGGGCCGTGAGGGATAATGCAGATTTTCTCTTTATGATGAATCAGATGCTCAATCGGCGCGAGCAACATTCCATATAAGTGTGGTTGCTTGGCTTCATGAGTCAAACGGCGCAGCGAAGCATTTTCAAGTTGACCCGGGAGAAGACGGTTCGGGTCCAAGTCGAGATCGTGAACCTCTAGCGCTTGGTGGGTGATGGCAAAGAGTAACGTGGTTCGGCGAGGGAATCGGTGACGGACAAAACGCGCATTGTCGCGAAATCGAGCTGCAGGCGATTCATAAAGCCCTGTCGTAAAGTAATAGAGGAGCAAAGCATTCTCTGGCAGCATCTGCTGAATAACGGATAGCTTAACAGGCTGAGGGGCCAGCTTAGAATTGACGGTCTCACCAATACCCTGTGCTAACGCCGAGGTCCTGCTATCCAGTAGATCGAGCATCCCGCGTGCACGCGCCCTTTCCATAACGTCAAAAGTCTCATGATATTCCTGCATATCGGAAGACAACAAAATCATGTTGGCATAAATTTCTGCTGCAGTTACAAAGTAGCTAATGCGTATTTCATCAGACGAAATCGTTGAGCGTTGGCTATCTATACAATCAATTGACTCCTGATAGAAATGTAATGCCGTTTGATGTTCTCCACTATCTTGATATAGTTTTCCTAAATTCGCGAGTACATCGATGATTTCTTGAGGAGCGGAGTTGTTTTGGAAATAGGCTAAGGCATATTCATATTTTTCGCTGGCTTTGGCGAAATCACCTTTTTTGTGAAGGATTTCGCCAAAATTCTTGACAGCTTGCGTCATACCAAAATTATCATTCAGAAGCTGGCAGTAATGAAAAAATTGGCTATAGCATCTAACGGCATTGTCCAACTCGCCCAGATTCAGGTGTATTGTGCCCAACGTATTCCACCCAAAAGATAAAATGCGTAATTTGTCGCCTGTCTCTTCTCCTAGACCGTTTAAAATTTCCAGGGCCTTCAAACAGTTAATTTTAGCTTCAGATAATGCATTCGGCCCTACTTCAGCCTGTTCAAACTTTACCCGAAGGGTAATTGCAATGTTTTGATAAATCTTTGCCTGTTCAACGGGTTGCTCATCAAAATATGGAAGACTGTTTATCAGGTTATTATTCGAATCTTGCCATCTACCTTGCACAAAATTGATCTTGGCTATTGCATGCAGCGTCCGTCCTCTAAGCTCTGGTTCAATCTCTTCTTGCAATAACTTTTTTAGGGAATTCTCTGCCTTACCAGAGTCATTATCCTTCACATAATCTAAAATCGTTTGAAACAGATCGCGCCACAGATTTGCGTTTGTTATTTCAATAAGCTTGCTCAGAATCCGTTCACATGTTTCGAAGTCACGACGATTCAGCGCAGTGTAGAACGGCTGGATCAAATCTTTTAATGCTGTCTTACCAATCATAATTATTTAACAGATCAGTCGAAAAATATTTAAGAGGTGCATCCAATGATGGTGTCTAAACTAAAATATTACAAAAAACATTACGCTCTAATGGTAGACGCTTCTTTTTCGACATACCCTCAGCAAGCAAAGATAGTAGGGGTATGTGTAGGTCTCGTGATGGCGACCATTTTATCTCTCAGCATTCTGCTCTTACTTATAGGGGGTTCAGCGGTTGGCGGAGATAATTTATCATCGTTCAGCGTCACTGGATCTACCAATGTATCTTCCCGCACTCAAAGCGACAGTAGCGAATCTGCAAGCCGCCTTAGCCAGCAGATCTGCAATGAATCTGAACAAGATACCTATCCATTTGTCGATATTGTTCCTAGCTTAGATGGTGAAGAACTTGTCGTCGAATACTATGGCACACTATCGTCATCAGAGACGGTTAGTGTAGAAATATCTACCAAAAGAGCAGACACAGGGGGCACTTCGAATACGTTTGCATGGACACCTATAGAGCCAGACCTCGACTATATCGAAACCATCAGCGCACTTACTCCAACGATCGATCTATCCGGCATTCTAACCGTAACCGTCGGTAGCGAACAGCGCATAACCAATTTCTTTCGCCAGTATATCCCCAGGGAAACACAACCGGAACTTCGCTTTCCCGCAGATATCGCAGACAGCGTCTTTCACCTGCAAATTCAAAGTACGGACACCTTTACGGGTGACACCTATGTTACTGTTATGCACAGCGTAACGCCCCCTGTTCCAGTACCAGATGGTCGTTGCTTTGTGGGCGAAGTTTACAATATTCGAGCTGCCAATGCCAAACCCACAGCAGAACGTCCTATGGAACTCACTTTTTTCTATGAAGATATAGGCTTGGCAGGACTCGCTCCGGCCACATTAGATATTTTTGCCTGGAATCGGGAGGCTGGCCCAACGGCATGGCAAGTACTGCCAGAGATTACGCGACTGGAACAGGATGGAAGCATTTCTGCTCCGATTCAAGAATTTACTACATATGCCCTCATGGCTGAGATAACCTCAAGTGCTTCATCCTGGACTGATGAATTTGATGAACTCACAGGCATTGATCTATCAGAATCAGGATTCGATAACATCTCGTTGGGGGGGACGCCAGAAGACAGGGCATTGGTGCTGGCAGACCCGTCCAGGTCTGGTTATGCCATATCAAAGCCCATCTCGTTGACTCATCCAGATGCAACCTGGCAAACCTTAACCTACCGTAGTGATACTCGACCACCGACAACAACCCTATCGGTCGATGTATTGGCAATAGACAATCGTGTCATTCTTGACGATGTTTCCAGTAGCACAGATTTGTTTACCCTTTCACCGATCACGTACCCTGTCATAAAATTGCGTGCGAACTTACAATCGACTGTACTGGATGATTCGCCTCTTCTGTTGTCGTGGAGCGTAAATTGGCTTGTGCCTGATGATACACCAACCAATACGCCTACCCATACGCCTACCATCACACCTACTATCACACCAACTTTTACGCCAACTGTCACCGCCATACTCACCGCGACACCCACTGCCACATCAACCGTAACGCCAACAGAAACCGTGGCAACAACAAACACAAATACGCCAACGGTGACGCCAACTCCATCCCATACGCCGACTCCTCCACTGACAATAACGACTTCGCCAACTCCGACGCTGACTGCGACCGTAACACCAACTGTAGCAACACCGACAGAGGCTCAGATGTTCTTTTTACCAGTATTCATTCATTGAGCAACCGAACGTCACAGGATACATAAGGCCATTCCACAAAAATAATGATCCAAAATTCGAGCAGTGAGCACGCCTCGTGCCGGTCACCGCATGAGGGCGTGCTCACTGAACAGATACCAACCCGAATTCTTAATGTTGATGATGCACTAGTCCAATAGGGCATAAGTAACTGTACAGTTTCTTTAGCAGGTAGAACTCGATAGTTGTCATTTCGAGTGGGTCAACGAGGCTATGGGTTCAATAGCGAGTCGATTTTCAGCCCAAATAGTCTCATTTGAGCGGGCAAGACAGTCGAGAAATCCGGCGTTCGACTACCTATCTATCTGTATAGAAACTTACGCCACGTTGTACTAGAGCTTTTTGACAAAAGAGCAGTCTGTCACTGAATGAATCCGGTGGCTGACATAAGGGAGCTATACCATATGTTGTCTTCAATATCATTCTCAAAAATCTTACATTTTTTGCGGCTTGTACTAAGCCTCTATATCGTATTCCATGCACAACCCTTGCGTGGGGAATCATCAAACCCTTTCAATATACCCTCAGCCGATATACCCTCAGCCGATATACCCTCAGTCAATGTACCATCCATTCAACTAAGCTCTCAAGTGGGGTGGGAATCATCTGAAAGCTATCAAACTTTCGATCTGGCCCTAGGCGATGTAGACAAGGATGGCGATCTCGACTTAGCAGTAGTGGATAGTGGACGAAACGCGCCAATTCGTCTTTATCTGAATCACAATGGCACATTTGCCAAATCCGCTAGCTGGACATCAACAGAAACGCAGAACGCATACAGCGTGGCCTGGGGAGACGTAGACAATGATGGCGACCTTGATTTAGCCGTGGGCAACTATGAAGCAACCAATCTACTCTATCTGAATGATGGCCATCAGCTCAACCCAACGCCCGTGTGGCAATCAACCGAAGTGGATAAGACATACAGCGTGGCCTGGGGAGATGTCAATGGTGACGGCTACCTCGATTTAGCCATTGGCAACGGTGACAGTGATGGTGAGCCCAATCGTATTTACCTAAACCAACAAGGCATCCTCGAATCGACTGCCAGTTGGGCTTCTACTGAATTCGATGACACGCGCTCAGTCGCTTGGGCGGATGTGGACAATGATCAGCAGCTCGATTTAGCAGCAGGAAACGATGGCCAACCCAGCAGACTATACAAAAATACTGGCCAAACGTTAAACAATACGGCCAATTGGGTATCGGATCTAGATGACAATACCCAGGACATTGCTTGGGGAGATGTCAATAATGATGGCTACCCTGATCTGGCTGTTGCCAACGAATATGAACAAGATCATCTTTATATAAACCAAGGCGGGATATTGCCGCCAACTCCAACATGGCATTCAAACGAAGATGATGTAAGTCGTGGAATCGCTTGGGGGGATGTCGATGCGGATGGCGATGTAGACTTGGTCGTTGCCTTGGACGGTATCTTTACCGGCAATGGCGCAAATATTGGGCGTACGCGTATTTACCTCAACCAGGAGGGTCAGCTTTCGGCCAGTGAAAGTTGGCGCACAGCAGACAGTCATTATGCCCAAAGTGTGGCCGTAGGTGACATTAGCCATGATGGGTTTCTTGACTTGGTTATAGGGACCACTGAGAACAACAAAGCCTATTTCAGCCTGAACCAAGTGCTTGGCCCTACGCCCAAATGGGTCTCTGAAGATAACGACAATACCCGATGCGTGGCTTGGGGAGACGTCGATGGGGATGGATCCCTGGAGTTGGCCGCGGGTAACTGGGGACAACTGAACACTATCTATCTCAACCAGGAGAATGTTCAGCTTGGCAGTACTTGGGCTTCGGATGATTCCACCGACTCACAAGCCATCGATGCTGGCGATTTTGATAAGGATGGAGATCTAGATCTGGCCATTGCCAAGGATGGGGCCAATTTGGTCTATAGAAATGACAATGGCGTTATCCATACCCCACCCATCTGGACCTCTGACGATACCGATGATACGTGGAGTATTGCTTGGGGAGATGTCAACAATGATGGGTATCTCGATTTAGCCATTGGCAACGATGGATCGCCCAACAAGCTCTACTTGAACAATCAAGGTGTGCTTCAAAGAACACCTAGTTGGGCCTCGGCTGACGATGAGGACACACAAGAGGTGGTCTGGGGAGATATAGACAACGATGGTGATCTGGATCTAGCCGCGCTGAATCGCAATGCACCAGATCGGGTCTATATTAACGTTGCTGGTCAACTGGCTCCAGATTTTTGGGCATCAACCGAAGATGAGGATACGTGGGCTATCGCTTGGGCAGACTTGGATGGGAACCAGCAACTCGATCTAATTGTGGGCAACAGCGGTAGCAGCCCCACACGGGTCTATTTCAACAGCGGAAATGGCCAACTTGCCCAAACGGCAACGTGGGCATCCACAGAATTGGGAAGTACATTCAGCATTGCCTTAGCCGATATGGACAAAGATGGGGATTTGGATCTGGCCATAGGCAATAGCAGGGCCAACCACGTTTATGTAAATGGCGGCAGTGGCTTGCCTCAAACTGCCAACTGGATCTCGACTGAAACTGAACGGACCCGTGGGGTAGCTTGGGGTGACATCAATAATGATGGGTATCTGGAGCTAGCTGTGGCAACCGAAGGTGGTTTTCAGGGCAGCGATGGGTTGGATAAAGTCTATCTTAATGTTAACGGCACGCTCCAAACAACCGCCTTTTGGGCCGCAGGTAACAGTAGAGATGAAACGACCAGTGTCGCGTGGGGGGATGTAAACCAAGATGGATATCAAGATCTGGTCTTTGGGTTAGCCGATGGTGCCAACCGTCTTTATCTGAATCAAAATGGGACCTTCCAAACTACTCCTATCTGGGAATCTATTGCTCTTGATGCCACGCAAAGCGTCGCCTGGGGAGATCTCAACGGAGACACATTTCCTGAGCTGGCCGTTGGCAACAATGGAGTCAACAAAGTCTATTTGAATCAAAGTGGCGTGTTGGAGACAATCGCAAGCTGGACGTCTACTGACCGCAGCAATACATACCAGATCATGTGGGGAGATGTAGACAACGACGGTGATTTAGATCTCATCATCGGCAACGACAGAACAGCAAATCGAATCTACATGAATACAGATGGGCAATTGGCAACTGAGGGGATTTCTCTGGGTGATGATGAGCGTACCCAGGCCATTGCGCTGGGCGATTTTGATAACAACCAGACCCTGGATTTGGCCGTTGGCAACGATGGAGTGAATAAGATTCTGCTTAACAATGGAGGGGCGTTTCAGGTGTCGCAATGGATTGCAGACGAGGAGGGTGATACGTACGCCGGATCTTGGGGGGATGTGGATAATGATGGCTATCTTGATCTAGTAGCTGGGGATCGTCTCTTTCACAATCAGTCTGGTCAATTAGAGACCCGCCCAACCTGGACTGCCACAGAAGAAAACAATGCCAGAAGCGTTGCATTGGGAGACTGGAATCGGGATGGATATCTTGACCTGGCGCTGGGGAATCGTTTTCATCAGAATCGCATCTATACGAACCTGGGCGGCATCTTTAATACAACAGCCACATGGACATCAGCAGAGGCCAAGTCCACCTACGGGGTGGCCTGGAGCGACCTAGATTTGGATCGAGACCTGGATTTGGCTGTGGGAGACCAAAGTGATCCAGATAAGCTCTATTTGAATCAGGATGGATATCTATCTATGACCCCGTCCTGGCTCACAAGAGATGAGGATGACCTGTTGGATATTCTTTGGGCCGATATCAACAATGACGGTTATCCGGATCTCATTACGGCTAATGAGGGAGAAGACAAGATCTACATGAATCAGACTGGGGTCTTGCAGTCGACTGCGACCTGGTCATCCAGTGATGCCGATAAGACAAGCTGCATCGCCTGGGGAGACGTTGATGGGGACGGCGATCTGGACCTGGCTGTTGCCAATGACGAAGCGCCCAATAAAGTTTATCTAAATGACAATGGCATTTTGCAAGCTGACGGGGCCTGGATTTCCCAAGATGATGATGAATCGACTGGTTTAGCTTGGGCAGACGTCGATGGCGATGGCGATTTAGATCTGGCGGTTGCCAATGATCGGGATCCCACCAAAGTCTATTTGAATGAAGGCCAAGAGCTCAATCCTATTGCGTGGTGGCAATCTGCCGATGACGACCGAGATACCAGCCTAGCCTGGGGCGATGTTGACAACGATGGGGATCTAGATCTGGCTGTTGGCGTCTTTGGCCGCGCCAACAAACTCTATTTGAACCAAAACAGCCGTCTAACGGCTACACCCATCTATTTTTCATCAGACGAAGATGAAACAGCTAGCGTTGCCTGGGGCGACATGGATGGCGATGGGGACTTGGATCTAGCTGTCGGTAATCAAGGAACGCGTAACAAAGTCTACCTGAACAATCAAGGTTCATTGGCCCCAGCGGCACACTGGACATCTGCTGAGAGTGACTCAACCCGTAGCATCGCCTGGGGAGATTGGGATGGCGATGGGGATTTGGATCTGGCGGCTGGAAACTCAGACGCAACCAATAAAGTTTATCTGAACAGATGGGTTGGGGGCGATATAACATCAAATCAGCTTAGCCAAGAAGCCGTTTGGCAATCCACAGAGGTTAGCTCGACTCGCACAATTGTCTGGGGAGATTGGGATAATGATGGGGATCTGGATCTGGCGGCGGGGAATTACGGTGCGCCAAATGTTATTTACCTCAATCGGCATCAACAAGGTGCGACCCAAGCGACTCAACCAGCATATGCCAGGATCGATAAACCCAATCAAGGTGCCTACTTTTTTGCCTCACCACAGATTATTCAGAGCGAAACGCTCACTATCGGCTTTACACTCTTCAATCCGGCAGGTGAATCTCGTCATCAAATTGGGCTGCACTATTCAACCAGCGGCGGCGCATGGTATACAGCAACGCTGCTGGACGATGCTGATGCCTATTTTCGGGCCACGCCAGCAGGCATACAGCACAACATCGGCTGGCACATTGGGCAAGATTTAATTCGCCAGGAAAAGGTTACGTTGTGGCTCGTGGTCTTCCCAGAAAATAGCCACTACCCAGTTCGATGGCCAGCCACCACGACCCAGAGCCAACCATTTCGATTTGCTGCCCCTTGGTATGCCAAAGTGGTCGATGGAGGCGGCAATCCCATCGAAGACGCATCGGTCTATCACTTGGGAGCTGAAATAGGTCGATCCAATCAGGCAGGTCTGCTGCGTCTGCCAGAACTCGACCTGGAATCTCAGCTTGCGGCTCTTTCCCTACAAGCAACCGAGCCAACAGTTCGCACTGTTCATAATGAATGGGCTTACAAAACCTATACTACGAATATGAACTGGGATAACGCTAGTAGCGCCCGGATGTTTACGGTTCAGCAGGCAGGCGAACAAAAACTAACCGTGCAAAAAGAAAGCCCGCTCATCCTATTTAATCTGGTCGTCTCGATTGAATGGGACGCTGGCACGGAATACTTCGATGAAATTGAGGGCATGGTTAAAAATGGCTCTAAGTATCTCTTGGATCTGTCTGATGGCCAGATGGCACTGGAACAGGTTGTGATTTACGATAACGCCGAACATTGGTCGAACGCAGACATACGGATCTTTGCCAAAAATCGATTCCGCCCCTACGCATACATCGGTGGGCTAACGGCACCAACTTCGGATGGGGCCATCCACCTAGGCCGTCAGTGGGATCGAAATCGGGGTTCTGGTCTATGGAACGCACCAGACGGCTATCGCACGTTTATCCACGAGTTTGGCCACTATGCACTCAACTTATATGATGAATACTTTGTTTATGTATTCGATGAAGAGGGTAATTTTGTCAAAAAGGCTACGGCATTCTGTACGGCACCAAAAGAACTCCTTAAAGAGGGGAACGCCACTGCCAGCGCCATGTACTGGCAATACGTGGCAACAGAGCTGAGTGCCCAAGGCGTTCCCGGCTTGTGGACACCTTCCTATAACCCTGCCTGTGAGCAGACTGAACAGTGGCGGCGAACCCGAGTCGAACAAGGAGGCACAGAAGGGGAATCCACTTGGGAAACCCTAGCCAGAGTCTATGCGGATGAAGAAGCTGCTCCCCGCTGGCAGATTGTCACACCGATTGATCGTGGTCACATCATGACTGGCCCTGTCAAGCTGCCTACGACATTGCCCGTGTGGCCAGAAGTTTCCAGCATCAATTCGGGTGCAGAAATTGTGCCACGGCGGTATCTAAGCGTTAGTGGACCAGATAGCTCAAATCAAAACGCATTTGTTACCCTCTACGATCGGCATGGCCACTCCACAAACCAAGGGTTCACCGATAGGGATGGTCAGATTACGATTTATGGAGCGACGAGCGGCTCACAAATTCGGGTGACTAGTCGCAATAGTCAACTGAGCGGTATTCTTACAGTAGGAAGCGCACAGGAACTCAACCTTTCCTTAGAATCTGTTGGCAGCCATTTGGGCAATGCAGAAGAATCTGACAATGCACAAGGTATAGATGAATTTTCTGAATCCAGAATGACCTTTGAATCACAGAATCCAGTGATCTATTCCCAAGATGGTGCCACCAGTCTCTACGTTAGTGATGGAAGTCTGGACAGCACAGACACATCACTCATCATCTTAGCCATACAAACGCACTCGGTGCCACTTCCAGAAGAATGGGTGCTATATTCGGAAATTTACAAGATTACAACCGATTCTGGGCAAATGAAATTAAAACAGCCTGCAATCTTGGAAATACGATATGACCATCTATCAATCAACAGTAACAACGCCCAAATTATCTGGAACGATCCGACAACAGATGAATGGCAACTTATTCCAAGTAGAGTTGATAGCGAGAACAGATCCATCTATGCTGCCGTAGCAAATCTGGGCGCATTCGCTATTGTTCAAGTGCCGAAAATCGAACCGAACCAATTGCTATTCATTCCGTATTTTTCATCCCCTAGATAGATATGAAATGTTCTCTCACCAAGCTGCAAAGGTATCCATCTGCCTTTGCGGCTTCGCTTCTTTGCGTGCGGCTTAACGTGACATGTCACTCCATTCTTCCAAACACCCTATGAATCAACCGAATAACCAACTCCGGCCACGAAACACCATCAATCGTTACCATTGAGAAAGACCAAAGGAAGTGGGGTGCCCAGTTGCGCCTGGAGTGCATCCTCAGACCGAAAAGAAAATATACCATGAAGGAAATGAAGGAATTGAAGGGGGCCAGCCGTCATCCAGGTTCATAAGTCCTATCGGGGGTTGAGAATAAGGCAATTCGCCCACCAGCAATTCCCGAGGCTTTATGTCAATCTTCTCGAGTGAAAATACGATTTTGAGGCAAATTTTGTACGAAAACTATGCATTTTTTCACTCGGGTAGTGGGAATTGCTGTTCGCCCACTTGTGGAATAAGAAATAACTCGAACCATTAGAAACCTCTGAACTTTCCTTCAATCCCTTCAATCGCTTCGTGGTTCAGTTAAGAATTTAAGTCTAACGAATTTTCGTATTCAAGCCATCTATGGATTCACCTCATACCCTCCACCAGCAAAAACCACCTGTACATCCCCGCCTTCTAGCCGATAGACAACCCCGCTCTCGCCAATCTCTTCGGTTGCTGTGGGTCGGGCCATATTCGGGGTGCGCACATCGCTGAGAAAGCGCTGCTGCGCCATTTCTGACAATTTGTGCAGGTGACGGCGATAGATCTCTGTCTTGTGCAAGGCAACGGATAGCCACGTTGAACCGCGCCAGCGGGTACCCATGTAGATAGCATCCAGCACAGAGCCGATTACTAAGGCATACCAGACGCCTGTGGACCCATAGCCCAGCACGATAGCAAAGAGATATGCCAGCGTAACAGTCACAACCCCTTTGGTCAGAAAGGTGCTGTACATGCCAGGCGTTGAATCACCGGCTCCGCGTAAGGCACCATTGGCCACCATGGCAATCCCAACAAGCGGTAGAACGAGGACGTTAATGCGCATATATTCAGTGCCAGCACTCATGACAATCGGATGGGCGCTGGGGTCAAAGAGACGTAGTATGGCTGGTGCAAATATCCAAATCGGGGTAGCCAAAACGATCATCACGACGACGCCTAGACCAATGGCCATGTTGCCGCGGCGCCTAGCTTCGTCTGTTTGCCAAGCACCCAGGGCTTGACCAACCAAGCTGGTCGCGGCCACGTTGATGCCCAGAACGGGCATAAAAGCCAACGCCTCGATCTGCATGGCAATTCCCAACGCGGCGGCACCATATGTCGCAACCTCTGTGGATGTGACAATGCCAATGACCAGCAGGCGGGATCCATTCCGTAAGACGCCTTGAATCCCCGAAGGCACGCCAATGGTTAGTATGTCCCAAAAGGTCTGCCAGTGGGGCCAGTAGGTGCCAGGGAGGATCTTGATGACATTCTTGCCCGAATAGAAGAGATAGAGTACAACGACCACCCCCAATCCTCGAGAGATGACTGTGCCAATGGCTGCGCCGGTTACGCCATATGCGGGTACAGGTCCAAAGCCAAACATGAAGAGATAGTTGAGCAAGATGTTGAGAAAGTTCAGCGCCCCAGTCAGTATCAATGGGGTGACCGTATCCCCAGCACCTTGCATTAGTCGGTTGAAGACAATATTGAGGATGAGGAAGACCGTTCCAACAAAGAGCACTTGAAGATATTCAGTCCCAATCTCAACAGCCAGGGGATCGCCGCCGCTGTTGACCCAGCTTAGAATAGGGCGGGCCGTCAGCAGCCCGAGTACAGTCAGAAGCAGCGAGAGCAGTACGCCCGACGAGATGGCTTGCCGAGTCACGAAGCTCATCCGCTGGGGATCGCGAGCGCCTTTGGCCTGGGCCACCAAGCTCATAGCTCCGGCAGATACGGAAAGCACCATGACCAGAACCAACAAACGAATGGTAAAACTCATACCCACAGCGGCGATGGCAATCGGCCCCAATCGGCCGACCATAAAGACATCCACTACTTCGACTAAAGTCTGTAATAGATTTGTGAGCATCACAGGCAGGGCCAGCCGCCAGACATCTCGTAATAGGCCCATGTCAAGTTGAAAAGAGCGTTTGTTAAGGGAGCTTTGCATAATTACCTAACCTGAGCGAGTTGGAGCCAAAATGGAACACAGATTTTCAGGATCTGTCGGAATTAGTGTAATGGGTAGGCTAACGGTAGCCAACGGTAAAAACGTTTATTTTGTAGCCCGTCCTTGTAGGGCCGATGGTTGGATAACCCATGCACACCGCCCTACAAGGACGGGCTACTGTGCTGAAACATTCGTAGCCCCCGTGATCCTTTCTGTCTGTGGGAAGAGTATTGAGGAATGGTGACGCTACAATCTTTCGGCAAACGATGCATCCGTCTTGGCCCTAACTTCATCCAGGGTTGCCTCTGGCATGAGTTGGGTAAGGGTCAATTGCCCATCGATGAAACGAAAAACGGCCAAATCCGTAATCACTACATCGACAGATTGAGTGGCTGTCAATGGCAGCGTACACGAAGGGACAATTTTGGCCGACCTATCCCGGCTGGTATGGGTCATGGTGACGATGAGGCGCTTGGCTCCCGACGCCAGGTCCATGGCGCCGCCAACACCCAGCAATGGTTTGCCTGGCACGGCCCAATTGGCCAGATTGGCCTCTGCATCCACCTGCAAACCACCCATAATCGCCACGTCAATGTGGCCCCCACGGATCATGGCAAATGAGTCGGCACTGTCGAAGTAGCTGGTCCCTGGTAGGGCCGTCACCGGAATCTTGCCTGCGTTGACCGGGTAATCGAGCGCGCCGCCTTCTTCTGGTGCCGGTCCTACCCCTAACATGCCATTTTCTGTATGGAGAATAATCCCATGTTCGGGCGTAATTAGATCAGAGACCAGGGTAGGAATCCCGATGCCTAAGTTGACGATGTCACCAGCCTTCAACTCGGCTAGGGCAGCTTTGGCCATGTTCAGGCGAGCGGTGTCAACCTTTTTAGCGCTGCCCGCTACCGATGCCGATGATCCCAGATCCTCCAGCGTAGTGCGAGCTTGTGCTAGATAGTCCACATAGCAGCCTGGGGTATGAATCTGATCAGGGTCCAGCGTACCCATTGGCACAATCTCCTCCACCTCCGCGATGACCAGATCGGCGGCGGTACACATGGCGCGGTTAAAGTTCTGCTCAGTCATGCGATAGACAAGGTTGCCCGCTTCGTCGGCTTTCCAGGCACGGATCAGGGCAACATTGCCTCGAATGGCTGGCTGGTAGATATAGGTTTTGCCGTCGATTGTCTTGGTCTCACGCCCCTCGGCCAATTTCGTTCCCACTGAAGTCGGCGTGTAGAAGCCACCAATGCCAGCTCCGCCAGCTCGAATGGCTTCAGCCAATGATCCCTGGGGCAGCAATTCAACGCTCATGGTGCCGGACTGAGCAGCTTCCACAGCTTCCCGATTGGAGGTGAAAAAGGAGCCGATGGCCGCTTTGATTTGGCCATTGCGCAACAGGCGTCCACCCCCCAAGCCACTCTCACCTACGTTATTCCCCACATAGGTTAAATTCTTGGTGGGGGTCTCGGCCAAGGCGTGAAGTAGATGAACAGGATTTCCCGTCATGCCAAAGCCACCGACGAGCATCACGTCCCCATCTTTGATCAATTTGGCCGCGTCTTCGCACGTAATTTGAGGTACACTTTTCATATTTTTTTACAGCCTCTCTACAAGGGTTGCTTCACCTTGACCAACCCCAACGCAGAGGGTGGCTAAACCATAACGCATTTGCTCTCCTTGGTTGGCACGACGCTGCATTTCATAGAGCAATGTCGTTAGGATGCGTGCCCCTGAGCAGCCCAATGGGTGTCCTAAGGCGATGGCACCACCATTGACATTGGTAATCTCTTCGCTCAGATTCAAGTCGCGCAGCACGGCAATGGATTGGGCAGCAAAAGCTTCGTTAAGTTCAGCCAAGTCAATGTCCTCAATTGTCAGCTTGTGCCGTGCCAGGACTTTGCGGGTGGCATAGGTTGGCCCAATGCCCATGACCCGAGGATCAACGCCAGCCGCGGCCGATCCAACCCAGCGCGCCATGGGCTGGATTCCCAATTCCTCTGCTTTGGCTGCAGACATGAGCACAATGGCGCAGGCTCCATCATTGAGGCCGCTGGAATTTCCGGCAGTCACCGAGCCGCCCTCACGGAATGCTGGACGCAGCTTAGCCAGGGACTCCATACTGGTGGCCAACTCGTAGCCATCCCCGTTTTTGGTGTACCGAGGGTGCTCGTCCGTATCAAAGAGAATCGGCTCTTTGCGTCGTTGGGGAATCGATACGGGGACAACCTGCTCTTTGAAGTATCCATTGTTGATAGCTTTAACGGCTCGACTTTGACTTTGGAGCGCAAAGCGATCCTGGTCTTCCCGGGTGATCTTCCCACCCTCAATGTCGCCAGTACAGCTCATCTCGATTATATTCTCGGCCGTCTCACCCATAGCTTCTAAAGGAAAAAGCGCTTGCATTGCCGGATTGGGATAGCGCCATCCCAGGGTTGTATCAAAGCCAGTAATATTACCTGAGGGCCCAAAGCCTACTGAATTCTTGGGAATGGAATAGGGGGCACGAGTCATGCTCTCAACGCCACCGGCAATGTACACATCACCCTCGCCACACTTGATGGCCCGAGCCGCTTGGTTCACTGCATTAAGTCCACTAGCACAGAGCCGATTCACAGTGACGCCACCTACGTGCTGGGGCAGCCCGGCCAGCAAAAGAGCCATGCGGGCCACGTTACGATTATCCTCACCAGCTTGGTTGGCGCAGCCCAGGTAAACCTCTTCCACCAGGGCTGGATCAACCCCAGCACGGTTGACCACTTCTTTGATAGCGACCGCAGCCAGATCATCGGGGCGAACTTGGGAGAGTGTACCCCTGATGCGGCCAATGGGTGTTCGCACAGCCGCAACGATAACGACTTCGTTCATATTGTTTCCTCTCTTGATCTGTTATACTTCGCCAGAAAAGTCTTATCCCGGCTCTTGCCCAATCTGCTCTGGACTATTCCAAAAAGGACGGACATTCCCGTCTTCACAGGAACAAGCTTTTTCTGGCCATCTATATGGGGATTGCATGAAGATGAGTTTACTGCATTTTGGGGTCTTCTTCAATTTGTGGGGTATGAGTACAAGAGTAGGAGATATCAGTGCTCCAGATTGTCTCGCTCTAGATATTGGTTGGCTCTACTTGATCGTGACTCATCCCACAGATTACCGGAACGTGGCAATGCAAAATAGTGTCATAAACCGATCCAATTGCCAAAATCGTCTAGAAAAAATCGCGCTGGTCGCGCAAACGGTGAATTTAGATTGACTGCTGAATCATACAGGCAACGTCCTTTACAAACATGCAAATGACAAGTCCAACATAATTTCAAGGAGAGAGCAATGATTAAAACAATACTTCTTATCGTTCTAGGACTATTCTTTGTTCTCAACGGTATCAATCACCTCTTCAACACAAAGACACTCGCAGAATATGCCCACAAACGCGAACTCTTTACATTCGGTATTTTCTCACCCGAGCTAATGGTTCAAATCAGCGGTATCGCTTTAATCTTCGGCGGATTATCATTGATGACTGGTATCCTCAAGATCTATGGAATTATTGGGCTGTGTCTCTTCTTATTGGTAGCAAGCTTTACCATCCACAGCTTCTGGACTGAGGAAGACAATGAGGTACGGATGCTTGAAGCCATGAACTTCGCCAAAAATATAGCTATCCTCACCGAACTTGCCTACATTGCTACGGCATGATTCTCGGTCAGTTCTTCCTCCTCGACCATTTCGTCCTCAAAGATAACAAGTCACAATTTTTTGCTTGGCTGATACGCTAGGGAGTAGCGTTCAGCTAGCTCATCGATATTAGGTGACAGTCATGCCCAAAGTGACTGCCGCCATTATTGTGACTTATTTTGCGGAACCGCCGCACCTCAGCATTTCCTCAACGTTTCTCAGCAAAGTGCCCCGCCGCCCTGATACTCTATAGCCACAACAACATACCAAACGTAAGTTGACCTGTTGTTCAGGAATTTGGGCCCAGATTCCACCCCATCTCTAACGCTGTTTTGTAAGAACGATAGCGCGTAAAGGCATGGTCTGCTCGACGGGAACGTGCACGTGTCGCTGGTCGAATTGCTCACATTCGCCCAGCGACGGGATTCCCAGACCAACGAGCTTCCTATTCACATACCAGGAGGTACGTTGACATGAGCAAGGTAAAGAATAAGGTCGTTTTGGCTGTAGCTGGGTTGGCATTGGCACTCATTATCGGTGCAACGAGCGATGGAATTGAACTCGGCACGAATGGAAAGCAAGCTTCTGAAGTTGCTCCAGTGGAAATGATGCAACTTGCTGCAGATTCAGAAGATGCGACTGGCGGTGGCTAAGTTATGTTTAGGTGGCGAGAGTATTCCCGTCACCTATCTCTGCCTCTTGGATATGATTAAGTAATCTTTGGTACAAATACTGAGAAGTCTCTTGCTCATCCATTTGTGTAAACCAATAGAGACCTTTTTTCAGAACTTGAATAGCTTTACTATACTTTTGCTGACGTAAATATGTTTCACCTAAGCCATCAATGGCATTGCATAAAGATCTGATATTTTTAATTTCTTCCCAGTGCTCTATGCTCATTTTATATAAGCGCTCTGCTTGCTCCCATTCCTCTAAATCGAAATGAGCATTCCCTAGGTTTACACAAGTTCTGGCAAGATTCAGAGTATCTTGAACGCTGCCAAAGGTATTCCTCGCCTGGTGATACAACTCTATAGCATCGTGAGCTTTTCTAGACTCCCGATAGATATTACCTAGGTTTAATTTCGTCATCGCTTGATTGATCGGATCATGTAATTGATCGAAAATTTCTAACGCTAAATTGTAACACTGTTCAGCCTCGTCAAATTTTTTTTGGGCTCGAAAAACTGGTCCCAAATTACGATATCCCCATGCGATTCTACGCTTATCATTATCTGCTTGCCAGATATATAAAGATGAAGTTAAATAACCTTCTGCTGTTTGCCACTTTTGTTCATGGCGGGCAATCGACCCCAATATATAGAAACTGTTCGCTTGCTCTGCATCCTTCATCGAAAGCAATTCCAGAGCTGATTGTGCTAGCTCAAACGCCTTTTGATACCGCCCTTGTTGTTCGGCAACGAGACCAAGCCTGTTCAAAGCCTTTCCCTGACCGCGTAAATCTTTTGCTAGCTGACAACAATTTAGGCTTTTAGAGAAACTCGTTTGTGCAGTCTCAAAGTCACTTCTTAGAAATTCCAAATATCCCATTGCCAGATATACTTCGCCGCTTCCAAGATGGTCATTTTGTAATTCACCTATAGCGATGCCTTTCTCCAAATACGGAATCCAATCTCCTCGATGGCCCGCCATCTCCATTTTTGGCACCATCGTCAGCAACAATTCCCGAGTTTCGCTCCAAAGATCGGGAAGCTCAAATGCATAGCTCAGTATGTTGAGGGCTCGGTCACACGCTTCATCGGAGATCTTGGCATATTGATCTTCTCCCTCGATCCTTTGACGGGCAACCTCTATGCTTCTGGCGATTAAATACTTAAATTCTTCCGGTGGTTTAGTCATTGGAGATACCTATAAGTTTATTTTGGCTCAACTGTGGCCGATGTGATTGAGGCTTATCGGGAACAAGCGCGTATCGCTGGATGAATTGCTCACAATTGCCTAGTGACGGGATTTCCAGACCAACGAGTTTTCTATTCACTACCAGGAGGTATGTTGATATGAGCAAGGTGAAGCGTAAGGTTGTTTTGGTTGTAGTTGGGTTGGCATTGGCACTCATGCTCGGTGCAGCCAGCAACGGAATTGAATTCGGTACGAGTGGCGATCAGGCTTCTGATTTCGCCTCAACAGAAATGATGCAATTGGCTGCCGAACACGAAGATAGCACAGGTGGCGGCTAAAGTGCCTTGGGCAGCGATAGGTTAATTGACTTACCGCTTTTCTATTGCCAGCTTCTGGTGCTCAGGCAACATTTTTTTTGAAGCAGTCGGAAAAGATTTCGAAACTGTAACCAAACAGAATGACTTTCCAGATAGCTTCGAAAGTGATTTATATCTTGACAGAGGGAGCATAGCCTCTGTCGTAAACTCGCAGGGCATACTTAAGCTCGAACTATACAGACCTATTTTTTCCTCCTCCCTCTTCTCCATCCTCCTGCCCACTCACATCCCTCATCCACCCCAATACACGTTCATGCAGAAAGCTGCGGGTGAGGCTATGAATACTGTAGCGCCGTTCATTTAGCCCGCCTCGGGCGTCGACCAGATTGAGACGCACCAAGTGATTTAGCCCCATTCGGATATCGCCTACCGAGAGTTCGCCCACCTCGGCTAAGAAGTCAATGTCATCACCGCTGGGATTGCCCAGCGGCATCATCATTAGCGCCTTTTGGCTAAGTGAATCTAGGCTATGCCAGGCATTTTCATAAATATATCTGTAGAGGTTTTGGCTGCTATCGCTGCGGGCCGTAGAAATATCCTCTAGAATCTTGTCTAGAGGATAGATATGGTTTTGCCCAACGACTAGGCGCAAGGCCAGGGGGTTGCCCCCGACTAGGCCAAAGATCGGCTGAATCTCCTCATCGCTAGACTCAGCCAACTCAGATAGATTGCTCATTCTGGCCTCTTGGCGAATGAGTGCCAGAGAATCCTCTTCATTTAACTCCGGGATGGCAAAGTGAAAGACGGTGGTTCGGGCATAGAGGCTGGCGCGAGAGGTCAAGATGAACCGAGATGGATTGGTGAGCTTCTGAAGCGTAGGTAAGAGGGTCTCTACATCCACCAAGGTCTCCAAGTTGTCGATGACAATTAGATGGGGCGTATCCTTCAAGAGGGTCTGCAACATGCGAAGTTGCTGTTCCATCGTAAGCTCAGATGCCTGATACTCTGGCAATAGCTGCTCTACAAGTTTTTCCACCAACGCTTCAGAGGTTAAGGCAGGTTCCGGTACTTCATCCATACCGCCCCCCAGATTCAAATGGCGCTGGCGTGCGCTAACCCAACCAATCTCATCAAAGATTCCTTGGTCTATTATAATCGTCAGTAACTTGTGGGCCACCGAGGTCTTTCCAATGCCCCCAATACCCTCAAGGGAGATAAACCAGGGTGGCTCTGTTGCCATAATTTTGGGTAACAGCGACTGCAGAAGCGACTCAACCCCGATGAGATTTTCATAGCTTGCCGCTTCTATTCTCTGATGTAATAGGGTCTTCTGGGCAGCCGAAGCTTGCTCTTCCTCATGTTCAAGAATATTCGCTAGCCGATCAATGGCCGTGCGTTGCATGGCATAGACTGTGCTTTCCGCTACATTGTGTTTATTAGCCAGATTCTGAATCGAAAGGCTGTCCATAAAGCGAGCTTCCAATAGCTCTGCCTCTTTCCCGTAGGATTGATGCATTGAAGCAATGCCATTTCTTAATACGATGTTGGTTACTTGGCGCGGCATCAGCTTTTCTTCGCGCTGTACTTTGCGAAAGAGGTAGAGATTCGCCAGCGTATTATTCTCTTGATCGGTGCTGTGCCACTCTTTTAGTGCTTGTCGGGTTCGGTCAGTAAATGAACTGGGGGCAGCTTCTGGTGTACATGCCATAGGTCTATCCTTACTATGATACTGGCTCTATTGGTGCTCCAAGAATCTCGGGACAACCTTGCTGAGCGTAACGTGGGAACTGAACATCGGCTTCTCTAAATATGGGTTACTGAGGTGACCGTCACTTCGTTATTACGAGGCCGCTCAATGCTATATGTTTAGAATAACATAGCGCTAGTCGAAAAACTATGCCATTATCGGCTTGAAATAGGTTTGAAATAGGTTTGAAATAGGTTTTGAATAGGCTAGTAAGAAGTGTGCTCTAGAGGTTTTCAACAGCAAATTCGTAGGCACAAGGTTCTCTTTTCTGATAAGCTATGGATAACAGAACTCAAATGAGTCTATCAGATATTTCCGTATCCTACATTATAGAAATGGACAAAAAATCATGCTCAAAATGACGCAAACTGTTAAGAAAAAGGGTAGTATTACATTCATCCTGTGGGGGGAACACTTCGAAGAAGCAACAGCAGCAATCTTTGTGACGAAACTGCGTCAGGCTGGGCTATGTGTCAAACTCGTTGGACTTGCTGGGCAACGTCCGATTGGCAAAAATGGTTTGGCCTTGTATCCAGACATTACCCTGGGGGAGGCACTCACAATGGCCGAACAAGCCTCTTGTGTTGTCTTGCCCTGTGACGCGTCGACGCTGAAACATATTGAATCCGATCCGCGAATTCTCGACTTCTTCCAAAAATCCCGGGGGAACGATGCAAAGTTTGTTGTCTCCACCGCTGATTCAATCCAGAATACCCGCTTAGAGAAGCTATTGAGCTATGACGAGTCGCCATCAACGTATGGCACGACTGCTGATCTACTCATGTTTGCCGATAGTCTAGCCACTGGTCTGTCAAATGGGTATGGTCTTTAGTGCCATACCAAGAAAAATGCCAGATCGTGTAGACATCTCTTTGTTGTGTGAAACCCTACCATGAACGACAGACTTAAGTTGCATTGAACTATTGATTCTTCTGGATAAGCGTAACACGAAAAGCGAGGGAACTTCTCGTGCTTTGCATATCTATAGACGCACTTTGGTCGTAAAACCTTTCACTACAATTTTCGGGCATAGTCGTGGATTCGTCTCATCACTACCGAATATGATTTACTGTGGTCCAGGCGTATCCGGTCCGCTCTCTGGTAACTCGGGGACGAAAATGTAATCTTCCGGAATCTCACCTGTTAGACTATTCATAAATGCAACCAAATCAGAAATTTCGTCTTCGTCCAACGTTTTCCCCAACTGATAGCGTGCCATGATGCGTGTTGTCTCTTCTAATGTGGCAATGCTGCCGTCATGTAGATAAGGACCTGTTTTGGCAATGTTGCGTAAACTTTGTACCTTGAAAACATATCGATCTGATTCAATGCCTGTAACCCCTGCGACGCCCAGATCCTCTGTGGGGTAAGGCTCCATCTCGCCAAGCTTGGAAAATGTTTCTCCCCCCAAATTCGCACCATAGTGGCAGAAATCACAACCTGTATTGACAAAGGTTGACAAACCGCGTTTTTCGACTTCGGTCAGGGCCGTTTCATCGCCATTCAGAAAATCATCAAAACGATCTCTCGTGATGAGACGACGTTCAAATGCACCGATAGCAATGCCTACATTCCTAAAGTTGACGGGATCTTCATCATCAGGAAATGCGGCCGCAAATAGAGGTGCATAGCCAGGAATAGAACCCAAAATCTCCTCTGCGTACCCGGGGTCTGGCATGCCCATCTCTTCCGGGTTTGTAATGGGGCCTAGCGCTTGATCCTCGACAGTTTCGGCCCGCCCATCCCACAACTGGGCCACGTGCAGCGCACCATTATAGACAGATGGGGCGTTGCGTTTGCCAAATGTTCCTTTTGGCGTAAAGGAGCGGGGTAAGCCATCTACACCATAGCGGTCCAGCGGATGGCATGAGTTGCAGCTTGTGTCTTGGCGAAGTGACATGCGCGGTTCATAGTAGAGAATACGACCCAATGTGATCAACTCCTCTGTCAGTTCGTAGGCATGGGGTGTCGCTTCGCTTGGCAAAGGTTCAAACGATGTTAGCATCCGTTGGGTTATGACAGGCGAATTAGTGGATTCAGTGTCACCTGTCTCTAAATCGCCTGCTACATCATTCGTTGTGCTATCCGCTGCGGTGCTTTGACTACTGCCGCCTTCTGACACAGGTGACTCATTTTCCGTGCTTTCACCGGCCAATAGAGCTGCCATGGAAGGAACGGCCGGCCTCTCTCCAAAACCATAGCGGAGAAGATAGTCATGGTTGTTCAGTCGCCCGTGGCAGGCAACACAGCCTGCCCCCCGTCCTTCACTGGAGATCGTCACGCCATTCTCTTGGGAGCTGTCTTCATTCCCCAAAAGCCAGAACCAGTCATTGGCGCTGGGATTAAATCCTTCAACCTTATACATCAACGTTAGGTGATCCAAAGGTCCCGGATCGGCGATCTCTTTATTGCTATAATTTTCCTTAATGATAATACTGCCCAGAGGAAGTATGCCGTCGAAGTCTGACTGAGCAGCGGCATCTAAGGCGATGTTATTCACATAGAGGCGGACCACATTTCCATGGGGCGTGCCACTTTCTAGATACCCACTAAAATCGTTCCAGTCGTCTTGGGGCCATGTACCCCATTCCTGATAAGGACTTTGAGTCAGGATGTAGTTCATAATGGCCATTCCATCTGGTTCGGGCATACCATCTGCCACAATAATGTTGGGTTCGACCATTTCTGTACGAATAAACTCGGCCAGCCCCAATGTCTCTAAATATGAATCGTAGCCCATGGTGGCTAAAAAGCCGATACGAGCTTCATCAATCACTTTTCCACCCGCAGGAAAGTAACCAACCTGAGTGACCTCTTCACTGACGTGGCTTAGGTAAAAATTAAGAAAACCACTGACCTGCGGCTTGGTCCGTAACGTCTCACTGTCCGCATAGAGAAAGAGTGGGCGGGTTAGCGGATACCCATCGGTGCTGACTGTTTCAACCGTGGGGGTTGTCCCGTCGATGCTCAGCAGGCTTAACTGCTCTAAGTTATTTTGATAGAAGGCATAGCTGACAATGCCGATGCCAAAGATGTCAAAGGCCACACCCTCGGCTAGGCTGGCTTGATCAGCAAAAAAGGTGGCGTTCGGCGCATTAAGAAGTGAATCGGGATCGCCATCAAAGAGAGAGTCGACAAAGAAGCTAAATGTAGCCGTATCTGGTGCTGGCAGGTAGTGTTCAATCGGGGCATTGGGCCAGCTTGGATCAACATCGGACCACAATTCAGCAGTTAATAACATCGTCAATTCTTCTTGGGACACCTGCTGCACAAAGGTGCTGCTGGGGTTGACAACTACAGCAAGTGCATCCATGCCAACGCTAAATTCGACAGGCTCTCGCTCCATTTCCTGGCAGGCCGCAAGCTCTATACCATTCATGGGGCGGCTGGCTGTGGCAATATCGGTGTGAGCCAAATCACAGAAGTGTTCAAATCCCTCAAGTGTGCCAATTCCCTCATGGTTAATATTTCCGATAAAGCCATCCTCATAGAACCGGCGCACCATGCGCTCTGTGAGGGGAAAGAGCGTGCTACTACCCGCCACCATCACCTCGCCTTCTAGATCAAGTGGCTCTATGGCAGGTAAGTCGATATCGCCATCGTCAAGAATAAACAATTCGTCTGGTGATCTGTTTTCTGCTGTCGTACCAACCGTATCGGGCTGCCAGTAGAGCAAGAAGGCCACCAAATCTTTGATCTGATCGTCACTCAACATCTCACCAAAATCCTGGGGCATAATGCTGGTAGGGCAAGGACCATTGGGGCAGGCTTTGGAGATGTATGCGTTGGGATCGAGGATCGACTGACGGACAAAGGCCTCTGGGCTGTCCACCCCTGTGTAGCGGGCTAATTCTGCTGCCCGGCTGCGTAAATTAGTATGGTCTGCACCAATCTTGCCGTTGGCACCAGGCACTCCGTCAAAGGTATGACAAAAGAAGCAGCCCCCTTCACCCAGATAGATGGTCTTGCCAGCTTCTGGGTCGCCCTCCAGCGGAACAGTCAATTGCTCTTCTTGTGAAGCGCTTACGTTTTGGGTGCTGGCTATGGCTAAATATAGCTCCTTGTCCACCGCGGTTTGGTGCCCTGATCTGTTTTTGTCGCTGATGGCTTCCTGGCTTCTTCCACGTTTGGGCTCCTCTTGAGCTGTTGTGGTAGGGTTACTACCGACGGCTATTGCATCCTCAGCCGGTTCCTCCAGAGGGTTTGGGGTACCCTCGACAGCCTCGTCTCTGTTTCCCCTGCAAGCCGCAAAGGCCAGAACAATAATGGCGATGAAACCCATCGCATAAGCAAGTCGCATTTTGTTCGTGAACATATAGACTCCAGTAGCATCTATAGCCAATTATCCCGCTATATATCTATGTTTGACGTTCATATTCATCGGAAATAGAGAGCTCTTCAGGCTCAATATCTGCGGCAGCAGCTTTCATGGCAGAACTTACCCTGCTGTACATCTCCTCCCAGGCATCCTGCACATCTGGCGTAAAATCCTCTCCAATCTCTTGCCCCAATGTCCAAAGCAGAGCCGCACCGACTAAGTCATAGTGTTCATCTCGTACGCCATAGGCTACATGCTTACGCCCCAAATCTCGGGCCGCTGGGATGATCTTTTCAGGGTTTGCCAAACCACTGATGACCACATGCAAGGTTGCCATCAATTTGCGTTGCTGATCACGCATATCTTCCTTAAATAGTGGGCGCAGATCCGGATCTAATTCAAAAAGACGGTTGTAGAAAAGTTGAGCCGTTTCCTCTGCAATGGGGAGCACCTGGGCAAAGGTTGTTTGGACAAGTGATATCTGCTCTTGGGGCATGCGGAGCGAAGATGCCAATGCCCAAGTTTTCATGCGTCCCACATCTTCTACATCGATGTGGCGATATTCGACAAATGGGTGAAGGTTTTCTATCCGGTCGTAGACTGCTTCCGAGACCAAGACCAAATTGATTCCTGCTTTGCCGCTGAGGTGGGTGGCAATATGCATGGTCTCCCCCCAGAGCTTGTACGCAAATCGATCTCCAACCACGACGCCTGCAGTAACTGGGCCCGAATGAATGCCAATCCGCAAACCTAACTCCGTATTGTGTTGGGCATTTACCCGCTTCACAACAGCCAGAAGCTCTTCTGCAAACTCAACGGCTCGCTTGGCGTGATCGATGCGTGGGACAGTGACGCCACATGTTGCCAGGTAATGTTCATCTACTGTGGGTTGCCTTTCCATACCGTGGCGGTTGCTGGCCTCCCCAAAGCCAACGGCTATTGCTTTTAGAACATCGATGGCTGGCTGGGTGCCACGATCCACGCTCAAGCTAGAAAAGCCACGTATCTGTGCAGACAGCACGGTCGCCTGGGGAATGTTATCAACAATGAGCTCTTCACCTTGTAATAATCGTTCAACAACATGAGAGGGGAAAAAATTGTGTAAGATAGCTTCATTGGCTTTGACTTTTTCATCGACCAAAGCTACCTGCTTCTGGAGCTGCTCAACCAGCCCATTGACGTTTGTCGCTAGCTGGCCAATCTCATCATTCGAATGGACGACAATTGGATTCACTAATTCCCCTGCCTGGGCAGCTTGTGTACTTGCAACAAGCGTCTCTAAAGGATTTGTAAAGAGATTGGCCAGGAAAATCGCAAGCAGAACGATGGCCAAAGTAAGCAGTGCCAACGTAATTAGGAACGTACGCTGCTGTCGATAGAGAGGTTGGTAGACCTCTCTCACAGCCTGTTCCGTAAGGATGGCCCAATTTAATCCGCTAATTCGGAGAGGTTGAGCAGCTGTCAGAACTGCATCACCAAGGTAATTGTTGCTACGCTGGGCTTGGGTTTGGCCTGCCACCGCTTCACGAGCAAGCTCTGTATTCACCGTCTGAATGAATGTCGATGTGTTGAACGTACGCATCAGCTCAATAGACTGAGACTGTGTACCCAAGGATCTCAGACGCTCAAAAAAGGAGTCTTGTTCTGTCAAAAGAGGGCGTGCTACGGATCTCATACGAAGATCTGCACCGACCAAATAACTCTCCCCTGTTGTACCCAAACCGATAGCTCCCCAACTATCGTTGTCAGTCATGAGTGTATCAATAGATTGGGTTGGGAGTTGAATGGCTAAAACCCCTACAATGTGCGGACCGTTATAAATGGGGCCAGCCAAAAACATCGTCGGAACGCCAAGGGCCGGTCGATAAGGTTCAAAATCGGCCACCTGGATGAAACCCTTTGTAGGATTCTCCTGCACCGCCAATGCGACTTTGGCTAGATGGCTTTCCCTATATGGGCCACTGATCAGGCTTGTCCCAAACTCGGTTCGTTTACGTACAGAGTAAACAATGTGGCCGTTTTGCATATTGAGAAGATAGAGATCGTCATACCCAAAATTATCGACAATGTTGAGCAGCTGCGGATGATATTTTTCATGCCAACGGGTATATTCGCTGTCATCCTGATCAATGGCGGCTAAGTTCGCCTCGCCATTGCTAGATTGAGTGGCGTCTGATGCCATACTGTCAGAGTCATTCCCGTCAGAGTGGGTGTTGTTCGATTCTGTATTGTTGGAGGTTTCCTTCGCAATATAGTGATATTGCAGATAACGTGCAGCTTGGTTGACAGGACGGTACGTATCAAAGTCTGGCATTCCTACAATGTTCTGTGATAACTCTGGGAAGTACTGATTTTCGTAATACTCTTCAATGGCGATATCCCACTCTTGGGCAATGAACTCTCGCTCCAGAAGACGAAATCCTCTATTGAATCGGACCATGGCCTGAACGATCAATTCATTTTCTGTTAACATTACCATCTGGGTTTGTATAGAGTCAAAGTAGGCTTCGATTTGCTTCGCTTTGACCGTTCGTACACTGGTTAGGTGGTTAAACGCATCACCTGTCAATGTATTCTGAAAACTGCGCCACCCTAGGTAACCAACGATGCCTACAGCAAGTAAGCTAACAAGAAGGAGCATGAAAATAAGCTTGGATTTGACATTCAATTGAAACAGTTTACTCATGAGTAGATACCTTCTTCCGGAGTAGATAGAGCCAAAACTCCTCAAAGACGGAAACCGTGTTGGATTCCACTGTTAGCTGCTTAGCCACCCATTGCTTCACTAGCTCCGCTTTTAGGGCAGAGATCCCAAATAGCTGGTTAGCAGAAACCGCCGCAAGATAGTCCTCTATGGGTATCTGTACAAACTCGCCATAGCAACTGACAGATAGCTCCATCGCGTTGGCCTGGGCCTCTTCAAATCGTCTATTTACCTGATGTTGGCCAAAAAAGCTCGTCCAATGGTGACTTGCAACATTTGGGAGGGGGTATGATTGAGCAGAGCGAGCAGTCCGTTCGGCAATGATAAATGTCCCCCCTTTACTCAGCACATCTTTTATCCGAGAAAGAGGAACCTGTTGGTCAAAGTAATGATAGGCAGACTTAACAAACACTAGGTCCACAGATCGGGGTGTAAGCTCATCTAGTATTTGGGCAATGTCGACACAACGGAATGAAATATTGGGATTTATGGATAGTCGTTGAGCAAATTCAACCAGAGCAGCATCAATATCGACCCCTAAGATTCGTGCACGAGCGAAATTTGCTTCTAAGGCAGAGGTGGACAAACCTGTCCCGCAGGCCAGATCTAGCAGCATGGCAGGAGCACTATCCATGAGCGAACTTGCCACTGCCACCAAGCTTTTATTATATGAGTCAAAGGTGGAGTAAAAATCGTGATAGGCATTAGGTGTAAAGGCAGGTGCAAAAATAGGTGTTATCAAAATGCTTTCTCCAGAATAGACTTTGGTATGCCACTAGTTTCGAATTAGCTCAATCCAGCCATTTTGTGTTCCAGCCTGATTTTCGATAATATCGATACCCAACTCCGCTGATAAGAGGCGCTTTCGCTCGTCGATCAGAGCATTTATCTCGAGGCCGAACTTCATATGCTCATTGCTGATCTTGGCGATTATGGCGTGATCTAAAATGAGCACGCTTGTATCTGTGGTCGTCGTGGCGGTGATGGGACTAGATTCATTGTGAAGAAGGGAAATAACGCCAAATAACTCAGTCGGAATCAGACGTGCAAGTTCATGGGGTTGCCCCTCTCTGTTCGTTACAGAGAGTGAAACGCCACCGCTGTGAATGATATAAAGCTTGTCATCTATCTTTCCCTGACGAATAATTGCCTCGCCCATACCATAGTAAACAAGCTTAGCATTTTGGGATAGCTGAGCAATGACCTCATCGGACAACAAGGCAAAGATAGGAACCAAACGTAACTGTTCCTGAATTTTATAAAAAGGGTCTGGGGGGTTTAATTGATCAAGTCCGGCTTCATATTGGACAACGGTTGGATAAGGGATGGTTAGTCCATGACGCTTGGCTGCGTAGTAGATTTGAGTTCGCAATTGATGTAACGCAGGCCACCAATCCCAAAAGTCAAACCAAAAGCGCATGCGATACTCAATTCCGGAATCTTGGTAACTTCGCAAGTAGACAGCTGGCGCTGGTGTCTTGCAGATTAGATCAGCATTGTGCAAAACTTCATACAAAACTTCGGTTACCTTGTTGGGCGGATCATCATAAGAGAAGGTGATATGATCGTCGTACCGAATGATATACCCTTCTTTCTCACCTTCGTAGTTAAGAATAATGTCCTTGCTCAGCGTGCCGTTTGGAATAATATAGTGCCCAAGTTTAGACGAACTCTTTAATTTCGTTGCTTGCCAACCAATCTCTACTACTTGCATCCAGTCTCCACGAAAAACAAGAAAATCACCTACTTTGAATGGACGTTCAACCAGCAGCAATAAGCCAGAGACCAAATTACTAAGTGTATCCTGAAGAGCGAATGAGATTGCCACGGCCCCAACGCCAACGGCCGTAAATAGATTGCTAACATCAACCTGCCATAAGACCGTGAGGATGTAATAGGTCACAAGAAAGACGCTGCCACCACGGCCCACTACAAAGAAGAGTGGAGGGATTCTGCTGACCCAGCTGGTTGGTTTCAGCACTCTAAACTGAGCGATATTCTTGATGAGGGTTAGGGTGACAAAGATCATTACGAGCCAAAAGATGCTTTCCACCAAACGCATGGCGTCGCTCGAATTGCTTAGCCCGAATACCTGTCGCAGAATGAGCAACAGCGCCGTCATAGGCAAGGCTACGTGCCGCACCTGAGTGAGCCCTTCGGCCAGGGGGTTCTCAGTTTTTTGTAGCCGATCAATCAATTCGCCCAATAGCAAGATGAGGGTAGGGAGTCCAATCGCTAGACCGACTACCCAAGGGAATATTTCTTGTTGGATCAGTGGTAGTTCCAAGGGTTACTCCTTTCGTTAGATTTATGAGAAAGTTTTGATAGCAAGCCTGGTGATGGACACTGAGGTGGCGGAGTTTGCATCCTACGATGCGAACGGCTGGGTGTCTATCGTTAGCTGGGCCAATACTATAGGTGGCTTCGTGTAATTATCTGTCTGCAGGCTAGTTCACTAACCCATCCGATTATTTCTAACAGACAATGCAAATGTAAGTTAGACAATGTAGAAAAGGCGTTCTCCAGCGCCGCTATGGATGCATTAAAGAATGCGCTCTGCTCGTTTGTTCAAGCTCTATTTACGTTGCCTATACGACGCTAGAATTGTACCTCGTATTCACGAATTTCTCCAGAGTGAAACACTCCTTTTGTCATATAGTAATGTATAAAAATCGGCCCCGATACGTGGCCAAATTCTGGCTGCTCGCCATGGTCGCCCCGACCTAGTTGGACGGCTAATTCACTGAGCTATTTCATTGTTTGTTACAATTGTTCGTATGTCTGTGATGATATAATACTGGACGTCAATCAATCGTCAATGCATCGTCAATTTGCCGTCAATTCGGCATCTTCTCAGCAACATCTGCCCCAAGAATATATCAAGAACGCATTGCGATCGCTCTGAAAAGTAGCAGCTCCTAAACCTTATCAGAGAGACCAATCTTCCATTTTTAGAATGAGCTTATAGTATTGGCTCGGCTAATTTTAATATGCTCCTCGGTGGCTCCTCTCTTGACACCGAGCCTGAAAACGTTTACAATTGTATTTGTAAACGTTTTCTGTTTTGCTTCCCCTCCCAAATTATTCACAAATAGTCACTCTAGGGCAGTAGGCATATATCATCCTACCCCTCACATTCGGCACGGTGCCCCATTGAGTGATAACAATCCATTGGTATTTTCTGTCTAGATATAAGCAGATTTTCCAATATTCAAACCAAATAGGAGATAACCATGAACTTAGTACCCGTTACGGCGAGCCGTCATCTGTTGCTCGCGATCACTTTGATCGCGTTGCTCGCACTTTCTGCTTGTGCTGTACCCGCTGCCGCTCCAGCAGGGGATAGCGGTGATGCTGCTGACAGCGGTGAAGCTATGGAGGATAGTGGTGGCGAAATCATCGTTGGCCTTATTACCAAGACAGAAACCAATCCGTTCTTTGTGAAAATGCGAGAGGGTGCCCAGGCCAAAGCTGACGATCTAGGTGCCACACTTATGACAGCTGCGGGAACCTTTGATGGTGACAACGAGAGCCAAGTAACGGCCATCGAAAATATGGTTAATGCAGGTGCAACGGCTATTCTGTTGGTACCAAGCGATACAACCGCAATCGTACCTTCCATTGAGAAGGCACGGGAGGCGGGTGTTGTGGTTATTGCATTGGATACACCAACCGATCCAGAAGATGCCACAAACGCACTCTTTGCTACAGATAATTTCCAGGCGGGTGTTTTGATCGGTCAATATGCCAAAGCCGCTATGGGTGATACCGAGCCAATCATTGCCATGATGGACTTAAACCCAGGCATTACCGTTGGTGACCTGCGCCACAATGGTTTCCTCGAAGGTTTTGGTATTGAGCAAGATGATCCGGCCATTGTTTGTGAAGAGCCTACCCAGGGTGACCAGACCAAGGGCCAGACCGCTATGGAGAATTGTCTGCAGGCCAATCCAGACATTAATTTGGTCTATACAATTAATGAACCCGCCGCATTTGGTGCCTACACTGCCATCGAAAATGCTGGACGTGCTGGTGAAGTGATGATCGTCTCTGTTGATGGTGGTTGTGCTGGCGTTCGCGCTGTGGAGGATGGTCGCATCGCAGCTACATCTCAACAATATCCGCTTTTGATGGCGTCTATGGGGGTTGAGACAGCTGTTGCCGTAGCTGGTGGTGAAGAAGCACCGTCGGGCTATACCGATACTGGGGTTACGCTAATTACTGGCACACCCGTTGATGGCATCGACGCTGAGGATGTACAATTTGGGCTTGACAATTGCTGGGGTGAATAAGTTCTACTGAATGGTATCACCAGGATGAGCGAAAGGTGATGTATACCTGTTCAGGAGATTCTTGTCTTTATTTCGATTAAGATTTAAACTATTCGAGGTTGAGCAAGATTCTTCTGGGGAGCTTGCAGCTATACATCACCTTCCCTCATACTATACTGTTCTATGTTCCCTCAAATGTAGAAAACTCCCATTGTAAAATGACCATAAGATAAGATGTATTTCTATTGAACTATGAGTTTACAAAATAGGTCAAGTCGTTCTTCTCTGCTTGCCTTTCTCTCCACACCTATCGTTGGACCACTTCTAGCACTTATCCTGGCCTGTGTGTTTTTCACAACTCAGTCTGACCGATTCTTAACCGGCAACAACTTCTCTCTGATCATTCAGCAAGTGGTGGTCGTTGGGACGCTGGCCATTGGTCAAACTTTGATCATTCTTACTGCTGGCATTGATTTGTCAAATGGCATGATCATGGCCTTTGCTCAAGTGTTGATGGGCAACCTCTTTATTCAAAATGGGGTACCACCAGTCTTTGCGATTCTTTTGGGCTTTTGTGCTGCCTCTGCATTTGGGTTCCTTAATGGTTTGCTGGTTACCCAACTACGGCTGCCACCCTTTATTGTGACTTTGGGCATGTTCAACATTGCCTTTGCCATGACGCGAATCTATTCGATTACCACATTGCGCATGACTGATTCGATCTGGTACACTTTTTTGGGCGATACATTTACCCTTGGTGGTGCCAAATTTACCTATGGCTCAGTCTTGATGATTCTGCTCTTTTTGCTGGCTTGGTTTGTTCTAAGAGAGACAGCGGTTGGGCGAAGAATCTATGCCATTGGTGATAATCTGGAAGCTACTCGACTGGCTGGAATCAGTACCGACCGATTGTTGCTTGGCGTCTACACTATGGCAGGCTTGCTCTATGGTATTGCCGGCCTGCTGCAAATTGCACGGACAGGTTCGGCCGATCCACAAGCTGGCCAGAATGCCAATTTGGAGAGCATTACGGCTGTCGTTCTTGGTGGTACAAGTCTCTTTGGCGGACGAGGCAACATGTTGGGAACATTGTTGGGCGCATTGATTGTGGGTATCTTTCGTAATGGTTTAACTTTAATGGGCGTCCAGTCAATCTACCAATGGTTGATCACTGGCATCTTGGTAATTTTAGCGGTAGCCGTCGATCAATTGTCCCAACGGAGGACCGCATGAGTGATATCAGCCTGGTACAGAAATCAGTACAAAAGCCAGTACAAGAATCAGTTCAAACTCCTGTTGTTGAAGCTCGTGGGTTGACCAAGAGGTACGGCAATGTTGTTGCGTTGGATGGCGCAGACTTTGAGGTATTGCCAGGCGAAATTATGGCTATCATTGGCGACAATGGTGCTGGGAAATCGACGCTGATTAAGGCACTTTCTGGTGCATTAGTGCCAGATGAAGGACAGATCTTTGTCAACGGTGAATCGGTTGAGTTCCGTACACCTATCGATGCGAGGCAGTTTGGCATTGAAACCGTCTATCAAGATTTGGCGGTTGCACCCGCCCTGAACATAGTAGAAAATATGTTCCTTGGTCGTGAGATTCGGCGGCCTGGAATTCTTGGCTCTTGGTTCCGTATGCTGGACAAAAAGCGGATGCTAGCCGAAGCAACTGATCATATGTCAGAACTCAAGTTCCGCATTCAATCTATGACCCAAGCTGTGGAAACCCTATCCGGTGGCCAACGGCAAGGAGTGGCTGTGGCCCGTAGCGCAGCCTTTGCCAACAAAGTAGTTATCATGGATGAGCCTACAGCCGCGCTCGGTGTGAAGGAGTCCGGCATGGTATTGGATCTAATCCGCAAAGTACGGGAGCGGGGACTTCCCATTGTTCTTATCAGCCACAATATGCCTCACGTTTTTGAATTGGCAGACCGCATTCATATTCAACGTTTAGGAAAACGGATTGCACTTATTGAACCCAAAGAGTATACCATGTCTGATGCAGTTGCGATTATGACTGGCGCCAAAGAGGTTGCGTAAATTACAGGTTTGTATAGACAAACTGAGTAGATAAACATGAGTTCAGAGAATGAGTGTCGGTATTGAAGATGTGGCACAAAAGGCTGGTGTATCGATAGCCACAGTCTCTCGGGTGTTAGCGGACAAGCCTCATGTTAGCCAGAAGGCTCGGCAGGCTGTCCTAACCGCAGTGCACGAATTGGGCTATCGTCCCAATCAGGCGGCCCGCAACTTGCGTTCCCAAACATCCAAGAGACTAGGACTGCTTATCTCTGACATTCAGAACCCGTTCTTTACTGTCATGGCGCGAGCTGTTGAGGATATTGCTTATGAGCGTGAGTACTTGGTCATGCTATGTAACACAGACGAGGACGCTCAAAGGGAATCGCTCTATATCGACTTGATGGTCTCTGAGCAAGTAGCCGGCGTTATCCTCTCACCTATTGCCAGTACGGGAGAAGCTGTCCAACAACTGACAGATGCTGGTATCCCAGTTGTTTTGGTCGACAGGCACATTCCAAATGCGCAGTTTGATTCAGTTGTAGGCGAAAACTTCAATACAACAAAACGTCTGATTCTACATCTCATTGAAAAGGGGCACAAGCGCATAGGGGCTATTATTGCTGCACCTTCCGTTTCAACGGGAAGTGAGCGTCAAGAGGGATATATTCAGGCGCTTTATGAAAGAGGAATCTCTTTCGATCCTAATCTCTTGCTGGGTGGCGGCCCCAAAGCCGCAAATGGTTATGAACTAACCCAACAACTGCTAGGATTGCCTGATCCCCCAACCGCGATTTTTTCGGGAAATAACTTATTGACAATCGGCGCGTTGCGGGCCATTCATAATGCAGGGCTCTCTATTCCAGAGCAGATTGCCTTAGTGGCTTATGATGATATGGACTGGATGTTTGTAATGCAACCGTCACTGACAGTCGTATCTCAACCCGTTTATGAGATGGGGAAACAGGCTGCCCAGCTTATGCTTCAGCGTATTGACGAACCCCAGATGCATCCGGTCAATATTGTTTTAGAGCCAACGATTCTGTTCCGTGGCTCGTCAGGCACAAAGCGATAACCTAATTCCCCTTTACCTGGATATCTATCGTAGATTGGTTTGAAAACTCACGAGTTTGGACATTCTTGTAGAACACAGGAGACACCCTGTTTTCTAAACAACCGCAATATAGTTTCCCATAATTCTATAGATTCAGAGCGAGGGGTGCTCTTTTTTACTACCAGTCTGCTCGTTTTGATCTGATAATGTAAATCTCTTTAGTTTACTCTGTTGTCTACTTCAATTCACTCAAGGAGAATATCGAATGAAAGTGAAGTTTCTTGTTCCCTTCTTGCTCGTTTTATCATTAATGTTGGCGGCCTGTCCAGCACCGGCTGCCCCAGCAGGTGACGGTGACAGTAGTGGTGACGGCGGCGATATGGCTGCCGAGGACATTACCATCGAAGTGCTGACTTTTACTGGTCCACAGATTGCTGAACCGCTGCAACGTCGTGGTGCTGAGTATGCTGAAGCAACTGGTGTCAACGTTAACGTGACGGTTGTTCCCTTTAGCGATCTCTACCAAAAAGTGTTATCTGACCTCTCGACTGGTACAAATGCATTCGACGTTTACGTCTTTGCGCCTCAGTGGATGGTTGACTATGTTGAACCGGGTTACCTAGTCAATATGAATGAGTGGGTTGCCGCCGACGCTGAGCTGGAATGGGACGACATTGCTCCCTTCTTCCGAGAATTTAGCTCGACCTATAAGGGTGACATCTATACCATCACGCTGGATGGCGACTTCCAGATGGTCTATTACCGTACCGATGTGGCAGAAGAGATTGGCATGGATGCTCCCAAAACCTGGGATGAGTATCTTGTTTTTGCTGAAGCAGCCAATGGACTGGATATGAATGGCGACGGCGAAGCAGACTACGGTTCCTGTATCGCGAAGAAGCGCAAGGCTCAGTCATACTGGATGATCACTTCAGTCGCTAGCGCGTATCTGCAAAGCCAGGGCACTTCTCAGGGTGGTTTCTTCAACGCCGAAGATATGGCACCCCTCTATGGTAACAATGCTGGCTTCAAAAAGGCCCTAGAAGTGTATGGTGCTACTACTGCCTTTGGCCCACCTGATGAGCTGAATCTGGACGTTGGCGATACCCGTGGACTCTGGACGGCTGGACGCTGCGCTTTAACCATAGATTGGGGCGACATTGGTACGTTGGCAATTGAGGAAGGTTCTCAGGTGAATGGAAAGACTGGTGC
>JBCCHB010000057.1:0-91534 GCA_039028975.1 Chloroflexota bacterium
CTTTTCTAAGTCAAATGAAGTTTTGCTAAGACCAGAATTCAGATGGATTTGAGCTCAAAATAGCTGTATACCATGAATAGAAACCCGCTCGGTTTGAAGCAAAAGAGTTAAAATGCACCGCGTTTGATCAAAAATAAGGTACCAAGCATAGTTGAAGGTGATGTTTTGAGAAAACTGGGCTGCGGAAACCGCCTCCAACAAGGTAGATACTCTCTATTTTGGATATTTATTTCTGTGGATTCGCCTTATTTTTGAGTTCTGGCCACTGATGGCGATCCCCTACGGCTGTACCCACCCAATGGCGTAGATACCATCTTTGCGAAATGGCACAGAGATCCAATTCATCTCTGTACTGCGTTCCTGGTTATTCGGCTCAACGACTTCCCACCCACTGGTTGGGCTGAAGTGGAGAATGAGCAACTCTTCTTCTAATGAATCAGGCGGTGGATCGGTAAGAATAAATTCTCCCTTGAAATCAATCGCCGGTTGGTAAGAGAGCGTCAAGAAGAGATCTTGTTGGGTCATCGGGCGCTCGCCCAAACCAAATGTGGTAGGACAATCTGTTTCCCCCCTCGCTGTAATCGTGGCAGGCAGGCGTACGGCAATGTCCAGCGGTTTGCCCAAAATTCCCTGAATAGGCTTAATGTTGCCATCAGCGTCCTCATATTCCCCTAAGGATGCCACCAACATCTCGTAATTGGTGGCGGCAGAGTAGATGAGCTGATTACAATGTTTGCGCTCGCTCAATGAATAGACGGTAACCATGTCATCTTCTGCAGGTGGTGTAGGTGCGTTGGCGTTAAATGTGCCTGGTCCTACGCCTGAGGTTTTATACCAGGTCATCAACTCTCGCTCGGACTGCACAACGCCCCCCACGCGATAGGCAACATTTAGGTACACAATGCCATAATTGGGAAGAGAAGGACTACCTTGTTGCGCTGCGATGGTTGCCCGCCAATATTCGTTGGGGCCTTCTGTCGGGAGCTGTTCGAGCGCAGCTTTCCAATGGCAACGCACGTTGTTATCGGGGCTACAAAGCTGGACAACTGGCTCGACAGTCACATTCACGTTGGCGACCGAAGGCAATGTGACGTGCGCAGTCAGGGAAATTACTTGGCCACCGCCGTTGACCTCATATGCCAAATCCATGGAAGCCGCCCAAGATTGAGACTGCAACGTAATTGTGCCCTCTGGGCTGACAGGTTCTTCCCCAAACCAGCGCCCGCCCAGCAGCGCAGCACCATCAGGCGTAAAGCTTTCGCCAAAGACCTTAAACTTATCACTCGATTCTTGGGCACCAAGCAGCGTAATATAGCCATTCCAAGAATTGTCCTCAATCGTCTGGGTGACCACTCGCCCTTGATGCCAGATACGTTCTGTTGCACCCCTTACTTCGGGTCGAACCAAATACCCTTGGACGGCGTTCAGGGGTGGTTGTATTTCGGGATTCGCGACGTTTGCTATCACATTCATCCGGGCGTTAATGCTACTTTCCTCTGTCACTTTTTGTCTCTGGTCCCATGCACCACTTTGAGTTGCTGCACGAATGTGATCCGATGCATTGGTAACAGTCGCCTTTTGTCGAGATTCCTCTCCCTCTGAAATCGCTCCCCCCATTTGTAGCGGCAGATAAATCGAGGGACTTGGTTCGGAGGGTGATATAGCGGCTGGATCGAGCAACGGTGGGGTTTTGTTCACTAGAAACGAGGTCAGCCCCAATCCGGTGATCGGGTTGCTAGGAGCACCACAGCGGATGGATGGTAGTGTTTCAGCATTTTCGAGTTTTTGGATGGTATACCAGTTGGCCAGCGTCTCGCAGTCGGCCTGACCGTGAACGTGAACCTGTTTGGTGTCTGCGCATCCTGAATCGAGTGGTACAGATGACTGCCAGAAGAAATCAGATGTATAGTGCCAATCCATGATGCTAGCCGCGCCTGTTAAGAATTGGCTATTAGCGGCGCTGTCACAATCTGTCCTTTGGCCAGTAACTGTCTGATATTCATCATAGAGAAAGAGTGCATAATGGGCCCATTCGTGGACAATGGTACGGTAGCCGGGGCCGTCGTCCCAGTTGCCATATTTTGTCATATCTTTGGGGCCCATCGAGTCCACGCTACCATAGAGCTTCATGTGATGTGCTTCCACATCTTCATCAGCACCGCATGCGATAGCGTAGCCTACCATAGCGAGATCGTTCTTGTTGGCACAACCAACCCAGTTGCGCCCTAATATAATGGCACCGGGTGAATAGACAGTGGTGGAGGTGACGAGAGCTGTAGCCGTGTAGCGGATCGATTCACTGACCATGCCGCCCACCTGTGCCGAGGGTTTTAGATCATTGGCAGGAAGAATGCGAATGTCAGCGCTCTCCCAGCCCTTACCATCGGTGTGTACAGTCATGGGACCAAAGGTCATGGTGCCATCAGTCAATCCATAGAGATGGCTAGCCGCGCTGTCGACAGCAGGGTTTTGGGTACTCTCACTGCCCAATCCGATCAACAAGTTTTCAATATAAGGATCGTCTGCAGGCGGCTCCCAAGCCAAGCTTGCCACCAGATTAAAGAGGACAAGCGTATTATCTTGGCTAATCACAACTTCCTGGGTGTCACCACCCGGCTCAATCGCTAAAAGCTCGGTTGTTCCTGGCTGCCAACTTGTGGTATAAACCCAGTATGCAGGACCATGTTCAGGCTTGCCAGAGGGTTGCGTGTGCCAAAGCAACATGGCCGCAAAATATGTACAACCAGTCGGCAAGGGAAGGGGAGCACGGCCATCATTGGTGGTCAGAAAGCGCAGGTCCTCAGGTGTTTGGTCGTTTAAACTATCAAAACAGAGAAGACGGATATCTTGTCCGTCGAGTCTGTTCTCGTTATCATAGAAGACAAGGCTCCCAATCTCAGATGGTTGTGGAATTGTCGAAGTTATGGTTGAAGTTTCCGCGCTGACGCGGATGGATGTTTGTATCAGAGATAATAGAGCGATTGTCAGTAACAGGCTTCCCAGTGAAGCTTGAATCCAAGGTCGTCGAATTGTTTTGAACATTGAGTGTCTCCTCGCTCATTTGTGCAAGCATTGGGATCAAGTTTGGCCATTATGCACCAAGTTTCGGCATTAGGCTCTTACCAAAAATTATCGACAATTTTGTGTCGATGTTGGACGAAGCGACTTCACGCTTGCTACCGAAGGCCCCGAATTGTCAATGGTGAACGGTGAAGTATGAATTGTGAATGATGGTGCCGGTGCTGCGGCCATCTTCATTCGCCATCCACAATTCATACTTCACTATTAGCAATTCTGCTAGGCTCTTATAAAATCACATCTACAAAGAAATGTCGATATCCAGTTTAGACATTTACTCTAAAGACGAACACGCAATTTCATTTCTTTCCTGCAATCAGCTGCCTTTTCTATTCCATGTTATGAACTCATCACAGTTTGCTCTCTCTGTTGATCAACTCCTTGACTTACTGGCAGTGTTTGAGCAAATACCCCAAGCCGTGCTGGCTAGATTGCTGGATCGACAAAGCGAGGAGGTTGATTGGCAGGCGCTGGCATCTCGGCCAGAGATTATCCGGCACGGTGATGAGCTTTCCATGGTCCCATCCATAGCAGCCAAAAGACTCGCCCAGTTGGAAAAGGAGAGTAAATCACGCTTTCAGCAGCTTCACCACGAGGCATTGACACTGCTCGTCGCAGAGCTTGAGGCGGGTAAAGCCACGGTCGGGTCCATCCTGCTGGCCGTCTTTCGTCGATTGGCCGATCATCTTCTGGCCGATCGAGCGGGCGGGTTTGAGGAATTAGTTGTGTCTGCTCGGAAGTGGCCATGTCAGTCACAGGACTTTCAGCAGTGGCTAGACTATTACGTGGGCGTAAGCCAGCTAGAGCAAGATGCCTTTGAAGAGGCATTGGCGAGCTTCGACAGGTTGCTTGCCCAGCCAAGCTTGGCGGATAAATTACATGGACGTTTACTCAATTCGCGTGCCAACGTCTACAGAGTCAAAGGACGGCATGAAGACGCGCTCAACGGGTACAGATCCAGCCTGAGTATTTGGGAGAGGCTCAGCGACGCACAAAATGCTGGGAAGGCGTTGCTCAATATGGGGGCGTCGGCCTACTATTTACAAAATTATGCCAAAGCAGAGCCGTGGTTGGCGCAAGCGGCTGCTATTTTTACAGAAGAGCAAATGCCCGTCCTGTATGGTGCTGCTGAAAATGGCCTTGGTTTGGTCTACCGCGATCAGGGGAGGTGGGCTGATGCAATGCGTCATTTCCAAATTTTTATTAAAGAGAGCACTACACGTGGTTCCTCAGACAGCGTGGGTATAGGGCTGCTCAACGTCGGCGAGGTGCAGCTCTTCCAGGGCCACCTGGAAGAGGCCATCCAGACGCTTCAACAGGCGTTGATTCAGATGGAGCGGCGTCTATTTGTGATCGATGTCCATCTCCACCTGGGTTTGGCCCACTGGGGATTGGGGCAAACCGCGCCAGCCGAGGATGCCTTTGCAGCAGCAGCCCGGCTTGCCCATGAGTTGGACCGCAAAGAGGTGATACCTCATGTTGCTTATTGGCAGGGCGTCGTAGCCGAATCGATTGGCGATTTTGCAACAGCCGAAGCACGCTACCAAGAGGCAATTGCCATCATTGAAGAGAGCCGCCATCCCCTCACAGAAGAAGGACTCAAGATTAGCTTGCTTGGGCGCTGGCAGCAGATCTACGAGGCACTGGTGCTGCTCTATTGCAAGACTAATCGTACGGAAGATGCCTTTCAGTGGGCCGAACGATCTCGGGCCAGAGCGTTTGCCGAGCTTTTGACAAGCAGCACTTTGACGGCCAATAACACGCGAGAGGCTCACAACGAATCTGCTGTCACGGTCAGCATGGAGGGCCTACAAGCGTGCTTACCGTTGGATTCGGCAGTCCTCTGCTATTTCACAACGGGTGTGTTGGCCAGCGATATACCCATGCTCAGTGCAATTCCGGCGGATAACCCGTTACGTCAGCGGCTCTTGATTGAACCGAACACCCTCTGCTTTGTCATCACCCGAGAAAAGTACTTTGCCCATCAGTGTCCGATTGATCCAAACCTCTTTACAATGGTCTCGCCCCGTGGATATGATCCCAATCGCTGGCTGGAACCGGCCGTCATTGAGCATCTTTCCACTACACTGCTGCCTATAACAGAGATGCTCAAGCAGCAGCGTCTCTATATCATTCCCCACGGCCCGCTCCATCTTGTTCCCTTTGCGGCCCTATATAGATGGCCAGAAAAGTTCTGTCCTCTCTTCTCGGAATATTCGGAGCAGGTTGAACAAGAGCCGGGACAAGACTTTTCTGGCGAAGTATATCACGAGAATGGACAGCATGGCGCGGTTGTCTCTCGGCCGATCCAACCCATGACCACCGTGCCAAATGCGACTGTATTAGCCCATCGCCTCCAATCCAATAGAGATGCTAAAACCAATTCAAGATGCTATCACTCTGCACTCACGGTTGGTTACAATGGTGATGTTGGTGGAAAGATGCTGAAATATACAGAGCCAGAGGTAAATGCTGTTGCAGGGCTGTTAGGTGGGGACGCCATTGTGGGAAAAGAGCCTAAAAAAGGACGACTGCGCTCATGTGCGGCGTCAAAAAAATGGTTGCATATTGCCTGCCACGGCTGGTTCAACCATGATGAGCCTCTGAGTTCCTACCTGGAAACGGGCATTGGGGAGCGGTTAATGGCCAAAGATGTCCTCGAAACGTGGTCTCTAGACGCAGAATTGGTGACGCTTTCGGCCTGCCAGACTGGTGTCAGTCGCGTATTACGAGGAGATGAACCAATGGGCCTGGTGCGCGGTTTTCTAGCGGCAGGGGCGAAGGCGGTGTTGGTTACCAAATGGCCGGTCGAAGATCTACCAACCTGTTTGTTGATGTTGCGCTTCTATCAACTGCTAGCGGTTAGCTCAACCGTCGATTTGAGCTACACACTCCTGACAGCCCAGCACTGGTTGCAAACGCTTACGTTGCAAGATGCTCAAATATTCTTAGCCCAATTTGGCATCAAGCCAGCGGAGGATGATCTGTCAATTGAGGCAACTGGAGAATCGCTTCCCTTTTCTCATCCTAAACATTGGGCGGCATTTACGTTGGTCATTGGGAAGTGAGCCTTAACTCGGGCTATATACCAAAGGTCACTTCGAGGCTACTCAGCCGGGCCACGGGAATCTCCTCAAATGCTGCAACCCCCCAGGCATCGGTGGTGGCGCTATGCTGCTCATCGCCCACCTGAACGTGCACGGTACGTCCACCAAGTGCTGGCCAGGCCTCGCCCGGTGGCGTGATAGTGATCTCAACCAAGCACATAGTCTCTGCTTCGGCATCCTGATAGACGGCCAGCCGCATGGGTACAGCTGTTGGCGGCAGTTGCTCTGGCTGAATTTCATAGAGTAGTTCTTGGAATCGGGCATTGTCCGCGGCACGCACCAACGCCGCGCTTTGGAGCATATCCTGAGGCGGCTGTAGCAACACCAAGAGTTCCTCAGTCAGCTGCACGCGAATTGTGTCCGCCATCCGAGTTATTGTTTCGGATAGTAGCTCAGCTAGGGTTGGCTTCCTACCTTCTGCAGATATTTGCAAGAAGCCCAAGTCTGGGGTTAGCAGAGAGACGGGTACAGGCAATGAATCAGTACCCAATGCCAGCTCCAAATCATAGAGGCGCGCATAGACGTCTGCACATGTCAGGCAATTATCCAAATGCAGTGCAATCTCTTCAAATGCTCCAAGATAGTCAGCCCCTGCAAGCTGAGCCTCAACATAGTCATGAAGCAGCGGCTGGTAGCCATCGCATTCGTTCCGTGGAGGGGTATCAGCCATCAACAACTGACGGAGTTTTTCTTTGCCAGCATCAAAGCTGTTTGGTGTAGTCGTTGACATCGTTCGATTTCTATTTGGCTTTGGCTCATGACGGGTTCCAAGGATCTCGACTTATTTTGACGTGCTCTTACTCATGAAATCCACGCTGAATTCATGCAGATCCCAGGAATGCGTCATGAGCGTTGGCTTTTATGGAGTTTCGACACAAGTTTTCTGTGGTTCGACTCGCTTTTAGACAGTTATTCACTATCAGTGTGTTCCTAGGTTTCGTGCTTCTTCTATCCTTATGACGCTTTTGGGGGCCAAAACCTTTCCTCGAATTTTTGCACCATTTGGCCAAGACCACTATGTGAGTAGGCTGTGAGCCACATTTTAACAGTTTAAGATGGGCATCGTAGGTGCTATTTTTAACTGCGCAAGCCTAGCTAATCGTTACCTAGGAACGTTTCCAGATGCTCCCATTTGCGGAGCTTGCTGAGGTTGCGCGAGCGTGTCACCTGGATGTGGCTGGGCAGGACAGTCTGATGGCTATCCTGGCTCTCTCGCTCGGCCAGTGCTTCGTCCGGAACATCGTCCAAATAACGCCCCACGACTACTCGAAAAGAACGTTCACTAATGGGGCTACGGCGCAACCCCTGCCGGATCGACTCTTCTTGATCCCACGCCACAACCACAGCTTCTGGTGATTCAATCGCGCCTGGCTCAGCAGTGGTCTGATACCCATTCGACTCTTCATCCAGCCGCTGGAGCCGATTGCGCCTTCGCAGTTCATCTATACAGATATTGGCCACAATCCGCTTGGCCCAAGTGCGAAAAGCCCTTGCCTCGCCGCATTCGTCAAGACGCTTGTGAATCCGAACCAGCGCGTCTTGAGTGCAATCCTGGGCCAACTCAGATGCATCCACTTGATCACGCACAACATGGAGCGCGGCAGGATACAAAAATGCCCACAGGTTGCGGAATCCATCTGCTTGTTGTGCAGCATCGTCGCTTGTGCATTGGGCGTATAAGACAGTACTTTCGACAAATGATTGGGTCATGTACAGAGTGCTCGTGTTCAATAGACTATGGCGGCATTAAGATATTGTAAAAGCAGTGGGCATTATAAGGAAATTGCAGGTGACAGCTTAATCGACACGAATACATCCTGGAGGGATTGGGAGGAACCCATCCCCCTACGAAATCTCATTCCGCAACTGATAGATTTCATTCCACGCCCTAGACAGCTCGTTATTCTCAAATTTCAAAATCCCAAAATGAATAAAATGATCTGTACCCATTGACGCAAAGAATTACATCGCAGATCTTGAAGAAATATCAAACCAATTTCAGCATGATTATTTGGTAAGTTAAGCCAGCCGTTTGGTGAAAAGTGTGGTAAAATGTGTCAATCAATCGGTTTTGCTTTGCATCCAATTGGATGGTGGCTGCAGATATCCCAACAAGAAGAAGGTGAACGATGCAACTTTCTGGCGCAGAGATTCAACGGTTCCAAAAGGCACTTCTTAAGGCGTACCCCACAGAAGAAGCGTTGGAACAGATGGTGGGTGTTACACTAGAGGAAAACTTAAATGAACATGTGAAAAATGAGAATCTTGGCACTAAGGTTTATGAGTTGATTAAATGGGCCGAAAGCCAGGGGCGGCTTGATGAGTTGCTCAAGGGCGCTATTGCTCAGAATCCTGGTAATCCTTCCCTCCAACCCTTTGCCCAAAACATTAAAAGTACAGCTACCGATACCCCCCCGTTACTTCCATACTTAGTTGACCGAAGCCAGCATGTTTACGAATTTCGCAATGCTTTGACAGAAGCGGTGAAGCCCGATTTGGCCCCTCTAATTTGTATCGTATACGGAAATTATCAACAATGCCATGATAAGTTCATAGATCGTTTGGCATCTGAAGAAATCCCTAAAATATACGTAAATCTGACGAACAATCAAATACAGAGTCAAGTCTATGTACATAAAAAGCCTTTGACTTGGCCTGACTGGTGTGATACCTCTAGTAAATTGTTCGGGCATTTAAGATACTCATTAGAAAAAGTGCTTGAAACTGCTACTGGCAATGACTATGCATCTATCACCGAAGCCATCAACAGATTATTGGCAGAAGGCCTAGTATTAGTAAATACCTTAGTACAGGAAGAACAACTATATGCATATGAATCTGGCTTGGATGGAATCAAAGACTACATAAAGTTTTGGCAAAATGAAATTTGTATTCAGCCAAAAGGGCGTTTGATCGTCTGCTTATGTATCAGATACGATGCAAAACAGCCTCCTAGCCTTCTAGAACGTCTATGGGGTGATCGCAAAAAAAAATAGAGGCTTTGAGGATAAATTGCAGAATTTCAAGCGTGAAGTAGAGTCTCCGTCCCGAAAATTTCTGCCGAAGTTGGACAATATCGCTCGAGGAGAAGCGGAGAGTTGGGCGGCTTCTGAACCTGTACAGGGATATGTGCATAAATGGGCTAATATGGTAGGCGAAGTCACCACTGTCTTTGATGAGTGGGAGAAAGACGAAAAAAAATCTACAATACCGATGAGCACCCTTGTCTGCAAACTCACGCCTCTATTAAAAAAATTTCACAAGAATAACTTTTTCAAATAAATTGTTGCCAACAGTTACGATTTCCATCCCTTAGACTTGGCTCCATTTGAAACCCATCGTTTGTTCTGTCTGGTAATTCAATGGAGAAAGATGGGTTTCACAGCGAACGCACTATAGATTGTAAAGAGGAGATAATATGCCTAAATATTACACAGGCAAAGGTATCCAGTCTAAAGACCGACAGGCTGCATCTCTGCCGGTTCCTCAAACGGAAAAATTGCGCAATCCGCAATATTACATCGCCGATTCAGGATTAGTGGATGCCTGTAATGTTGCAATCCTTTTGGGGAAACCGATTCTGCTAACCGGTGCGCCTGGAACAGGGAAAACCCAGTTTGCCTATAGCTTAGCTTGGGAACTAGGATTGAGTGGCCCCTTCAAATTTGAAACCAAATCAACCAGTACAGCGAAAGATCTTTTTTATAGCTTTGATGCGCTTCGCCGATTCTACGATGCACACCGTGGGTCCAACGATATCGGTGGCAATCAAGAACTAAAGAATAGTCAAACACATGTCGATGTGACATTGAGCTATTTGACCTTTAATGCACTAGGCAAGGCGATCTTACTCTCTCGCTCTCGAACTGAAGATGGCATTAAAGATATTTGGCCGTCTGAATTTAAAGACAGTGGTCATCAACGTTCGGTCGTCCTGATTGATGAAGTCGATAAAGCACCTCGCGACTTCCCAAACGATATTTTAAATGAGTTAGAGCTACTCTATTTTCGTATTCCCGAGCTTGGCAATCGCGAGGTGAAAGCGAATGCAGAGTTCCCCCCCATTGTCATCTGTACCAGCAATTCTGAAAAAGATCTACCGGATGCATTCTTACGTCGATGCCTCTACTATCATATACCCTTTCCAGAGAGAGAGCGGTTAACGCAGATAATTAGTAATCGGATTGGGATTCACATTCGTGAAGATAATTCCTTTGCCAAAGCACTTGATTTCTTTTACCGTTTGCGCAATCCTAGTCTTGGGTTAAGAAAGCCACCGTCAACTGCCGAATTATTAGATTGGCTTATGGCTTTGCAGGGATTGAGCAATGATGAAGCGAATCCCTTGAATGAGCCAAAGATTGTTCTTCGGACGCTTTGCAATCTGGTGAAAAACCAAGAAGACCAACGACGGGCAAAAGAAGAAGCTAAGGCATGGCTCAACCAATGGAGCAGCAAACCATAAACCCAACTACGCTTCAACTCTTTATTGAAAGTCTGCGCGAGGCTGGTTTCAATATTGGCATGCAGCAGCATATTGCGGCTCAGGATCTCCTCTTACATCTGGCCTCTACCGATCAGCTAACAGAAAATCCCAGACGATTTTCCACTTACTTCGCCCCAGTTCTATGTACAACGCCAGAGGAACAAGATGAGTTCAGCACGCGGTTTGCAGAGTGGCTCCGCTTGGCAGACTCGAGCATATCTAGTACTACCCCAATGACCGATGAGCCTAGACCACAGAGCGGTATTCAGTCATTCTCGTGGCGCAGAATAGCTCTCTTTGGTGTAATTGCTCTTCTGATAGCGGGTTTGATTGTTATCGAGATTCAGACCGCTTGGCTCCAAAACGTTTTAGCAGCAGATTCGGTGCAGCAATTCTTGACATCTATCTATTTGCTCTATGATTCGCCCAATCTTGTACTGTACATAGCTGCTGTGCTGTTGGTCATCGTATTGATAAGTTGGGGTTATCTATTGTGGCAGTTGCATAATATGGCACCGTACCTATATCGGCGTCGCTCCACCGCCGAATCAGCAACTGAACAACTGCACGCAGAAAACTTTGGCAGCACACTTATCCCCGCTCTCCCTTTAACCCAAATCGTACGTAACCTGCGCAGACGCTCTGATCTTCCTTCTGCAGATCTAGATGTTCCCGCAACCATACGCAGAACTGTTGAAGTAGGAGGGTGGCCTACACCGATTTTTAAACCGAGACGAATTTTGCCCGAATATCTTTTCATCATTGAGCGCACTAGTGCGCAAGATCATCAGGCGCGTTATTTTGAAGTGGTTGCCCAACGATTATCTCAAAGTGATGTATTTGTGAACTATTTCTATTTTGATAGTGATCCTCGACTCTGTTTTTCGGCAGAATTCGACAGTCAACCACATCGTCTCGATGATCTGATTGGGCGTTATTCTATGCATCGCCTCGTCATCTTTGCAGATTGCCGCAAACTGCTTAGCCCAAGTACAGGTCACTTACAGCATTGGGTACCAAAACTATTCGAATGGCCAGAACGAGCGGTGGTTACGCCTGTTCAAACATCGCATTGGGGAAGTGCTGAATTAGCAGCAGCCTCTCACTTTCAGGTGCTGCCCGCATCGATTGACGGATTTGTCGATTGGGCAACCGGATTTAATAGCGACCGTGTACAAACATATAGCGATGAGAGCGTTATAGATACATAAGCCGTGAGCGCGGCACAGATTTACTACCGCTGATTGTCCACGTGAGGCCATTACTGTTACTGGGGCAGTTTGCATTAGATGGAGATGAGACAGAAGAGCTCATGGAAGGGCTAAAAAAATATCTAGGCCCCGCTGGCTATTACTGGCTAGGCGCTTGTGCTGTCTATCCATCTCTCCAGTGGAATTTCACTCTTTCTCTAGGGTATCTATTGAATGAAGCAGAGCAAGAGACGCGACTTGACTCAACGTCGCTAATCAGACTGTTTAGATTGCCTTGGTTTCGATATGCCTTTATGCCAGACTGGTTACGGATTCATTTGATTTCAGGATTAAGCTCGGAGCAAGAGCAAAAGATCCGCGCAGCTATTCAAGAAATCCTATTAACAGCCATTAAGAATCCATCGTCAGACTTTGTGATTGAATTCGCCAGAGATTATCGCAATACGTTGGCTTCTTTATGGGGGATACTACGACAAATGGTACGAATCAAGAGAGATCATCAAAGTCTGATTGAGGACAAGATTTTTCTTGATTACATGTTAGGTAGGCCACTTTCCCTAGCTGTTCGGCTACCGCAAGAGCTTATCAGTGTCATTCGTCGCATTTCGAGAAGGCCAGTTATAGCGTCTATATCTGCTCTTTTTCTTAGGCAGAAGGCAACATCAACCGATTCGAATGCAGATGTTCGGTCCCATCAAAATCAATCGGTCTATCAAAATGCATTGGTATACGGCACGCTAGCTGGGGAGGTATATGAGGATCTTGCAGAAATTCGGTTTAGTGGATTTCCAGATAGTGAAGTTCATCTCTTTAGTAGTCCTACGACAGATACTCAGGCAGCGGCTATTTTTACAAGTGATGATTCATTAGCATTCATATTTAGGGGAACAGAATCGTCCGATCATTGGAAAACAAGTATCAACTTCAGTCGGGAAATCTTTGAGTTCGATCTGGTTGAATCGACCAACCCAAGCCAACCTGAAAACGACGACTCAGAATCAATCAACGACCAGGTGCAACATAGAAACGAGCGAGCTACGATAGGTCAAGGTCGAAGAGACCGTACTCACGATGCACTAATTCAAGCGGGTTTCATGGAAGCTTATCTCTCAATTCGCGAGGAACTTCACCGCTTTGTGAACGAGAAGAACGTAGGGCGGCTTGTCATGACGGGCCACAGTCTCGGGGGCGCTTTGGCGACCATTTGCGCCGTTGATTTCGCTCTTGTTTATAATGATCGCTATCAAAATGCTCTCTATACCTTCGGTTCACCTAGAGTGGGTAATGATCGATTCCGATCTCTCGCTAATGAACGTATTCAAGAAAGTTACCGCTTTGTTAACGGAATAGATATTATACCCGGCTTACCAAGATGGTGGAATGGTTATCGCCATATAGGTTCTCTCTATCGAATTGGGCGGCGGTTTACTTGGCGGATCTTTTCTGCTAGAGTAACAGACCATTTAATCTCCAATTACTTAGACTCGCTACGAGCGCTGGCTAAATCATAATGCAAGCAAAATGTTGACCACTAATGGTTGTGAAATTAGCAGATTTTTGGACACGCATTACAGTATAAGAGGTTCTATCGAAAGCAATTTCAGCGCATTTGTTTTTGCTCGGCTGGTCGCTAGCTTAATCCTCAACACCTATTCTTTATATGGCTCAGCCTCAAAGTTTTTCGAGCAAAGATATCTAGCTCTTACGGGCCACCTCCGAAATTGCCGAAATCAACATATCAATATCCTCCGGTCCGTTATACCCCTGCACCGAAATCCGTACAAACGTATGCCCATTCCACTCAACAATCGGCACAATGATCTTATGCTCCTCCCAGAAATGCCTGTAGTCGCTGGCCTTACCTGGAATGGGGATCGAGCGCAGTTGGGAGAACATGGAATCGGGGCTGATGGGCGGCAGATCGGAGAGTTCGAGAATCCGGCCCTGGGCTTCTTGTAGCAGGGATTTACAAGCTGCTCGTACTTCTTGCCAGTTATTCTTTTCTTGGAACTCAATGGCAGCGGGAACGCTTAGATAAGAAGACGGGTCGTCTGTACCCGTAGCGGAGAAGTAATCGAGGAACTGGGAGCGTTCGGAGTTGGGGCGATTCCAGCCGTGGCTCACCGAGAGCGGCTCTAATGCGTCCTGCCGTTCTGGACGGGCATAGAGGAAAGCGGCCCCCTTTGGCGAGCTCATCCATTTGTGCGAATTGCCCGCGTAGTAATCTGCACCGATGGCTTCCATATCTAAATCAATCTGACCAGGGGCGTGTGCGCCGTCAATAACCGTGATAATACCGGCCTCTCTGGCTCGTTTGCAGACTTCTTCTATGGGAAAAATGAGGGCTGTAGGTGAGGTAATGTGGCTGATGGCGATGACTTTAGTTCTATCAGTAACGCCAGACCAGAGATACTCTACAACGTCATGTGGGTCTTCAATGGGAAGCGGAATCGGTTGTTTGATGTAAACGGCTCCTTGGCGGTCACAGTTGAATTGCCAAGCGTTGTTGGTTGCGCCATATTCGTGGTCAGTGGTTAGCACCTCATCACCCGGATTCAGCTTGAGGGAGCGGGCAACAATGTTGATACCGAAAGTGACATTCTTTACGTAGACAATGTTGTCGGCTTCGGTGCCGATGAATGGGGCCAGTTTGGCACGGGCTTCGTTCAGCAAACCTGGAAGTCGCATCCCGATAAATTCAACGGGGTTTCGTTCCAGCTCTCGCTGCCAATTTTGGAAGACGTCAAAGACTGGCTTGGGGCAAGCGCCATAGCTGCCGTGATTTAGGAAGGTGATTTCTGGGTCAAGCTGGAACTGAGAGGCAATTTCAGGTAAGGGAAGTTGAAGTGTTGACATGTCTTGCTTTCATTTGTTTTGTGGAGATTCGGAAACCTAAAAGAGCGTATCACAAGTGTATTCACCCTACCAAGGGTCAATCTTGCTCATTATGTAGGGACAATATAGATGCCCAGAAAAAGCTTGTTCCCGTGAAGACGGGAATGCCCTCTCTTTTCGGAACATCTCAGAATGGATGGGGCAAGAGTCGGGACAAGACTTTTCTGGCGGACAAGATCGTGGCAGATGATCTCGTGATTGCTCGAGAGGATAAAGAGCGGCTACATTGAATCCAACAGGCGGGCTAACCGAGTCAATCCCATCTCTAATTGCACTCCTTCACCACCCCCAACGCCCAATCGAATATGCTGAGGACAGCCGTATGCGCTCCCAGGGATGGCAAAGGTACGATAGGGTGGGTCGAGCAGGCGTTGAGCAAGTATTTCGCCGTCTATGGGAAGATGTAACCGACAGAGACCAATCAATCCAGCAGGTGGCCGGTGCCAGGAGAGTTCTGGTCGGCTGGTGATGAAGTTGTCGAGGAGTCGCAGGTTGTGTGTACCCTCCTGGCGGGCTTGGGCAATGGCCGATTCATAGCGCTCTTTGCGTAGGGCAATTTCGGCAATCATTTCGCCCATGACGTTCATGATTTCGCTGCTGTTTTCGCGCAAGATCACCGCTTCTCGCACCACCTGAGGATCGCGACAGATCAGCCAGCCGATTCGCAGCCCCTGCAATCCTAACGCCTTGGAGACACTGCCCGTGCTGATGCCCCGATCATATAGCCCAGCCACCGATGGCACCCTTTCGCCCTGCCACTCCAAACCAGCATAGACCTCGTCAACCAGTAGATAGGTTCCAAATTGCTGAGCCAATCGAATCACCTCTTTTAGCTCTGCCTGTTCCATGGTTTGGCCGGTTGGGTTGTTGGGGTTGCAGAGAAAGATGAGGCGGGTTTGAGGCGTCAGTAACGCTTCAAGTTCGGCTATGTCAAAGCGCCACCCACTCTCCTCGTAGCGCGGCAGAACCTTGATATTGGCACCAATGGCTTCGCCCAATACAAAGGGCTGGGGCCAGCCCGGAGACTCGACAATGATCTCGTCTCCCGGCTGCACAAGTTGGGTTATGGCCAGAAAGTTGGCCTCAGCTGTGCCTGCCGTAATCAATACATGGTCAGCGTTACAGCGCTTAGAGAGGTTGGCTCGCTCGATCACGTGTTCACGCAAAGCCGTCAAGCCCTGGAAGGATTGATTAGACCAATCCAGTGGGGTATTGGGGTCTAGATCAGCTAGGAAATCACCCAGGGTTGGCGAAGTCGACAGGGAGAAGCCGAGAACAGCCTCAGGCTGAACTGACGTGGTCTCGAGCAGATATTCAAAGAGTTTGTGAATTTTGACTTTCATGGCTTTTCAAGACCGTAACTACTCAGGACCAACCAAATGGTACACCCGCATCGACACTACTCCTGTACCACTGGAAGGAAGATCCTCGTATCATCCCCATCATCGTTTGGCTGTACAGTGATGGTTACGCTTGCCTGGGCCTCTACCTGACCATCAAAGACCGTGTAAGTAAAGCTATCCGTTCCGCTAAAGCCCATTCTAGGCGTGTAGAGTAGCTGCTGACCATCGATGGTTACCGTTCCATTGGCTGGTTGGGTCACCGCACTGATGCTTAAGCTATCACCGTCGGCATCGCTATCGTTGGATAAAACGTTTAAGGTGTTGTCTGCGCTATCGAAATCTACATCAAAGGCATCGTTGATGGCTGCAGGACCTCGATTGGGCTGGCTAGCCACAGTGATGGTTACGCTTGCCTGGGCCTCTACCTGGCCATCAAAGACCGTGTAAGTAAAGCTATCTGTTCCGCTAAAGCCCATTCTAGGTGTGTAGAGTAGCTGCTGACCATCGATGGTTACGGTTCCATTGGCTGGCTGGGTCACCGCACTGATGCTTAAGCTATCACCGTCGGCATCGCTATCGTTGGATAAAACGTTTAAGGTGTTGTCTGTGCTATCGAAATCTACATCAAAGGCATCGTTGATGGCTGCAGGACCTCGATTGGGCTGGCTAGCCACAGTGATGGTTACGCTTGCCTGGGCCTCTACCTGACCATCAAAGACCGTGTAAGTAAAGCTATCCGTTCCGCTAAAGCCCGTTTTGGGCGTGTAGAGTAGCTGCTGGCCATCGATGGTTACCGTTCCATTGGCTGGCTGGGTCACCGCACTGATGCTTAAGCTATCCCCGTCGGCATCGCTATCGTTGGATAAAACGTTTAAGGTGTTGTCTGTGCTATCGAACTCTACATCAAAGGCATCTTTGATGGCTGCAGGACCTCGATTGGGCTGGGTCACATCAATGGTGACAGTGGCGATTGCTTCACCGCCTCGCCCATCAGAAAGGGTGTAGAAAATGGTCTCTGTTCCGGTAAATCCAGCAGTCGGCGTATAGACGATGGACGTCCCGGCAATGACGGCTATCCCGTTGGTTGGCGTGCTAATGGCCGTAATTGAAAGTGCATCCCCATCTGGATCCGAGTCATTCTCAAGTACGTTGACGGTGATGGCCGTATTGATTGACGTTGTGGTCGATTCGTCGGAGGCAGTAGGATCACGATTAGGTGCTCCTACTACCTCAATTAACTCGCTGCGCAACAGGCTAATTACACCGCCAGGTTCGCCATTCTCGCTACTTAACGTTAACGTTATGCTATAGCGCCCCGCATTCATAAAAGTATGGGTCGGGTTCTGCTCAGTAGATGTGGTGCCGTCACCAAAATCCCATAACCAGGCACTCTTCTCGCCTGTGGACAGATCCTGAAATTGAACGGTATAGGGTGGTGATTCTGGCGTTCCCGAGATGGCCTCATACCAGAAATCAACACAAGTTGTCGTTGTCGTCTCTAGGGCGGCAATGTTGTTTACTTTGGTGATCTCATCTAGCCCACCGTCCTGATCAACAACCACGTATAAGCTGCACAGGGGACCTGCCACTGCTGTCGCTATAGTGATGGAAGCAGTCGGGGTTAACACCTCCACGGTCTGTGTGTAGAGCCGACTAATGCTGTCAAACGTATCGCTGCGATAGAGACCGAACGTAACTGGCGTGGACGAGCCAGCGCCCGCATTGACAATTGTTGACGTGATATAGACAGTTGGAGAATATAGGGGTGAATGGTCTATCGATTGGGACGCGACCTGTAAGTCTGGCAAGATTTGGAGCGTAAATTGGTCGCGATTGTTGGTCTCGCTAAGATCACTTCCACCTGGCTCTACTTCGGCTATCATAGGGTATCGTCCAGCGTCTAGTGTCGAGAGATCCAAGTAAGTGGTCACAGTAACCGATTCATCTGCATCCAGACCCGGCATGGTTGTGCTCAAGACTTCCCGGCCATTGACCTCGTCAATCTGATAAGAGAGTAGGCTGCTGGGTATACGGCTTAGGCCACGGTTGTAGATAGTTGTCACTAGATCCGCATTGGCCCCACCCCAATAGCGCACTTGGGTACCGATGATATCTAGATCGGGCCCGATAATGGCGATTCTGGCTTGGTTGTCAGACTCGTTGGACTCAATGACCACATCTGCTGAATCCACAACGGCATAGATATCATAGTCAAAGGATGGCACCGTGACGCTTGTTGTAACCACTCGGCTTGAATTACCTGGCAGCACGTCAGAGATGACAACAGAGGCAATAAGATCATTATAGAAAGGCTCGTCTAGATAGAAGGCAACGGTTACCCCATCGACCGCTTTTTCGCCGCTGTTCCGCACTGTGGCGCTCAATATGACTGTGCTACCTAGAGGTGCATTGATTTGGGAAACAGAGAGATCAGTGTCTTGCAGCGTCAAGTTCCGGGCGAAGCTATAGACCAGCGTCATCAGATCTGTCTGCCCCTCCTCAGGAATCGCAAAGGTAGTGCTCTCACCATTCTCGGTCAATGTCTTGTCTACAAGATCGACAGCCGTACTGGTATAGGCAACAAAGAGCTGACCGGCTGCATCAAAGACAGGGGCAAGATACTTTTCGCTGGCCATGTTGTCGGTAATTGCTTTTGGGTTGCCCCACACGTTGTACGTTTGATCATAGTAGGCCAGATAAAGATTTCGGGGCAGACTCTGGTTAACAAAGAGTGCGGCTAGATTGCCTGTGCTATCAATCAGAGCATAAAATTCATCGATGCCATCTAGGTCATCAGGCAAAGGGAGTACCTGCTGGCTGCTTGTTGTCATGTTGCGCAGGTATAATGTATCCCCCGCCAGCCAAAGCAGGATCGGTTCGTTGGCTGTATTGTAGAGAATCTGTGGATCTCGGTGTCCATTGGCATCATCGGTTAGCTGGGTTGGGGCAGACCAGGATGTGCCGTTCCAATTACTGGTTAAGAGTTGGGCCGTTGGCGTGATCTGATCGGTTGGTGTCAGGTTTTGGGAATAGACAATGGTGGCTGTGCCATCCCCATAACCAACGGCGAGATCGACAATCCCCGGAATAGCAGGAATAACAGCCATCTCCGCACCCCAACCTTGCTGATAGAAAGCAGCCATGATGGTATCGGGATTGCTCGAGTCACCGCTCAAGAGTCCAGCTTGGTTGCGTCGCCAAACAGTCAGCAGATCGCCGGCGCTATTTCGGGCAACTTTGGGAAATGCGTCTAAGACACCATTGTCCGTCACCAGCTTTGGGGCACTCCAACTTGACGTTGTGGGGCTGTAGATAGCTGTAGCAATCTCAATCTGATTGGCCGTAGTCATGGTTAGGGTCGCATCAGCGGTGAGCTCTGCGTTCATGTGATGCCATACGGCAACCGCTTCGCTGCCACCCACTTGGCTATTGCTTGCCCAAGCAATCTGAGGTGCCCCATCTAAACGGGCATTATCAGTTATGGCGGCTGGCTGGCTCCAGGCTGCGCCATTCCACTGGCTAAAGTAAATTTCATGGGCCTGACCCACTGGCTTGGCGGCATCAGTCTGAACCCAGGTCAGCAGAGGGTAGCCGGTATCAGGGTGCATGGTCATGGAGAGTTCAGGATAGGGGTAGACATTACTGACCAGCACTTCGGTTATGGCGTCCGATGGAGCCAATTGAAGGGAGCGCGATTGTCCTGAAATCCTACCCATGATTTGACCAGCACCGGGTGCGAGTTGAAGCGCCTCCGCACCGTCAGCGCGATAGTGCCCAATCAGACGCCACTCGCTCTTCTCCAATTGGTCGAGCAGCCTAGCCATATTGGCTTGGGGTGGGTATGTCCAGGTAATTTCGCCCTTGGCTTCCCGTGTAAACCACAAGGCGCGGAATTTGGCCCCTACTTCACCTTTAAGTTCAATCTTGTCAAATTCCCAATCTTCCGTAATGGGAAGAGAGATTTCACCGGGCCTTTGGAAGGTGATTCCACCGCTGGCACCAGCATAGACATCCACTTCGACAACAACGATATCCGCACGGAATCCGCCCTGCAGACCAATGCTTCCGCCTAGGTTCAGATCTTTAAAGACCAGGGCGTTGAGTTGGCTATCTTGGACTTGGATGTTTGCTATCTTGGCATCGATCCCGATTTTACCGTCTACATAAAACTCTCCCAATTTGCCGACGAACTCTTCCAGCTCGAAAAATACGACGATGGTATCCACAGTACGACCAACGGCTACGTTAAAGTAAGTAACCATGACCAGCACTGGTTTACGGTAGATTGTTTCTGTGTAGTCAAGCTTTGCACCGATAAAGCCATGGGGTGGTGCAAAGTTACAAGGACTTACACGCTGGGACTCAATGCCGCCATAGCCAGTTAGGGCAACGTTGGAGTCGAGAAATTTGAATCCCCCTTTCGCGGAGAGTTCGGCTTTGGGCGCGGTAGAACAGTCAAGCGGAATAACGAGTTTACCCTCTGCACCCCATTCAAATTTAACTTTCCCATCGGGTGGCCCGTAGCGCAGCGCGTCGATAGAAAAAGGCGTTTTAGGGACTTTCATACTCATTTCATAAGCATCACTGCCCCCAACACCAACCGTGCCAGATGCCATAACGGGCAAGCTAGACAACCCCATACTAAATAGCCCCCCAATCCACAGCGGTTGAGGAATAGAGTAAAACTGATATGTCTTGGGCGTCGACGATTGGCCATTCTCGCCGCTGGCTTTGGCGACGATCTCTAGTCTATTTAGGCCATCTTGCAGTTCACTGCCCATATTGAGGGTATGGGTTGCAAGGCTACCAGATGCCTCTTCGCTAGCGATTACCTGACCGTTGAGCTTAAAGTCGACCTTGCCAGGGGGATTGCCTAACCAATTCACCTTAACCTTGATGGGGTTCTCTACGGGAATTCCTTCAAGGTAGCGGGTATTGTCTAGCTTATATTTGGGTTCCACGTTGACGATGGCAGGCTTGCCCCCGCAGATAGTGAATTCGTGGGCATCCCACCACTGTCCAACAGAGGAGAGGGTGTTGCTAGCAGAAAATTGAAGAACGCCTCCCACATAGACGCGTACTGTGGCTGTAGTGGCCGTGGCGCTAGGGCTGCCTCTTTCAGTTAGTGAGCCTACTACTGTCTCTGTGGTTTTGGCAACACGTCTCTTATAGACCGACCATGGGTCAAGCTGATTTTGGTTGCCAGTCTGTCCATCGCCAATTTGTTCAGCCTGTACACCAGACTCGTTATGATCAGCGTAGTAGTGAAGTTGAATTCTGTACGTGCCGGTAACCGGCTCACTCATGGTGAACGTCTCCGGACCAAAGCCATCCACATCATCATAATCGAGCTGACCACCTGGGATCCCGCCCAAGTCGCGGTACCAAGCATGATTACCTTCAGGGTCGTAGGTATGCAGATCAATATCAGTCTGATTGGTATTCCATGAGAGAACAATGCGCAGATCACCGTACTCATAACAGTCCTGTTGTGCTGCGACTCCAGGGGCCTCTATCATGACAAATAGGCCAAATCCAACAATCGAACCAATGAGCAACCAAACAATCATCTTTTTGGGGGTAAACATATCACTTTCTCCTCCGCTTCATCGGATACGGCTCTGTATTATGGACTCCTTGCTACTTTGTTGGGTTAAGTAGTAAACGTAGCACGCCCATTATACGTCAAAAGACCTATCGGAGATCTACCCTATCTCTACTAAGCTGCGGACGACTTCAAACGAAGCTGAGTATATAAGATTATTTGCAGTAGAGTAAAAGTAACACATAGCCCGTTCAGGAAGCACGCCCCGTGCGGTTCTGCCTTTGTGCATGACTTTTACAGAACTGCGATTATTTACAACGAAGCATGATGCCCAAGCCCCTCCAATCCCTCAGTTTACTTAGTAGAGGATCCTTGTTCCCCTTACGCCAACAACGCCCCCTCATGCTTCAGCAGCCACTCCTTCCGCCAAAGCCCACCACCATACCCGGTTAGCCGACCGTTGCTGCCGATGATCCGATGACAGGGTACGATAATAGAGATGGGGTTCTGGCCGTTGGCGGCTCCCACTGCGCGTACGGCCTTGGGATGGTCTAAGGCATTGGCGATGTCCAGGTAGGAGACTGTGGTGCCGTAGTCAACGCTTAGAAGCTGATTCCAGACTCTCTTCTGGAAGTCGGTGCCGCGCATCTTCAAAGGCAGATCAAACGCACGCCGCCCTGATTGAAAATAGGCGTCAAGCTGCTCTACTGCGGCTTCAATCGGTGGTGAGGAGGCGACCTCATCGCGGCGTTTCTCCACAAAATAGAGGGTATTCACGGCCTCTTCGGTTCCACCGATTTCGACCAATCCAATGACTGAATCATAGTAACCATAAAAGGAGGTTTCCACTACTCTCCCTCCTGAAATCGACGGGCGCGCTCAACATAGTGTCTGGCAGAGTTCCGGTTCTTCTCGATCTCTTCTTTAGTCAGTGAGCGCACAGCTTTGGCCGGGCTGCCCAGGAGCAGCGAGCCAGGTGGGAACTCTTTTCCTTCCGTTACCAAAGCGCCTGCGCCCACTATGGAGTTTTCGCCTATGACGGCACCATTGAGAAGAATTGACCCCATGCCGACCACCGTATTGTCACCCACGGTTGCGCCGTGGACAATGGCACCATGCCCTACAGTTACCCCTTCGCCAATGGTGATAGGGAAGCCCGGATCGACATGAAAGATGGTTCCTTCCTGAATATTAGAGCCAGAACCAATGTGGATAGGCTCGTTATCGCCGCGCAGGGTCGCGTTAAACCAGACGCCACATCCCTCAGCTAAGTAGACCTCACCCACAATCACGGCCCCTTGAGCCACAAAGACCGATGGATGCAGTAGTTCTGGGTTAAATTTTACTTTCGAGATTGTCATGACAAGGTTGCTTTCCATTCGGCCATCATTTCGGGGGTAGGTGGGTAATATTTACCGGGAGCGACCTTGTCGGCCATGATCTTCTCTTTGATGTAGGCTTCTACTCCCTCATGATCCTCTACAATTTGAACGCACTCTGCAGCAAACCAGGAGGGAACCACGACAACGCCGTCATCATCACCAACTAATACATCACCAGGACGAACCAGGACGCCACCGCACTGGATATCGACGTTTTCTTCCGCGGCGATGGACCAGGGGACATTCCCGAAGGGTGAGCGTGCTCGGGCATAAACGATGAGACCATAGTTCTCTTCGTTCATCACATCTAAGTCGCGAATACCGCCGTCAGTTACAATGCCATCGGCGTTGTTCATCTTGAGTTGGAGCGCCTTTACATCGCCAAAGACCACTGGTTTGGGATTGCCCATGAGGTCGGCTACCAGCACATCGCCAGGGCCGCAGCGGGCCATGGCCTTGTATTCGGGTGACTCTTCGCCAATGACAACTTCAGCCAGCAGATCAGGGCGCGGTGGCAAGAAGCGTAGGGTGCGCGCCCGAGCAGCCAGCCGCTTTCCTGGCGTATAGGGAAATACATTTTCCATAAAGGGCAGATCGACCTGGGCATCTTTCCAGACGTGGTTCCAGACGGTTGCCACAGGTAACTTTTTAAAGCGCTCTAAGATATCTTGAGGGACGTCAACCGGCGCGTAAGATCGAGTGGCGTCTGATTGCTCTGTCACAAGGTTCCTCCATATAGGTGTTTTAGTGCTACGATGCAATGCAGTTTGTCATTGCGTACGCTCATCAGGTAGACTGAGGGGAAAAGGAAAGGTTGAATCTCCAAATAAGTTTAGCATGATACTCGCTAAGAGAGCAATCGGCCCATGCATCTTGGCTTATATCTTACGCCGACCATCAAAGAGGCAATACGAAAATGAGCACCAAATACCGCAACGTGATGTTTCTCATTGCCGACGACTGGAGTCCCCTGGCTGAATGTTACGGCAACACGGTCTTGCAGATGCCGCGCATCAACGAGTTGGCCAAACGTAGCGTAGCCTTCGATTACGCATTCTGCACCAGCCCCTCCTGTGCCGTAAGTCGGGCCAGCATCTTAACCGGGCAGCATAGCCACGTCCATGGCCAGTACGGTCACTGTCATGGCATCCAAGGTTTCCGCACCCACGAATGGATGTCTTCAACGCCCCAATCCCTACGCGAGGCTGGATTCGCCACCGCTTGCATCGGCAAGAAGCACGTTGAACCTTACAGTATTTACCCCTTTGAATATGAGCCAAAGGTAGATACGCGCATGGGTGCAGAGATGGCCAGTGCGGCACGCACCTTTCTGAATGATAACCAGGATAAGCCCTTCTACCTCCACGTGGGGTTTGCCGATCCTCACCGGGCGCCAGGTGGATACGCCAATGAACGGAGCTATCCCAATGTGCCCAAAGTGACCTATTCGCCAGATGAGGTGATTGTCCCTCCGTTTCTGCCGGATCTGCCTGGGGTTCGTGAAGATTTGGCAGACTACTACCAGGCAGTATCCCGCTTTGATCACAGCGTCGGACAGCTTCTGGATGTGCTAGAAGAATCGGGTCGTGCCGATGAGACGCTCATTATCCTAACCTCGGATCATGCTATGCCCTTCCCGGGTGCCAAGGCTTCCTTCTTCGATAGCGGGCATCGAGTACCTTTCCTGGTCTACCATTCTGATTTGCAGGCGGGTGGCACCATGAATCAAGCCCTCATCAATCACTTGGATATCCGGCCCACGGTGCAGGAGTGGTGTGGCGTGGAAGCGTTGGCAGCACTCTCACCAGAAGCCAATCATCTGGTGAATGAGACGTTGCCTGGACGTTCCTTGCTGCCCATCCTCGACACGCCAGAGCCAGAGGATTGGGACGAGGTTACCTTTTCTCATTGCTTCCACGAAGTGATTGACTATAATCCCTATCGGGTCCTGCGGGGACGGAAATATAAGTATGTGCAGAATGTGGCGGCTGATCACCTGACGCCCCTGCCCACGGATCTTTTTCGTTCGAAAACATGGACGGCGGTTCGAGAGACGGGTGCTACCCACATGGGCATTCGCTCCACAGAACATACCCGAAAGCACGCCTATGAAGAGCTGTATGATCTAGAGAGCGATCCGTATGAGAGTACCAACAGAATCTTGGATCCTGGGCTGGCTCACATCGCTACCGACATGCGAAGTCGCCTCTATGCCATGCGACGCGAGACCAAAGATATGTGGCTGGAGCTAGACTTTCAATTCGGGCGGCTAGAACAAGATCCAGATAAAGAGTATCAGTAGAAACGCGCAAAGCATTTGTCACCCATTCCTTATCTACTGACTATGACTATGCCTAAGACAGCAAGGAGACCATCACTATGATTGAGAAACGACCTTTTGGGCGAACGGGACACATGAGTACCGTCACCCTCTTTGGGGCAGCCGCGTTAGGACGAGTTAGCCAGGCGGATGCAGATCGTACCCTGGATGTTCTCTTGGAACATGGGGTAAACCATATTGACACAGCCGCTAGCTACGGCGACTCGGAGCTACGCATCGGACCTTGGATGAAAAATCATCGCAAGGATTTCTTCCTGGCCACCAAAACAGGTGAACGTACCTATCAAGCGGCTCGGGATCAGATTCGCAAATCCCTAGAACGCCTCCAAGTGGATCAGGTTGATCTGATTCAGCTTCACAGCTTGAGCGATCCCGATGAATGGGATACGGCAATGGGTGAGGATGGTGCGCTCAAAGCGGCCATTGAGGCCCGGGACGAGGGGCTTGTCCGCTTTATCGGTGTAACAGGACATGGTTGGACCATTGCAGCCATGCATAAGCGAAGCCTAGCCCGTTTTGATTTTGATACGCTCCTGCTACCTTATAACCGGCTTATGATGAGCAAACCCAAGTATGCATCCGACTTTGATGAGTTGGTCGAAATAGCCAAGGAGCGTAACGTGGCGGTCCAGACCATAAAATCGATTGCCCGAGGGCCTTGGGCAACTGAAGAGCGGGCACGCAGCACCTGGTATCAGCCATTAGAAGATCAGGCGAATATTGACCGGGCTGTCCATTGGGTTGTGGGAAATTCAAACGTCTTTCTCAACACGGCTGGTGATATTGATCTGCTGCCCCTGGTATTAGAATCTGCCGCCCGCTTTGAGGCTCGCCCATCCGATGAAGAGATGGATGGGATGCTGGCAGATGCGAAGATGTCGTCGATCTTTGGGATTTAGAGAGAAGAGGCGAATCACCCAAGACCAAGAAGGAGAACACCATGTCAACTGAAATCCTAACCATCATCGGAACCTATACAAAAAGTATGCCTTTTGTTGAAGCCAAAAGCGAAGGCATTTACGTCTACAAACTGAACCTAGAAACGGGTGAGCTGACCTATCAGAGCAAGGCTACAGGGATTGACAACCCGGCATTTTTGGCCATTTCACCGAGCCAGAAATATCTCTATTCAGTCAATGAAGTTATGGAGAGGGATGGGAAAAAGGTAGGCGGCGTCAGCGCCTTTCAACTGGATACTGAAGCGGGCGAATTGAGCTTCCTCAATACAGAGAGTTCGGAAGGGCCAGGCCCCTGCCACCTTATGGTCGATGCTACAGAGAAGTATGTGTTGGCGGCCAACTATGGCGGTGGCAGCGTCTGTGTCCTGCCTATTCAACCCGATGGTTCAGTGGGTCCAGCCACCGATTTCATTCAGCACCAGGGTTCCAGCGTGAACCCAAACCGCCAGGAAGCCGCCCATGCCCACTCAATCAATGTCGACGCCAGCAACCGCTATGCCTACGTGCCAGACTTGGGCATGGACAAGGTGGTGATCTATGATCTGAACGTAGAGGCGGGGAAGCTGACGCCGAACGCTCAAGCCTTTATTGAAGCCGCACCAGGTGTTGGGCCGCGTCACTTTGACTTTCACCCCAATGGCAGGTTTGCTTATGTGATCAACGAACTTGGCAATTCGGTTACAGGTTATGTTTTTGATGAATCAACCGGTTCATTAACCGAAATCTCTACTGCGCCTACCCTGCCCGACGATTTTGATGGCAACAACACCACCGCCGATATCCATGTTCATCCATCGGGGAAGTTCCTTTACGGGTCCAACCGAGGTCATGACAGTATCGCTATATTCACGGTGGATGAGACAACTGGTGAATTGACTCCGGCTGGCCATGAATGGACTCAAGGGAAAACCCCGCGCAACTTTGGCATCGATCCAACGGGCAAACTGTTGCTAGCGGCGAACCAAGACACGGGGTCCATTGCAACCTACTTTATTGACCAAGAGAGCGGTGGATTAACGCCAACAGGACACGTTGCCGATGTGCCGACGCCTGTCTGTATTAAGATGATTCAATAGTCAGCTTGTCAGCTTGTCAGCTTGTCAGCTGGCCATGTTTCTTAGTTGGTTTTGTGCCTTCTGACACTGTAAAAACATTATGCAAGAACAACCAGATACTTTAAATGCACGCATTGGCGTGCTTACGCGTCGAGAAACAGAGGCTCGTATTCTGGCGCCTGTACTCGAGGCGCTAGGCGATCACTTTGGGCGGGAAGAAGTCATCAAAATCGTTCGGGATACGATCATACGAGTGGCTCAGGAGCAGGGCGGTGAGCTAGCCAAACAGATGGGGGGAGACTCTATGGATCACTTTGCGGATTCCCTCCAATATTGGACCCAAGATAGCGCGCTAGAAATCGATGTGCTGGAGAAGAATGATGAAACCTTCTCCTTTAACGTGACTCGCTGTCGATATGCAGAGCTTTACAAGGCCTTGGGAATCGCTGATTTAGGTGCGGTCCTCTCTTGCAATCGAGATTATGCCCTGATCGAAGGCTTTAATGGTGATGTGAAGCTGTCTCGCACCCAAACCATCATGCAAGGCGCCTCTCACTGCGATTTCCGATATAAGTTGGGCAAACAACCCATTAATTTAGTAGAGTAGGCGGGTTCAGGTAGATACGAATGAGCAGTAGCAAGATACTCCTCGGCCAAATCGCACCGCAACGCAGCACCCAATATGCAGCATTAGCCACTGATTTAGCACCTGCGGAGCTCCTACTTAGCCCCTTTGGTCAACGGATTCAGGCCATTGTGCCTTGTGAGCTAGGGGATCAGACGTATCTACGCATTGAAATGAGTGCGCCACTAACAGACGACGAACGACACACCCTAGGTACGTTGGCCATGACGAGTGGTTACTTTTTTCTCTACGACCAGATTGGAGAGCGAGAAGGGCCATTTCTCTTACCGATTGAGAGTGGTTTTATTCCCCAGCAGCCACTAGAGCTGAGTATGGCCCGTCGCTACAAGGGCAAGACCAATGAACTCTTTACCCAGTGGCTCTGCAATATTGCCAAATTTAGCTCAGCTTTTTCCAAAACCAATTGGTCAGATCTGACGGTAATCGATCCGTTGTCAGGCGGTGGTACAACCCTCTTTGTGGCCCTCGTGTTAGGAGCAGGGACTGTCGCTGGCGTTGAACAGGATCTTCACAATAGTAAATCAACTGCGTCATTTCTGCAGCAATTTGCTCAGGAGAAGCGTATTTCGGCCCGACTCAAAGAAGAACGGCTAAAAAAACTGGGTAGGCGTTGGACCGTGTCAGTGGCCCCTATTGTACCAACGACGGACCATGAAGGACTATCCAAAGCAGAGCGGGAGAGAAGGAGGCAGACGGCGCTCTTTGCTAGCGGCGATACGGTCGATGCTCGTCAACTGCTTCCTGGCATCAAAGCCCATTTGATTGTTACTGATCTGCCCTATGGTATTCAGCACGGTAGTAAACACCCAGGACGGATAAGAACCCTATTAGAGGCGGCTTTACCGGTTTGGGCGTCCATGTTGCGACGGGGAGGAACCTTGGTCATGGCATGGGATGCAACAACGATATCTAGAAAGCAGATGCACAGTGTAGTTGCAGAAAATTCAGATCTCAGCGTCCTACACGAATCGCCATACGACCAATTTGAGCATCGAGTCGATCGAGTCATCAAACAGCGTGATGTATTGGTAGCACGTCGTTAAGGCTATTCAGAACAAGGAAACCTCTGCCCTCATCTGAGGAGAAGCTGTATGGAAAGTCATCCTGTTTGTTTACAGTCGCTTGCGACGGAGCGTGCAGCTCGGTTACGGCCGCAAAGCGGCACGAAAGCCTAAAGGAAGGAACCAACATCACTTGGCACGAGAATTTAACTGTGCTATAATCTTCCCATGTGACCAGTTTTTGCCCTGATATGCCTGAGCCAAAATGTTTGTTTATCTCTTCTCAGGCCTAAATTCGATAAACCAGCATAGAGTTGGTGGAGATGAGTAATATGATCGAGGTAACTATTGATAGCATCCGTGTCAGCTTGATGAGTCATCATCGTATTGTGGTGCTAAAGGAAGAAGACGGTGAACGTTTACTTCCTATTTGGATAGGTCCATTTGAGGCTGACGCGATTACGATTCAGCTTCAAGGAATGGATGCAACCCGCCCTCTGACTCATGATCTGCTCAAGACCATTATTGAGACGTTGGGGGCTGAGGTTTTGAACATTGTTGTGACAGGCTTGGAGACTGCTACATTTTATGCCAAAATTGTCATGGATTTGGATGGTGACACCATTGAGATAGATAGCCGTCCCAGCGATGCCATTGCTTTGGCTGTGCGAGTCAATGCGCCCATCTATGTAGCCGAAGATGTTATGGATCAAGCGAGTATTGAACCGGGTGAAGAGATGAGCTTGAATGATCCTCAGAATGAATTCACAGAGTCGGATGAGCCAGGTGGTGAGGATATTGGCGTCTTCAAGGATCTAATCGAAGGCCTTGATCTAGACGACCCCTTGGGCAGCACAAACCCTTAACTGCTGCTGCAAAATGATAGACCATCTCTTCTAAATAGAAGTTGGTTTTGCGCTGTAGGCGTATTTTGGCCTATGCGCGCCAAGCCAACTCATTAATTGAGGTTGCCATATGGCGACCTCTTTTTTGTATTAAGGATGGGTGCTTAGGCTGTCCCAAACTGACGATCGCCTGCATCGCCTAATCCAGGCCAAATAAAGCCCTCTGGGAAGGGATCGCTCTCATCGGTCAGTCGTTCATCAACGGCTGCAACATGAATGTCTATATCCGGATGCAGAGCATGGAGTGCAGCAATCCCCTCTGGTGCAGCGATTACACCGACGAACTTAATCCGCTGAACACCCCAACGCTTCAAAACTTCTACGGCCGCAATAGCCGAACCGCCCGTTGCTAACATAGGATCTAACAACAAGCAGAGTTGAACAGTTGGCGCAACCGGCAGTTTATTGTAATACTCAACAGGCTGTAGCGTCTCCTCGTCTCGGTACAAGCCTAGGTGCCAAACTTCAGCCTGCGGCATCATACTCCATGCACCATCGACCATGCCCAAACCAGCCCGTAGGATTGGCACAAGCCCAATTTTTTCGGCCAAAAGAGCAGCAACGGTTTCGGTCAGTGGTGTTTCTATCGTGGTGGGTTCCAAAGGTAAATCCGCCGTGGCCTCATAGCAGAGCATCATAGAAAGTTCACTAATTAATTCGCGAAATTTCTTGGGATCAGTGCTCTTTCGCCGCAACAGGCTCAGCTTGTGCTGAATCAGAGGATGACTAGATGGGTAGACATTTGATGCGTCCAAGTAATTTTCCTTTGTCGTCGAATTTTCTGCGCGAAATTATAGCTGCTTCTACACAGAAGAACAGATTATTTGTTGTATGATATACTATATCAGTAGATCGCAGCAACGCTGTGAAATGTCATCTTGAAGAGGAACGATGAGAAATCTTTCTCCTGTCGCCCACTTAAGGTTTCTCTTCATACTTCGTCGGAATGACACATTGCGATCTACTGATACTAATTGGCTCACAACGGGGCAATCCAAAATTTTAGTGGGAACGCGGAATGAGCACTCTCGAATGCGGCGTGTACTCGAATAATCCGGCGTAAGAGATTACACGCAGTAGGATTTCTCGAAGTGAACTGTCGAGTACAGATTTCTCGTCGTCCCACCGTCGTATTGCAGCTCGTGAAACGGTTGCGAAGCAACGCTATAGCCAAACAAAATGACGGATTTTGATCTACTGCCATGAAAACAACAAAGGTAAAAAGATTAGAAAGATTAAGAATCTGCGCAATCTCCTAAATCTTTGTTCGGTTTTCATTCCCTGTGGCGCAGCCTCTTACATGTTGTGGCGCAGCCACTTACATGTTTCACTACTAGAGTATAAATGAGGGCGCAGTTTACTTGCGCTGAGGCCATCTAGCGACCGCGACGACTTAGACGCTCAACCTCTCGCTGGCAGGGTACACAAAGTGTAGCATCCGGCTTAATCTCCAAACGCTCAGGTTCGATTGGTTCACCACACCGGTCGCAAATTCCATACTGTCCCTTCTGCATAGATTGCAGAGCAGCATCAATGTTATTTACCTTGCGTTCAAGAACAGCAATTAGAGCAGCATTTTTCTCGCGTTCAGAGACTTCAGAGTCACCTTCTTCTGGATCAATGTCGACCTCAGCCAGCATAAACTCACGCAATTTGCTCAGCTCGGATTCCGCCTTAGCGCGCTCGGATAATAACTCCTTCTCCTTCAGTTTAGATAATTCTTCTTGGTTATTGGGGGCCACGAATTCACCTCATTCTTACATAAAATATGATTACTCAAAAATACAAAATATCAGACAGGTTATAGCAGCTTTTTGTCAAAAGGTCAAGCATCGTCGCAAGAATAAAGCATTTTTGACATAATCTGATATAATAAGGGCAAATAGAACATCCGTGCAAATTTGGCACGACGCCAAGTTTGTTGAACAAGATTCAATGATGGGAACTTAAGAAATGGCTGATGAGCGGACCCACCATAGTCCTCACAATCCGACGGCTGACTCTCCGCCGCAGAGGAGCAAACCTGATAATTCGCCCGACCGCACTGTCTCTGGTGAGGAGCAGATCGGCGATAAACAGGTTGATCATGCATTGCGTCCTCGTACGCTCAAAGAGATGATTGGCCAGGAGAGGTTGCGAGAAAAGATGCAAATTCTCGTAACTGCTGCTCGCCAACGCGGAGAGGCCCTGGATCATGTACTGTTATATGGGCCGCCGGGTCTTGGCAAAACTACCCTTAGCCACGTATTGGCCAATGAAATGGATGGCAACCTTAAAGTTTCTGCCGGTCCAGCCATCGAAAAGGCGGGTGACTTAGCTGCAATTCTCACCAGCTTACGCCAAGGGGACATTCTCTTCATTGATGAAATCCACCGCCTGCGCAGTGCCGTAGAAGAGGTGCTCTACCCTGCCATGGAAGATTTCTCTCTCAATATTGTTGTTGGCAGCGGACCTGGCGCACGGAATATCCAGTTGAGCTTACCCAAATTTACGGTGGTTGGGGCCACCACCCGTTTGGCCATGCTTACATCCCCCCTACGCGCCCGCTTTGGCGTGGTTGAGCGTTTCGACTTTTATGAGGTTCATGCTTTACAAGAGATCATTACACGGGCGGCAGCTCTGCTTCAGACTGAAATTGACGAAGAAGGGGCCTATGAGGTTGCCAAGCGCTCTCGAGGAACACCCCGTATTGCACTCCGTCTGCTGCGTAGGGTGCGGGATTATGCCCAGGTGCGTGGTGATGGAACTGTTAATCTGGATATAGCGAAGCTGGCTCTAGCCATGCAGGATGTTGATGAGATTGGTCTAGATGACTTAGATAGGCGGGTTTTGGACACGATCATCATGAAGTTTAATGGTGGCCCGGTAGGGCTAGACACGTTGGCAGCAAGCATCAGTGAGGAAGGGGATACGATTATGGATGTAGTGGAGCCTTATCTGCTTCAGCATGGCTTTATCGACCGGACACGCAGTGGACGAGTGGCGACTCGGGCGGCTTATGAGCACATGCGCGTTCCCTATCCGGATATACCAAAGCAGGCTGGGTTATTTTAAGCACGAGAATCAATTATACTCGGCTCCGTTTGAAAACACGAGTTTGGTCACTCTGGTAGAGCATCGGAAAACTCCTGTTTTCAAAACGACCGCAGTATAGTTTGGTCATTTGATGGGGCTACGCCCGAGTGAAACGCGCGATTTGTTTGCGACTCACTCCATACTCAAGACCGCTAGTTAACTGGCTATGAGTCTAGACCACTCTCTTGGGCAAGATAGAGTGCTTGGAGATTCAGCAGATGTCGCTCCTCCGATAGTGACGATGAGCGGGTCGATGGCAACAGGGAGTCACTCAACGAGAGCAGCGTTGCCAAGCCATCTTCTTCTTGGCCGGTAGTTGCCTCTACAACCCGTTGTAGGGCGTGTATATACGCCACATCGGCAGCCAGACGCCCCATGACGTCAACGGCATCACTTACAGCCGTACCACACTGCGGAATCATTAGTTGGAAATGCTGATTTTTGACTAATGAGGCCAAGAAACGTAAGGCATTCAGTACATCGTCCCCGTCCGTGTGATCAGCAATAAGAGGCAGGAGCGCATCACTACCCAATACCCCGCTACAGACAATGCCTAAAGTAGGCAGATGGATAATCGTGCCGGCTTGAAAGGAGTGGAGATCTAAGAAATGGTCGCCAATACGGATGTGGGCAACCCCACCAGCTTGGGTCTGGACTTGAGGGAAGGTCAGTGATGGACTCTCTGTGGCAAGAGGTGTTGTATATAGGGCAGCTACATTCCCCTCTAGCCGAAAACGTTCAACAGCATCACGAGGCGGATCAATGAGTAGCAGCTCAGTCGTCTCTTGTGGTCCTTGTTCGTCCAAAGAGAGGGTAAATTGAATGGACGAAGCCAAAGCAGGGCCTCGCTCTTGTCCCAGCACAAAGAGAGTATTCTGGGGAGGAGTTCCCTGAGCATACAGTTCAACATGTTCATAAAGCTGCTGAATCTGAATCGGCTCAGGGTCTGGCGAGATACCAGATGGACTTATAGGAAGCTCAGTCGAATTCATTCGGCGTTCAGGGTGAGACCAATTTTTTGCAGTCTCTCGGCCAATTCGGCAGGCATATCCGCCACGACGATCTCACCGTTGGGCAAGAGGTAAATTTCTGTTTCAGTTGGAAAGAGGCTGGTAAAGGGTGCGACAGGCAGGTCTGCCGTACCATTCTTCCGGTCAACCGAATCATTCAGAGTTAAAGTGGTCTGTTTTATAGGAGTCATAGCGTCTCGAATCTCGCTCACAGATCAATTTTCTCCAATTGAGATTTGGACATCTTGACCAAAGTCATAATACTCGCCGGTCTTTTCTTCTACTTCAACACGGCCAAGCTGCTCCAATAGCTGGCTGATCGATTCGCAGCCACTGCCCTTGATGCCCTTGATTGTGTACTCAACGCTCCCATCAGGGTGAACTAAGATTTCGATCTCTTCTCTTTGCATAGTATCCTCAACCTATTGCCAACGGCGTACAGTCAGCCGAATAACCTGATCCGCGCCCACTGTCTCTTCAACAAGATCAAATCCAGCCTGTTCGGTCTCACGCAGCACAATCCGATAGGCGTACCGTTGTTGGATCGATTCGACCGTTTTCTGAATGCCATGCATCTGCATATCATCGCCGATCACTTCCAGCAGACCATCTTCTTTTTGGCGGAAACCAAAATGAGCACCCGGCTTTCGCACCAATACAGGGACTAGCTCTTTGTGACCACTATAAATATGCTTATATTGCTGGTTGGCTTCATACGGGATACTCAGATCATCTAACGCTTCCATGACGATATCAGCATCTCGCAGTTCGGTATTTATCTTGACAAATTTTGACATTTTCTGCCTCCGGAGGAGAGTATATAAATACGATACGTAATCGGTATTCGGTTATGATCATCGGTTGCTACGGTATGCGGCTGCCAAAAGCCCCATGGTATGTTGAACGGGTATAGGCTGACCTAACTCTTGTAGATGACTCTGAATTTGGGTCATGCAGCCTATATTCCCTGTCACCACCAGATCGGCACCTGTCTGCATAATATTCTCCGCTTTTCGCAGCCCAATCTGTCGAGCAAGGTCTGGTTGCTCCAAATTATACGTGCCAGCAGACCCACAACACAAATCGCCTTCGTTGATTTCTAAAAGCGATACATTGGGAATGGAGCGTAGCAATTGACGAGGTTGGCTTGTCACCCTCTGCGCATGAGCCAGATGACAGGCATCATGATAAGCAACATTCAGGTCGGTAGGCAATGGAGGTGGTTCAACAAGACCAAGGTGGGCCAGGAAAACGCTTACATCCTGGACGCCTTGAGCAAACTCTCGGGCATCCGCCTCTAAGTCACTACCTTTGAATAGCAATCCATACTCTTTCATACCAGAACCGCAACCTGCCGCGTTGGTGATGATAGCATCAATAGAGCCAGAACGCAATAGTGGCAAAAAGAGAGAAATATTGTGGGCCGCCAATGACTGGGCTTGGTTCGCCATCCCTGTATGCATGGAGAGCGAGCCACAGCATCCCTGTCCCTCTGGAATGAGAATATCAACGCCATTTTGCGTTAGTACCTCAATGGTATCTTCATTGATCTCTGGGGCCAATACCTGCTGTACACACCCAACCAACATAGCTACCTTGGCACGACGTTTCCCACGCGCTGGAATCAGCTTAGGGAACGTGCTCCTTTTGGGCAAAGAATCGGGCAAGAGCTGTAACATGGAACCAAGCGGCTCTGGTAACAGCCCCTGAAGAGGGCGTGCCAGCCGTCCCATAGATGCGGCAAGCCGGAACCGTTCTGGGTAGGGCAACGTTTCGCGCACCAAGAGCCTAGTTAGCCTCTCCATAGGAGAGCGTGTTCTCTCTTCTTCCGCAGTTGATCGGAAGGGCATGAGCAGCTCTCCATATTCCACTCCAGAAGGGCAAGCCGTAACGCAGGCCATGCAGCCTAGGCAGCGATCCGTGTAAGGCAAGGTAGAATCCAGGGAGAGCGAACTCTCCATCTGTTCCTTCATCAAATAGATACGACCGCGCGGCGAATCCATCTCTTCGCCCATTACCTTATAGGTGGGGCAGGCAGAGAGGCAAAAGCCACAGTGAACGCACTTTTCAATGGCATGAGTCATTTCGGGGCCTTGGGGGCCAAGGGTTTCCAAATGAATTTGGTGTTGCATAGCTGCTTAGCAAGTTACCTTATTGTTCAATTTGCAAAGATTTATGAATAGATAGTCAGTGTCATTGAGCTAGGCTATTCCAGAAATAGCTCTTCTAGGTATACGAAGTGCGAAGTACGCGTACTGGTATTTTTTACATCAAGCGACTCTCGGCCAGACGGCTAGCCGACTGGAACCGGCTGCCTATAGATGCACAAATCGGTCCTGTGGGTCGACGCCAGTTTTGATGCGCTGGACAAACGCTGTTCCTTGGCGCTTTCCGAGAAAGATGGACGCGGTTTCTTTGCCTTCTAAACCATTGTGGCTTTCGGCTTGAATCTCGGCATCGTGCTTGCCCCATCGTATGACCAACCCAGAGAGAGAGAGCTCCTCTAGCAGCAATTCGAGCTGGTGAATTGACTTACGCCATGCCAGCCAACAGAGATGCCCACCTGAGGTATAGCGCCGCACACTGCCCGTGTTGGCCAAATGTTGATCCAGTTCGTTCAACCGGCTGGGTGCAAGAGGCACTTTGACAATGGCCGCATCTGCTGGCACCCACTGAAAGTTCCTTACATTGTCCCAGAGGCTCTGCTCTTCTTGGGCCTGACTGATGGTGCCATTGCCCACAAGAGATTGAATCCGCTCGAGTCGGCTAGCCAGCGTACTATCCAGTCCACCTACCCGAATAGTGAGAGTCGGTCCGTTCCCTTGGGTTACGTCCACATCAACCGCATCAACGTCCAGAGGAGCAACGGCAAGCTTGCCTAGCCGTTCGACCGCCTCTTCTATGTTGGTACACGGTATAGCCAATGTCCGGAAAACTTTTGGACGTGGAAATACCTTAAAGGTTAGCTCAACCATAATGCCCAAACGACCCAAGCTACCTACCAGTAATTTGGGTGAATCAAACCCGGCTGCGTTCTTGACGACCTTCCCGCCGCCAAGAATCAGATCACCCTGGCCATCAATAAACCGAGTACCGATCAAAAAATCTCGCACGCCACCGTACCGATAGCGCCCAGAGCCACTCAGGCCAGAAGCCACTGTACCACCTAGCGTAGCGCCTTGATGGGGCCAAAGGGGTTCAAAAGGCAGATATTGGCCATGTTCAGATAAAGCATGCTCTACTTCTGAAACTTTGGTCCCTGCCCATGCCGTGAATGTATACTCATCAGGCTGATAGATCAAAATACCAGAGAGACCACCCATCTCCAGCAAGGTCACATCCTGGCCCCTGGCATCTACCTTGGCTAGAGCGCTTTTGCTTCCTCCGCCCTTTGGATAGACCTTCTGAGCCGAGGCGAGGGCATCCTGCACATCAGCGATCGATTGGATGAATATGGCTTGGTTTGAGGTCATTATTTATCCAGAATCAGGGAGGATCCGTAAATAACTTGCGCATTTCGTTCGGGTGCAGCCCCGTTAAATGCCCGGCTTACTTTAATTCTCGTTCCTAAAAAGTTGATTACTCGCGCGAAATAATACCAGCCCGTTCAAGGGGGTGAGGGCCGTGGGAGACAAGAGCAGGCGCTTCACCAGCAGGGATATAATCTTGCGGGAGCATTTTGCCCCGATTGGCCAACGAAACAGGATCAATGGCGTGACGGATCCGCCCCATAAAGCGGAGATCCTTATCGCTGAACATTTCACCCATGTACTCAAGCTTCTCTACCCCAACACCATGTTCACCAGTAATCGACCCGCCTAGTTCCACACAAAGTTGCAAAATCTCTCCAGCCAGTTTTTCAGCTCGCTCCAGCATACCCGTTACGCGACCATCATAGAGGATAAGCGGATGCAAATTGCCGTCTCCAGCATGAAAGACGTTGGCGACTCGTAGTTCATACTGCTTACTGAGCCGTTCAATGTGGGCTAGGGCCTCCCCTAGGCGGCTACGAGGCACCACACCATCCTGCACAATGTAATCTGGACTCAGCCGCCCTACGGCAGAAAAGGCTCCTTTGCGTCCCTTCCAGATCCGAGTCCGTTCGTCGTCATCGTTGGCTACACGAATTTCGTATGCGCCTGAACCATTGATGACGGTTAACAACTCTTCAAACTCGGCCTCAACCTGAACATTGTCCCCCTCCAGCTCAACTATGAGCAAGGCCGCGGCGTCCTGAGGGTATCCCGCATTGACGGACGCCTCTGCAGCTTCAATAGCCAAAGAATCCATGATCTCCATGGCACCCGGTAGCAAGCCAGACGCAACCACATCTGCGACGGCGTTGCCAGCCGCCTCCAGGGAATCATAAGCAGCCAAAAGCGTGCGATAGACTTCCGGCTTCGGTAACAAGCGCAGAACAATCTCCAGGGCGATACCGAATAGTCCTTCTGAGCCAACAAAAAAGCCACTTAAGTCTGGACCTGTCCCTTCCAGGCTGCTGCCCCCTAACTCCACAAGCTCACCATCAGGAAGGACAGCCTTAATTCCAAGTACATGATTGGCCGTCATACCATACTTTAAGCAGTGGGCACCGCCCGAATTAAAGGCTACGTTGCCACCAATGGTGCAGATTAGCTGGCTCGACGGATCAGGGGCGTAGTAGAGGCCGTGGGCTGCCGCAGCTTTGGAGACGTCCAGATTCACAACGCCCGGCTCAACGACGGCGACACGGTCAATTGGATCAAGCCGCAAAATGCGATTCAGCCGATTGAGCGCAATCACCACGCCATCTTGAATTGGCAAGGAACCACCAGAGAGGCTTGTTCCGCTACCTCTGGCCACAAAGGGAACGTTGTATTCATGACAGAGGCGAACGGTCTCTATCACTTCCTCTGGGCTTTCTGGCAAGACAACGGCTGCAGGTTTTGTGCGAAAAGCCGTTAGTGCATCAGACTCATAGGGGGCGAGTTGAGCGTGTTGATCCAATAAGCGGCTCCTGCCATAGAGCTGACTCAGTGAACGTAGGAGATTTTTATGATTCATGTGCGTCTGTTTTGAAGCCGAGTGAACGATTGGGGGAGGGAGGTTAAGCAACTCGAATTTCATTTTATTGTACCTCAAGTTAACAGACAGCGCTATTTCTGAGCAATCGCACACTCCTCGTTGGATCTTGAGTAGACAAATCGACATCAACTCTAACGTGGGAATCCATCCTAAACAGGACTACGACAAATGTAGGAATTCAAGGGTCAATTTAGTCGATGACCTCCTTGCGCTTTTGTGGCAAAATCGTATAGTACATCTTCTTCATTCTGCAATCATCACCCGCCACAAACCAATCTCAGTAGTTTTTCATGGTTCAAGATGCACCGCGGAGGACGAAAAGTCCTGCTAGGTCATCTGAATCCGTGGCCTATTTCCAGGCAGGCTGCAATTGATTGTGTAGGCACGATTTCGTGCAAATCCCCCAGGTTTGATCGCGTTCCGTCTACCGCGCTCTACTGATGATTGGCAGCGTGTAAACGGGGTAGTGAATACTTCTTCTCACAAATTAGTGCAGAGAAGTAAAGACTCTGCTGCGGCAGGTGACTGAAAATGTACAACAGTTCGGCCCGTCAGACACGGCTCATAAGGAAATATACGAGGTTTGTATGTTAACAAGAATGAGGATCCTAGCGTTTGTATGCTTCTTCATCTTTCTCCAATGCGTAGTGGCTCTACTCCTCTTTGAGTGGGAGCCTACTTTGCCAGTAACATCAGTAGAAATTGATCAATTTGCATTGGCATCGGTTCAATCATCTCTAGCAACATCACTCAATCAATCATCCACCGCTGGCACCAGTTCAACCTCCATTGACGAATTGGTTGAAGAATCCACCTTGATCGTACGTGGTCGCATCTCCGAGACCCACAGCTATTGGAGCGAGAGTGGGTCCACCATCCACACAGAAAACTTGGTTGAAGTCAGATATATGATTAGCAAGGGAATGGATGACGGTACAAATGGCATGCCCAGCTCAACGAAGGGAAAAGAGAGCGAGATTGCAGGGTCCGCATTGGATTACCCAGCTACCATTCGGGTACTTACTGAAGGTGGCTTTATTGAAGAAAGTTCGATTGAGGGCAGCGCAGGGGATGATGGAATCGGAATGAAGAGTAGCCATTCGCCTTTATATCGACCAAATGATGAGGTGATCATCTTCCTACAAGAAGAGCAAGAACGGCAAGATGATCAAGTGGGAGTCCAGTGGAGAGTGGTTAAAGGGGAGTTGGGCAACTATTTCGTTAACGAAAACTATGTAATCAATTCAGTAAGGCGGGCTGCCTTGACGATTGAATCATTTTACGACGATTTGGCAGCCATCCTTGAGGCGAAAAAGAGAGCCTATTTGGTACCAGAAGATTGGAAGGAATCAGAACAGGCTGCTGATGCTATTGCTCGGGAAACCTATGACGGCTTGGGATTTGTCTACAAAGATCGAAAATGGGGAGGCTCTTGCCCAGAGATCAAGTATGCGATCAACATCAACTCATCCCAGGTCGATGGGGATTATGGGAGCACAGAAGACTTTCGCAATGCAGTCATTGCAGCCGCCGATACATGGAGCGCAGTGCAGAGTGCCGATTATACACTCACCTATGATGGCACAACAGATGCTCTTGAAACTGGTTACAATGGCGTCAATGAGGTCATCTTCTCCTCCCAAGGGGTCACCAATCCAACTGGATTGGCGCGATTTTGGTTTAATGAAGAGAACATCATACTGGAAGCAGACATCTGGTTTAACGATAACTTCGAGTGGGACGCAACCAACGATCCGCCATATGATCGGGTTGATTTACAGAGCGCGGCTCTCCATGAGTTTGGTCACTGGCTAGCATTGGGCCACGATTCAGACCCAGAAGCAGTAATGCACCAAACATTAACCATGGGAACCCTAAAGCGTACGCTCAACCAAAATGATATTGATGGTATATCGTTCATCTACCCTCGTCCTGCCGATTCGGCATGTGAGATTATCACCGCTGTCACCCAAACGCCCACAGCTACGCCAACGGCGACTAATGAACCCACGGCAACTCATACTCCTACAGCAACAAACACGTCAACTGCCACAGGTACGCCAACCGCTACAAGTACACCAGACGCGACTCAGACACCGACTGCCACAGAGGAGTCTGATGGAATCGTCGATCCAGACGATGTAGAGGAACCTGAGGATTCTGACGATGATGCTGATCATTCCGAAACACCAACGGTGACGGACACCCCAACGGCCACAGTCATCTCACAAGATCCCCAAATTGCAACCGCAACCTCAACGCCTACGTCAACCCCAACTTCTTTGCCGCCACAGTCTGCTTCTCAGCAACTAGAGATTAACTATCCGGACGGTGTACCGGGCAGCTTCTTTACTATCAGAGGTACTGGTTATAGACCGAATGAAGTGACAGGCTTCTTTCTCGATGAAACCTTTCTCGGGGAAATTCAGGCCAGCAGCAGTGGAGAGTTTACACTCATCTTGTCAACGCTTGGTGCCTCAGTCGGTGTCCATACGGTTCAGGTCCCATCTATGAACCAGGGAAGTGCACAGCTTCCGCCAGCGGCTCAGGTCTTTTCGCCCTATGTTCCTAATGAGGCAGTTGTTACCTTCTTGCTTTCTCCGGACAGCTCGTTCCGAGCAAAGCAGGTTACAGGACTTTCGCCAAGTCTACAGACGGTAGAGATCATGTTACCAAGCCTCACGAATCTATTTCTACCATTTGTGGCTAAATAGCGGCGAAGCATAGCAAGGTATCCAATCAGCGGCTCGGCAGTCCCAGGGTCTCTAACTCTGGGAACTGCAATACCTCCAAAAACGAATCGTTAAAATCCCCTCGCCCTGACAGTTCGTGATATTCGACAATCTCTGGCAAGGTTCGAGCAACCTCCCTTTCGCGGAAAGAGAGTAGGGCAATTTTAGCTCCTTCGCCAGCGGAATTCCCTACAGCCTTGATCCGCTCTACCGGTACAGGAGGGACCAATCCAATGATGCGCGCGCTTTGGGGGTTGATGTAGCTACCAAACGATCCCGCAAGGTAGATCTCGACGAGTTCATCGGCTTCGATGCCCAACTCCTGCATCACCACATCAATCCCCCCTGCAATGGAGCCTTTGGCAAATTGCAGCTCACGGACATCCCGCTGGGTTAAGACGATAGGTTTTCCGCTACCAGACTCTTCCTCCCACGCCAGCACAAACGAACGTCGGCCCTCGTCGTCCGTAACAATGCGTTTGGCCATGTCAGGAGAGACAAGGTCTTCAGCCTTCTTGGCCTTAACAAAGCGCCCCGATGGCAACATTAGTCCACTCATGCGCAGTTGGGCCACAGCATCCAACAGGCCAGAACCACAAAGACCAATGGGTGGCACATCCCCAATAACCTGTAGCTCTATGGCATCGTGGGTGATGGTTACCGCTTCAATGGCACCATCGCTGGCCCGCATGCCGTCCTGAATCTGAGCACCCTCAAAGGCCGGTCCAGCAGGTGCAGCCGTTGCGACTGTGCGTGCCGCCGATCCTAAGATAATCTCGCCGTTGGTCCCCACATCTACAAGCAAGCGTACACCTTCATTTTGAGCCAAACCGGTTGCCAATAATCCAGCGACCAGATCGGCCCCCACATAGGCACCTAGGTAGGGCAAAAGATGAATCTGCGCCTGAGGTAAAATGGCCAACCCAATCTCCTGTGCCGCTACCTGCATAAGCTCCTCGACCACCGGGATAAATGGCTCTAGACCAATGGCCTCTGGATCGATACCGAGCAGGAGATGCTGCATGGTTGCGTTACCGGCCGTGACGACTTCGTAAACTTGATTGGCGTCAACGCCCCCTTCTTCCAAAAGCTGGCCAATGAGGGTATTGAGGGTCTGAATAATGAGACCATTTAATTGGAAAAGCCCATCTTCATTGAGCATGGTGTGGCTGATGCGAGAGATCACGTCAGCACCATGTATGGCCTGCCCATTGAGGGCCGAACGGACGGCAACGGGCGCTCCGCTATTCAAATCTAGTAACATGCCAACGACCGTGGTTGTACCAATATCAAAGGCCAAACCATAGGCACGCCCAGTTGTGTCTCCTGGTTCTATGCTAACTAGCTCCTGGCCGACGACAACGGCTGTCGCCTGCCACTGACTTTCACGTAGAACCATGGGTAGCTGGCGCAAGAGCGTCAACGAAGCATAGACGTCGTACCCTTCCGCCAGGAGCGCATCGCGGACTCGGCTATAATCACTTCGCTGGTCATCCAGGTTTGGTGGCGTTAAAGTCAGCAGAATCTTGTGGACATTGGCATTCAGAATGACGTGGCGATCAAATCCCATTAACGCGGCTTTAGGGTTGCCCATCAGCCGGGGAACTTCACAGATCACGTCTGTATGGGCCTCGCTACGGCAGGAGAGCCGCCACCCATCGGCCAGTTCGTCATCGGTAAAAGCTTTGCGGTCCGCGGCCGTAGCACCATTATGCCCCTGTATGATGCGTACTTTGCACTTGCCACACGTGCCCTTTGCACCACAGGTACTATCAATGGGCAGACCAATCCAATTGGCAGCGTTGAAGAGCGTCATGCCAGGAGGAACCCGAGTTACTTTATTATGGGGACGAAATTCTATGGATATCTTGGAACTGTTTAGACTACTCATCTTCTCCTTGGCCAGCTTTCACCAGTAGATCCTCTACGGCCTGCACTGCGTTGGCCAAAGCCGATTCGCCTTCTGAACTGTCGCCCCCCATGGTAACGTCATATCCCATGTCGACCATCAGCTTCTTGGCCAAGCGAACTGCGGCACTTGCATCGGGAGCAAAGCCATCTGCGCCCACGCTATCAGCAAACTCTTGGGTAACAGGCGCACCACCAACCATGATTCTAATATTATCGCGTAGGTCGGCTTCTTTCAAGGCAGTGATATTGGACTTGAAGAAGGGCATAGTCGTGGTTAGAAAGGCAGAAAAGCCCAAAAGCTGGGGCTGATGCTCTTTGACCGCTTCGACAACGTCTTCCGGTTTGACGTTGACACCCAAATCCACAATCTCAAACCCTTCCCCCTCCAGCATGATGTTACAGAGGTTTTTGCCAATGTCGTGGACATCCCCCTTGACCGTCAACATCACTACCTTGCCAATCGGTTCCGCCCCCTTATCAGCAAGCAAGGGCCTCAATATGGCCATAGCCCCTTGCATGGCCCGGGCAGCCACCAGCATTTCGGGAACAAAGTATTCGCCGATTTCAAAAAGACGACCTACTTCTTGGAGGGACGGGATCAACGCATCGAAGAGAATATCCAGCGGGTCCATCCCTAATGCGATGCCTTCCTCTGTCAATGCAATTACCTCTGCAGCCTCACCCTCTAAAGTGTGATCGTATAATCCATCTTTAATTTCTTCTTCACGGCTCATAAGAGTAGGCTCCTATTAATTCATACGATGATCAATGCACGTCTCTACAATCGCCCTCAGGTTCTCCACCGGAGCCTGTAATGGGACGGCACATTCTGGGGCAATGATATCAACACCGGCGTCGATTGCGGCTTGTGCCTCTGCACGTGCTTCTTCTGGGCCGCGTGCGTAAAGGGTGATAGGGTTATTTACGTTACCGGTTAGCTTCATCTTTCCGTCAGTCTTGGTGACCATCTCATCGGGCGGATTGGCTGACTCAAAGTGGTAACAAGCAAAGCCAGCCTCATTGAAGTACTCAACCCGATCCAGCGTTTTACCGCAACAGTGGAGGATGACAGGAGCCTGCACCTGGGGAACCAACTCTTTATGATGAGGCAAGAGGAAATCACGATACATGGTATTGCGGACCAAGTCACCCGTTGCATGATCGGCCCAAACAATGGCGTCTGCACCTGCTTCGATCTGAGCCTGGGCATACAGAAGGGGGACAGGGGCCAATGTCTCTAGCGATTTACGTACGCGATCCGGGTCCATGATTGTGTCAAAGAGGAACTCTTGGGTGTTATAGACATGGTAGGAGAGTGTCCATGGCCCCATGACCTTGCCCAAGACCATGACGTTGTCTCCAAAGTGCTCCTTGAGCAAGCGGATTGCGTCAATTGAGCATTTGACGTACTTGTCTTCTAAAAATGAATCGGGGAATCCATCGGGCAGCTTAATTTCTACATCTCGGTCTGCCCAAGGAGAGCCGGTTGGGTTGGGCATCATATCTGTGTCTGACCAATCCACCTCACAACCCAAAGCAACGGCTTCCTGCGCGATGCTGAAAATAGGCATGACGCTGTCAAAGCCCATCACTTCATGCGCGCCCGCAGCCAAAGTTGCCATCGGTTCCGGTTCGATATTTGCGTGGGGGAAATGTGCTCCGGTCAGATCCATTAATTCATAGGTAATGACGGATACAATGCTGGCGGCAGGCGGTCGGTCCACTGGATCGCCATTTAGTCCAGCCATGAAGCGTTGTTTGGGAGTCATTTGTTCCATTGCCACAGTTCCTTTTACTTTCAAGAAATATTTCGACCATCTGAGTCTATTATATTATACTGGTTAAAGATGGGACAAACCGTTTCTATACTTCACATGGCTGAAATATGGTCCGCTAGAAAAGTCTTGTCCCGCCTCTTCCCCCATGCATTCTGGGAAACTCAGAAAAGTAAGGACAGAATTTTTCTGGCCATCTATACCAGCAGAGTACAATGCCGAGGAGAGGCTCTTCGGTTCGTCAGGATTGTTTAAGGAACCGAAAGAATGACGTTGTGCTCTACTGGATTTGTACATTTGGTAGAGATTTGCCCACTGCCAGAAGGGAGCTGATTTGCGCTAATCTCGGTCGAGGTTGCTTATCAGGATATGCCATATTTGATCGAATTGCAATAAAGAGCGATCATTATAGAACCTGTTCAAGCACACTTCAAGGAGATATCGATGTCGAAATTCAAAGTTTTGGTAACCGACTATGCGTGGCCATCTTTGGCACTAGAGGAGCGAATCCTACGTCAAGCGGGTGCTGAACTCATCGTTGCAGAGAGTGGTGATGAGGAAGAACTCGTTCAATTGGCTGGCGGTGTTGATGCAATCCTCACCTGCTGGAAGTCAGTTACTGCAGCAGTGATTGAGGCGGCAACAAAGTGCCAAATTATCAGTCGATATGGTGTAGGATTAGATAATATCGATCTATCGTATGCAACAGAGATGGGTATTTTGGTAACGAATGTGCCCGATTTCTGTCAAGAAGAAGTATCGGACCACGCTATGGCCTTGATGTTGGCCTGTGCTCGCCGAATCATTCCTTTTTCTAGGGCGACGAGTCGTGGCGAATGGAACCCCAAAGCACACCCTCAAATTCCTCGTCTTCGAGGGCAAACTGTGGGACTTGTAGGCTGTGGCCATATTGGAAAGGCGTTGATTCCCAAAGCGCTAGGGTTCGAGATGAAAGTGTGTGCTTACACGCCCCGTATTACAGAAACAGCTCTGGCGCCTTTTGGGAAAACGACTCGCCAGCTAAGTTTTTTGCTTCGTCACGCGGATTACCTCTCCATTCATGCACCACTCACGGAGGAAACAAGGGGGTTGATTGGAGAAAAGGAGTTGCGAGAGATGAAACCTAGCGCGTTTCTGATCAATACATCAAGAGGGGATATTGTTGATGAGGACGCGCTACTAAAAGCACTAGAGGAAGGATGGATTGCTGGAGCCGCCTTAGACGTACTTTGGGATGAGCCGCCACCTCCGGACCACCCATTATTGCAAATGGACAATGTGATTATTACCCCTCATGCAGCCTTTTATTCAGAAACGGCCATAGAGGAGTTGGCTGAACGAGCAGCGATTCACGTTGTTCAGGTATTAACTGGCGAAGAGCCAAATCATCTTGTTAACCCGGAGGTGTTTGAGCGCTCCAATCGACGCTTTCAGCCTTTTAGGTAAACTATACTTAGCTCCGTTTGAAAACCGGAGCATGGCCTCTCCAGTAGAGCCGACGGAAATCTTCGATTTTCAAATCGACCGCAGCGTAGCTCCTTTGAGTTACCCTGACAAACGCCCGAACGGGCTAGCACTTTTGCCCCCACTAGCATTGTCAGTTGGCGAGCTAATCGCAACTCTTCATGCTATTCTTAAATAGATCGCAATTGCCCGAGATAAGGCTGGATTCAATGAATCAGATCAAGCTGAATACACCAGGACCGTTGCGGTCTACAATTTTAAGTTCAGCTCCGTTTTAAAACAGTTTTCGCTTTATAGTCGAGATTTGGAAGACGTCTGTTTTGAAATCGACCGCTGTATCAATACAAAACAACCATAAACTAATTGAAGGAAATCCCTAATGAACCTTGAACATGTAGCAATCAATGTACCCGAACCTGGAAAAATGGCGGAGTGGTGGAGTGAACGATTCGGTATGAAAATTGTTCTTGCCAATACGACAGCGCCCTTCATTCACTTTATATCAGATGGTCAGGGCAGTATGTTGGAACTCTATAGCAACCCAGATGCAGATATCCCTGATTACTCTGAAATTCATCCCCAGACACTCCACATCGCCTTTGTGACCGATACGATTGAAGAAGAAAGACAACGTCTGATTGACGAAGGCGCAACACCAGTTGGAGAGATTACACCCTTAGGAACCAATTTGCTTGCCTTTTTCCGAGATCCCTGGGGTGTTCCATTCCAGCTTGTTAAACGCCAGAGTCCTCTCGAGTAAAGTTCTATTTTGGATTGGTGAGGCCTAAACCAATCCAAAACTGTTTCTTTTCCGTCAATTATAGATATATTCTTATGAATTATGCCCATTTCTCGGATGAAACGCTGATTCAGTTAATCAGCCAGAGAGATCCAATTGCACTTGAAGCATTATATGATCGTCATGGTCAAACAGCCCATAATCTTGTGATGCGGATCGTACGAGATTCGGCATTGACCGATGAGATTGTCCAAGAAACGTTTTGGCAAGTATGGCGAAAAGCAGCCGATTTCCGAGGATTGGGTGCAGCTGCTGCTTGGGTCTACCGAATCGCCCGTAATAAATCGCTGGATGCATTGCGCAAACTCAATAGAATGCCAGTTGTACACGAGTTAGTCGAACAGCAGACGTCCGGTGCAACGTTCCTTTCGGCAGCTAGAGCAGGCGTCGATACAGCTCAATCGCCTGTGGAATCTCAGGTGTCACAACAGCTAGAACGCCAACAGTTATTTAGAGCATTGGCTTCGATTCCAGGCGAACAGAAGATGTGCTTGGAATTGGCTTACTTTGAAGATCTTAGTCAGAGCCAAATTGCAGCACGCCTGAACATTCCCCTTGGGACAGTAAAGACAAGAATACGAATGGGATTAGAAAAATTAGAGCATATCTTACGCGCCACGGGATTTCAAGAAGGAACTTCGTAAATAATGACATTGACTTATGAGCAGGTATCTGAGTTGCTGCCAGCTTATTCAGTTGGAGCGTTAGAGAATGAAGAGCAGGCAGCGGTCGAAGAGTACTTCTATCGACATCAAAAGCTGATCAACCGTTTGGCAACGGCAGAGTCTGCAACCGTGCTATTGGCCAAAGCGACAGAATCGACGCCGATTGCACCTGATGCCAAGGCAAGACTCATGACCCGTATTCAGGCCGATGTACCCCAAGCGTCTCGTAAGACAATAGTTCCTGGTAGCAACGAGGAGAGGGCAACACGCGCACAAACACCACAGCGTTCCATTCAGGCTGCCCAATCTTCACCTGAAGCGAATGGCAATCGCTCACCTCGGCGTTCTCTTACGATGGCTTCACCTGCCCATAATCAGCCACCTGCTCAGCGCTCTACAGCTGTTGCTACGTCTGCTCGGCATTCAGAGCAAACTCGGTCAGGGCAATCGGTGCCAGCATCTGCGCCCAGGCCAGTTGCGAAACGAGGTCCAGGCAGAAGATTAACAGCAGAAGAACTGTTTCCACAGGTACAAAAGCGTCGTCGTCCATTCCTATTCAACACGAGGGCCGTGGTCAACGCGCTGACCATCGCATCATTAGTTACGCTCATTTTTGTGGGATTGGTGAATTACGATGTCGATCAAGATCTACGTCGAACGGCGACCGAACTCCAATCAACCAAGAGTGAGCTGGACTTGTCTCAAAGTCGGCTCATTGAACTCAATTCAGCAAATGCAATCTTAGTTGATCAGTTCAGTAAGTTTATCGATGAACAGACCCGTTTGCGAGAGGAGAATCAAGCAATCCAGGTTGAGAATGAGCAGATATTGGCACAGCAAAGCACATTATCCACTCAAATTGGCGATCTGACAACAGATAATCGCAACCTTTCCATTGAACGAGCACGCTTATATGAGGAAAATATACGGCTCACGACCCAATCCGCGATGCGTGAAGAACGCATTGCATTAGTCAGCGCCGCAACCCGAGCCGTTGTTATGTTTGGAGCAGAAGGATTTGAGGAACTACAGGGAACCTTCTTTCAAAGGGAGCAAGAGGGAGCATTGGTAGTACATGGACTAGAGCCACTATCCAACGATGAAACTTACCAGTTTTGGCTTGTTACTGAAGATGGCTCCCAAATCTCCATAGGTCTCTTCCAAGTTGATGAAAATCAGGAACCAACGTGGGCAAATCTATCTCTCCCTTCTGATGCTCCTAACTATACGGCGGCTGGAATCAGCATCGAACCGGTCGAGGGAAGCGATGTACCCACAGGCCCCATGTTATTGGAAAGTCCCCTTAACGAGGAGTCTGGCGTTTAACTTTCGAAGTAAAGCCGGGCAAGTGTTTCAGCCACACACGCAGGTTTTTCGGCATTCTCTAATTCTACGGTCACTTGATTGACGACTTGAATTCCATTATCTTTTACTTCGTCTGCGCCTTGTAATGTTACCCTAGCGCGAATGCGAGAGCCAGCTGGAACGGGATGAGGAAACCGAACTCGATTCAGTCCGTAGTTGATGGCCATTTTCATTCCTCCGTAGCGTGGTCGCTCTGGATCAACATTACTGGCCAAGTGGGAAATAAGAGAAAGGGTCAAATAGCCATGTCCGATGGTTGTACCATGAGGGGATTCGTTTGCGGCCCGTTCCAGATCGACATGAATCCACTGCCTATCTAACGTTGCCTCTGCAAACTGATTGATCATCTCTTGACTGACGATAAGCCAATCACTAACGTGGGTTTCGGTGCCTACTTTGCTTTGAAGATCGGTAAGTGCGGCAGATAAAGACATATTGTTTCCCTCTTCCAAAATTAGCTCTATAGGGGCTCCAAGGATCTAACTGGTTCAGAGCGTAAATCTATGGTAAAAATCATTCAATTTAACTGTCAGATCCTAGATACGTCAATAGAGCGAAAATCATTTCTCTGTAAACCACAATCGTGGCTAACTCGATTTAATATCGCTTAAGAAAAGAGTTGCAAATAACTTGCGTGTTTCGTTCGGGCGTAACTCCCCCAAATGACCAGGTAATTTAAGTCTCTTTCCTAAATGCCCATACCACCCGTCACTTCCAGAGTGTGTCCAGTTACATAAGATGCGTAAGGCGAAGCCATCATTAGAATACCGCCGGCAGCGTCTTCTGGCGTGCCGGCTCGCTGCAAAGGAATCATTCGACGATCAGGGCTGCGCAACTTTTCCGGTACCCCTAAGGCAACATCTTTATCGCCCACAGGGATGGTTTCCCCTTTCTCCTTGGCTTGAGTTAAACGGGTATCAATGAGGCCGAAAGCAACGGCGTTGCAGCGAATACCAAAAGCCCCCCATTCTTTAGCAACCGTTTTAGTAAAGCCGACGATGCCCATCTTACCGGTTGCATAATTGGCTTGTCCAATGTTGCCATGCAGACCAGAGGTAGAAGAGACATTGATAATGCAGCGGTTTTCACTCGGAGCACCGTTGCGCTCTATATCGGCCTTGGCTACATCTCGCATATATGGCGTTAGCGCGCGTACCATACGAAAAGGCCCTGTCACGTGCACATCTAAAATGGCCTGCCATTGTTCATCAGTCATTTTATGAAGCATACCATCCCATGTATAGCCCGCATTATTGACAAAAACATTGATCTTGCCATAGAGGTCAACCGTCCGTTTCATCAACTCGTCAGGGAATTTAAGATCGGTAACGCTACCTGCAATAGCTAGGGCATCACCACCAGCAGCCTGAATTGTGGCGACAGTTTCATTGGCTTGGGCCTCGTCCAAATCATTCACAATTACCTTTGCTCCTGCCTGAGCAAAGAGTTGAGCGGCTGCCGCACCAATGCCTCGCCCGGCACCTGTTACAATGACAACGTGATCGGTAAACATGGTATTCTTCTCATTAGGTTGTAGTCTGCCAGAAAAACTTCACCTTGACTCTTACCCAGCTTATCTGGGGATGGGGACAGGCAAGAAATAGAATGTGAAGGGAATCTGGTCATCTATATATTTCGGAAAGGTTGATAGGCAACAGTATACCAGATACTATTCCAGCCACAAAAGGTATTCGCTCTTTGGGGGCGAGAGTGCGGTGTATAGCATCAGCGTAGTGCATTGCTAAGATGCTCCCAGAACGATGTCAGATTGCTATTGGTGTCTATTTCGGTTAAACTTATGCATGTATCAACTACTGACCCTCCTCGGCTAGTTTCAGAGTCAGACTCGAAATTGAGTAGTTCACATCAATACCCAACCGCAGTATAATGATAACTCAGTAGATTGCAGAGGCGTTAGTGCCCAATCAATATGCTACACATGGGCGCACGCATTGCGGATGCTGTGCATAAGTGGCAAGAGACGAAGTAAGCGCTCTCGCTAGCGGCTGCCATTTACTGAGCATAAAAATCATCTCAGAATCATTTAGAAGTCATTCAGTATGTCTACTAGCAGATCATTCCCGAACCCAACAAGACGTCAATTTTTGTACCAGATTGGTCAAATGGTAGGAGCAACGCTTCTGTCTGGCTGTGCAGCCGTTAAAATAGACCATGTTCCTCAAGATTCTACCCCTGCCTCTGCCATTGTGAAAGAAGCCCTCAAAGAAGCTGTAAAAGAAGTCAATGCGCCTCCTTTGCCTGGCCCCATTACCCCGCAGCTTGGTAGCCAATCTATCACGCTGGAGCAGCAAATCGGCCAGATGATTATGACTGGTTTTGATGGGGCATATCTGAATGAAAAAAGCCCTATTATTCAGGACATTCACAATCAGCGTATAGGGGGCGTGGCACTATTTGGACGTAATGTTGAAAGCGTTCCCCAACTTCAAACACTTACATCAATGCTCCAACAGGCCGCACCCAACCCGCTGTTGATATCGGTTGATCAAGAGGGTGGGCGCGTCCGCCGGATAGGCAGTACATTTGGCATTAGTTACAACTACTCGGCAGCTCAATTGGGCGCACTTGATGATCTGCAAGCAACGGCTGACTACGCCAATGAGATGGCTAAGGTCTTAAGCAATTTAGGGATCAACCTGAATCTAGCTCCTGTGGTGGATGTAAACGTGAATCCCCACAATCCTGTCATTGGCTCTCAACAGCGGAGCTTCTCCTCAGATCCGGAGACAGTTGCCAACCACGCTCTGACCTTTATTCAAGCCCACCATCGAGAAGGGATACTCTGCACAATCAAACACTTTCCGGGTCATGGCAGCTCTGCAGCAGACTCACATGTGGGTTTTGTGGATGTAACAACGACCTGGACAGCAGATGAATTAACACCCTTCGAGCGGATCATCGATGCAAAAAGTTGTGATGCAGTCATGACTGCTCACATTTTTAATGCAAATCTAGACGAAGAGAATCCGGCAACGCTCTCCAAGACGATCATTACTGGGTTACTTCGTCAACGGATGGGGTATGATGGCGTTATTATGACTGACGATATTCAGATGGGTGCTATCCGACGGTTTTATGACTACGAGACGGCTATCTCATTAGCAGTGCAGGCAGGTGTAGATATATTTACATTTTCTCGTTACTCACCAGCCATCGTCACTCGAATCATCTCTACAATCCGCAAACTTGTCAGCAACCGACAGCTTACAGAAGAGCGAATCTACCAATCATACAAACGGATTATTCAGCTCAAATCCCAGTTAAATGTACGTCGTTCTCCCGCCACACCAGCTCAGACAACCGAGCCAACCCGCGATCAAAATCCACCACCTGCGCAAGATATAGATTATCTTCGAGGTTTGGAGCAATTCCTATTTTAGGAGCGAGAATATATGACTCGGTCATCTGGCGGAGCCACCTCGGACGAAACGTACAAGCTATTTGCAACTCATTCCTGAACTGTTGCCGTTGCGAAATGGCTCGAATTAGTTAGCAAGCACACGAAATATCTTCGTACTGACATCCTCAATTCGGAATGGTTTTAGCACCCAATCTAATATACCTTGATTAAGCAGCGTCTCCCCCTCATTTTCAAGTGGGTAACCAGTCGAGATAATCATCTTTATGTCAGGCTTCTCCTGCCTAAGAATTTCAAATAGCTCAGGCCCGCCCATCTGTGGCATGACCATATCACTAAAGACAAGATCGATCTCTCCTTCACTTCTATGAAAATGACATAGGGCTTCCTCACCATTTTCAGCCAAAAGCAAGTTCTGAAAGCCCATAGCCAGCAACATCTCTTTCAGAGCAGAACGCACCGAATCTTCATCTTCAACCAGCAAGATCGTCTTGTCACTATAGGTCTCTTCATGTCGGATATCAACGGGTTCAGGTTGGAAGGAAGCTGGGATGAAACCAGTAACCGGTAAGTAAATCCGAAATGTAGTGCCAATCCCTGTAGCGCTCGAGACAGTGATCTCACCACCTAGCTGCTGGATAATGCCATAGGCTTGAGCTAGACCGAGGCCTGTTCCTTTATCAGGTGACTTTGTCGTAAAGAATGGCTCAAATATCTTGCCCTGAATTTCATTGGCCATCCCAAACCCTGTATCGCTGACCGAAACAGTCGCCCAAATGCCAGGAGCCATGCCGAGCACCGGGGCAGAATCATTCACGCCGATCTCTGTTGCATCGACTTCTATCTTAAAGTTCCCGCCCCCGTTCATGGCGTCGCGAGCATTAATGGATAGATTCATAAATACCTGTTTAAGGTGTGCTGAATCGACATGGACGTATAGGCTATCAATATGGGTAACAAACTGAAGCTCAATATTTTCAGGGAAAATACGCGCAAGTAGATTCAGAGTATCATTCAAAAATGGGATCAGATCGATCTTCATTGGTTCCATCAAAGATTGACGGCTGAAGTCTAGCAGTTGAGAGACAAGCGAGGCGCCAAGCTGAGACTGCTGCAAGATCGTCTTAAGGTACTTTTGATGTTTTTCAGGAAGCGGGGTCTTTTCTAGTAGCTGGCAATAGAGGGTAATCACGGCTAAGATATTATTAAAATCGTGGGCCACGCCAGCCGCTAATTGTCCGACAAGAGAGTGTTGTCGCTGAGAGAATTGCCGATTCAAGGTGGCCTTTTGTACACTAATATCTCGTAGGACCAGAATCCATTTATCCTGCTCTCCTATCTTATTAAATGGGCGAATTACAACCTGATAGTGACGGTTCTCCAAAGAAAATTCATGAAAATCATCCTTTCCCGCCTGGAACTTGGTAATGAGTTCAGTCAAGGGTAGTGTGCCTAGTTTGCTTAAACAACCGTCCTCATTCCATGTGCCAATAGCCGACAAATATTCATCGGCCGTATGGTTGGTTAACTGCACCCAGCCACTGCTATCCAGTAAGATCATAGCAGAGGGGACTGAGTGAATAATCTGACGCACTTGATCCAAGGCTTGCCTGGTCTCTCGAAACAGATTGGCATGAGAAATTGCAATGGCTGCTTGATTTGCCATAGCGGCCATTAGATCACCGTCTTGGTCATTGAAGGCTCGATTATCGCCCCAGTTAATGACCATCATGACGCCGTAAAGTTCATGACGATACCTCATTGCAGCTGCAATAACAGAGCCGGGATCCGTGCCATATGTACCATTCGACTCACGATAGGGGCGCTTTACACATTCAGCCGAGAGTACAGGTTCCGTGGTATGCAGTGCCTTGCCTGGAACCCCTTCCACCAAAGATTCATATGAGACAGGGTACCAATCGGCTTGGCGTTTACCGCCTATGACGACATTTTCAATCTCTTCTGCCTCCATATCTAAGAAAATCATGGCGCTCAAATCTGCAGATAGAGTCTGTGCAATATGATCAACAACAGTCTGCAATAGTTCAGGCAGTTCCTCAATAGCAATCATACTTCGGCTGACGTGATAGAGCGCCTCTGTACGCTTTAGGTGAAAACGCAATTCAGTTTCGATCAATTCACGCTCAGCAATTTCATGCCGCAATCGCCAATTAATCAATTTGAGTGGTTCGTCTATGACAGGCTCTTCAGTTGGTTGTGGCGAAATGAGCGGGCCAAAGTGTTGTTCATACTTATGCAACAGATTCGTTTGATGAACAATTTGACTACTCTTCTGATAAAGAAGAACCAGGTTCTCAATTCTTGTACCTAAGATGTTTGGAGGTACAGCTCGGTTGATATAATCAACGGATTCGAGATTGTATTCTTTCGTTATGAAATCAACATCGCTGTAGGAATCGATTACGACCATCATGGGAGTGTTGCAAATTTGCATCCTACAGATACGTTTAACAAGCGCGACTCCAGCGTCTAGAAGCGTTTGGACATCTATTATTATCAGTGCAAAATCCTGCTCTGCTGCTTTTTGTTGAGCCACCTGAGCTGACGCTGCAACAATTGGGATATATGGGGGATGATTCAGAACACTCTTTAGAGAAGGCAATTTGCTCAATTTGTCATCGACAATCAATATATATGCTTTATCCATAATGCGGTACTCCAACAGCAAAGGCGTATCAACAGCTCAAAGTCAAATGAAAGGTTCTCTGTCTAGTTCAGACAACTGAGGTACAATAAAGGTTATGGTAGATATCCAGTCGCCCCCAATGTTAGGTAGAAAGATGAGATTATCTCCGACCTGTCATTTCAACGAGTGCAATGAGGAGAAATCTTCCATTGGGGATGCCCAGATCTCTCGCTCGGGCGCCCCCCAGGGTGCGAGATGACAACGCCCCTCATGGGGTGTGGTAATCTCACATCACCATCCAATGTTAAGGGGTCCAGAAAATCAGTATCCATGATTGAGGGGATGGCATGCCTTGTGCGGCTTTGTCCCCGCCGGTACCAACACACAGCGTTACCGGCACGGATACTTTATTTTACTGACATTGTAAATTAATTCTAGCGAAGTTTTGGGCCAGTTTGGCGGATGAGGGGTAAGTGATGGTAAATAGTATACATAGCGTACCAAAACATATTACTATGCGAATTGGATCACTTGTTTGACGAGCGCAATAACACTGGTGCCGAATCGTTCAACGCATAAACCCATTCTAGCCATGGTTCGGGATCGCTATTGGCAAATTGAGCAAGCTGGCAGAACTTGGCTTCTAACTCACTCAGGCTCAAATTGTTCTCTGGATCGCCCTTGGGGTGAAGTACTTCATGGGAAAACGAAGAGCCATCTCTCAATACAATCTGAAGATGGGCAGGCCATTGAGCAGGATAAGCTACTTCGTACTTACTACTAGGTTGCAGATGTATCTTGGACAAGAGCGGTGGTATTGCAGGATCGTCAATTCGCTCTGGATCAAATTCAGCTAGCCCTACTTCTCCCCACATCAATGCAATTGCAATGCAATACTGTAGGCTAAATTTTGCGGCGTACGGAGACTGGGGAGATGGGTTGTCACAAAGATCCAATGCAGCTTGATAAGTGGTCAATCGATAGTGTTCAATCTCATTGTCCGTAACGCCCTGGCTACTCAGATCATCACGTAATGCTAAAGCAGCATCAATCGCAGGATGGGTATGCCGACAAGAGGCATGGGGCTTAATCGAAACTGTACCGATTCGCAACGCCTCGCTACCTAATCCATCAAGCACGACAGAGGGTTCTGCATCAGGCGCGGTTGCCGCGAAGAATCCACGATCGCCTTCAAGAATTTCCCGAGGGCCAGTTAACCCTAATAAGGCCAATTCAGCCGCTCGCACACCATCAGCGGCTGCCATCCCTGCATGAAGATGTTTGCTCATATCACCATCTGCATTGAACTGCCATAGGCCTGCAGCCTGGGTTCCAGCATTGCCCAGGGACCAGACCAACTGCTCATTATTTAATCCTAGTAGCCAACCTGTTGCGGCGGCTGCACCAAAGACACCACAGGTAGCAGTATTGTGGAAATAATAGTAGTGGCGTTTTCCAACAGCTTCACCGATTCGAATGACGACTTCGTAGCCAGCCACAATGGCACAGAGAAGTTCCTGCCCGGTGCAACCCTCCCGTTCGGCAATAGCCAATGCAGCCGGAACAACAACCGCGCCAGGATGCACAACCGAACGACGATGAAGATCGTCCATCTCGACGATGTGAGAAAGCGAGCCATTGACCAACGCTGCCGATTCCGCAGAGACCCGCAGCGACGTACCAACTATACCAGAAGTCCCAGTTGGCTGTTTGGCTGCATAATTGAGCACGATCCTCCCAGGTTGGCTCCGATGCCCCCCAATGGTGGAACCCAACCAGTCAGTCAGGTAATAGCGGGCATAGGCAAGTGCCTTCTCAGAGAAACCATTCTGTTTTGTCTTTATCAGCCAGCTAACTAGCTCTTCTGTCAGGCTCATTTCACCCATAAATTCCTCCTTAGGCCCAAAAGACTCTCAAATCGACACAAAATTGACGACATCTTCTGCGTCTTCCTTCATCTCTTCGCTTCTTTGTGGCTCTCTTGATGTATCATTACAGTTGTTGCGAAGCACCCAAGATCCCATTAGACGAATATTGTAGCAAATTGTAAGACAATCGTCACAGGCAAATCCATATATGGCATGATATACTCGGCCCCGTCAACATTGATCCCGCAATATCAACGAGAGTCTTGAATCTCATTAGAATGCAAAGTCCATACTTGCCCCGCTCCACTAATTTTTCGTTTATCCCTCCGCGACTTGCAGCAGTTCACCAGTCATCTTTTGTCGTATACTTGCCAAAAAAGTCTTGTCCAGACTTTCGACCAATCCACTCTGGAAAATTCAGAGAGGGAAGGATATCCCCGTCTTCACGGGAGTAAGGGCTCTTTCTGGTCATCTACATGGTGCATTTGCATTCTTGAGCTAGATCTTGAATGCCCAAACGATATCAAATATGTTGTACAAATTCTACTTACTCATCTAGGCAATTTGGTGAAGTTACCCAGCTTTGCACTTCGAACGATATCGATTCGCTCGACGCCTACATGAATTACTCTATTGGGAGGATTACATGTCTATCAAGCATATGTACGTTCATACATTGGGCGCCCTTGCCCTACTCTTCGTACTATTGGTGCTACTCAATTCTGAATCTGCTTTTACCCAAGGTGAACCGACTCAACCTGGGGAGCCGCAACCGAATATCATCGGCAATCGCGTCTGGTGCGATGATAATGCGGATCAAATGCTTAGCAGTGGCGAATTTATCCCCAGTGTAACGATTGAAATCAGTGGACAATCCACAGGTCTAATCTCTACGACCGTTACAGATGCAGAAGGGAACTATCTATTCTCATCCCTACCGGCCGATACGTATACCGTCAAAGTGCTTACGCCAACCCTGCCTGCAGCCTGTAATGTTGCCCTAGCAGATTACGATGGTGGAATGGACCATATGTCTACGGTTCTACTTGATGGGATTACTTTCACTGACAACCGAGATCAGGACTTTGGTTATGAACCCCCTCCAGGAATCGTTCCAGGTACAGGTCAAATCGGGAACCGTGTTTGGTGTGATGCAGACCTAAGTGGTGATGCAACCAATGTAAATGATATCTCTGAAAAATTAGCCGATGTCATGCTAATGATTACCAATGTCCGTGGATATACAAGCACTACAACAACCGATGATAATGGAAACTATCTGTTTAACCAACTTGGACGAGGTCCATATACGATTGAAGTAGTTACCTCCACCTTGCCATCCGCCTGTAATATCCCCCTTTATGATCTTGATGGCGGTATGGATAATCAGTCGTCTCTGTTTTTGGCCACAGGTCATTCAGATCTCAATCATGACTTTGGTTATCAACCTGCCGCCTTATTGGGTGCTGTGGGGAATAAAGTATGGTGTGACCTAGACGGTGACGTAACTCAGGATGCTGGTGAAGGCATTGGTGGCGTATCCATTGAGCTACGGGATACGGTGGCTGGAATCGAGTATGAGACAGTGACCCTAGGTGGGGGTAGTTATCTAATTACCAATCTGCCAGCAAGTAGTTATCAGATGAACATAGATGCAACCACATTGCCCGATAGCTGTAATTCTGTTCTGAATGATCCTGATACCGTACCGAACGGGAGTACAGCATTTGCACTAGCCATTGGCGAAATCAACATGAGTAAGGACTTTGGTTATTCCGGGACGTTACCTGTGGCCAATGTGGGCGGACAAATTTGGTGTGATGCAGATGGTAGCAATAGCTATAATAGCGGTGAAGAGATCGTTGCATTACCAGTCAACTTAATTGATGGAAGCGGCGGTATCTTCACTATCAATACAGATGTGACGGGCGGCTATCTCTTTGAGAATCGCACTGCAGATACGTATACGATTCGCATCAACCCAGCCAATCTGCCCTCTACTTGTAACCTGCCGGTGCTGGATCCCGATGGCGTATTGGATAACGAAACCCAGTTTTCCTTTGAGCCAGACGCTGATCTCTTAACGTTGAACTTTGCTTATACCGAACCTGAGGCTGAACCAACGCCAACAAATACCGTAGAGCCAACTGCTACTACCGAACCAGAGCTTACCGCCACAACTGAACCGGGACCAACTGCTACCACCGAACCAGAGCTTACCGCCACCACTCAACCCGATCCGACCGCAACCACACAGCCCGATCCGACAGCGACGACTGAACCAGAGCCTACTGCCACCACTCAACCAGAGGAAACTGCCACGACTCAGCCAGATCCGACTGCAACGACAGAGCCAGAGTCGACACCGATCCCAACCGAACAAACCTTTGCCACAATTAGTGGCCTCATTTGGGATGATAGCGATGGAGACGGGAGCAGAGATGAAGGTGAAGCAGCCGTTGCGGGCGTCCGCATAGGTCTCTATAATAGCAACGATATGATTATTGCACCAGCTATTACCGATGAAAACGGTGCTTACTCAATTCCCAATGTATTGCCAGGCAGTTACTATCTCAAAATCGAGCTAGAAGAGGGGCAATACGCTAGCGGTGTGGATATTGAAGCCGAGTCAGGTGCAACCACGCTCTTTACTGTAGTGGCCGGTCAAAGCAAAACCATCGATGAACTAGGCGTCACGGATGTCGCGCCAACAGGCCAAGACGATAACAACGATGTGTTCCTACCACTGGTGCAGTCGTAAGATGGCATCACAGCTACCTACTGAGCATTTCAGTCTCATAAGATAATCGTACAATGGGTACGTCCTTTGCGGTACAGGGGCGTGCCTGCTGTACCGCTTCAAAAGGATCGCAGTATAGACGACGAGTGAGCCAGTACAATTTACACGGCTGTAAATCCACCATCTACACAAAGAACTTGTCCGGTTAACATTCGAGCCGATGGGGAGGCCATATAGATCACGGCTGCAGCGATCTCTTCAGGCTCAGCAATACGTCCCATAGGGACTTTCTCTAAATTTTTGGCAAAGTCTGGATTTTGTAAAGCGGCTTCCAAGAGTGGTGTCCGGGTGAAACAAGGGGCAACAGCATTGACCGTAATCTTGTTGGGTGCCCATTCCGCGGCCAAAGATCGAGTAAATTGACCTACTGCGCCTTTGGATGCAGCGTAGATTGAGCGCAATGGCCCTCCCACAACGCCAACTTGGGAGCTAATTGTGATTACGCTTCCCTGAATGTTGCCCTCAATCATCTTACGAGCACAAGCTGTTGACATAAAAAATGCGCCCTTGAAATTGACGTCAGAAATATAGTCGAATTCATCCTCCGTATACTCTAAAGCGGGCTTGGGAGTATTGTAGCCAGCGTTGTTTACAACAGAGTCGATTCGGCCAAATCGTGACCATGTCTGCTCCACGAAGTCGTTGATGCTATCAACTTGGGAGACGTCCAGGGACCACGCTTCCGCTTCGGCCCCTAACTCACGACAGGTTTCTGCAGTTGCCTCAGATTCTGTAACAGTACGACTGCCTAGAGCAAGATTCGCCCCGTATTCGGCAGCAGCAATGGCTATAGCCTTCCCAATCCCTTTTCCCGCTCCAGTAACAATCATAACTTTACCGCTTAGATCGAATTCAACGCTTTTGCCCATTTTGGGTTTCTCCTTTGATTATCTGCCTTAAAATGAAGTTGTGTTGAAATTTGGATTTATTGTAACATCATAATGCAGTCGGTTTGAAAACCAAAGTTTGATTTCTCTGGTAGATTCTGTAGAAAGCTTTGGTTTTCAAACGGGGCCGAGAACAGAGTAGAGGTAGAAGAGGATGGGAGAATAGTTGGTTTAGTTTACAGTCGGTTTAGTTTATCGCTTCTAATGCAAGCACAAGCATATCAAATTCTTCTTTGCAATCTTTGCACCGTTTGAGATGATCAGCAACCAAAGGCAGCTTTTGCGCAGCCGTATCATCATCAAGATGCATTTCGACAAAATAATCGACCTGTGCAAAACACTCATCACAATCTATTTCATCGGCTCTGGTGTTAATAATGCCTTCAAGCATCCCCTTTACCATTTTGGGATCCATAGGCATAGAATCATATTCACGTTTTGGAGAAATCCAGTTCAGTAGCTGCTTTATCCACTTATTCATACGTTTATTCCAATCGGGACGAAAAATTAGGACTCAGGATTTCATGTGGTAAGAATGAGTACATACACTTTTCAGAGAAGATGTCATTCTTTGTACCATAGGATAAAATGGGGTAACATTACCTATTAGCCACTAGAAGGCCAAACAAACCAAAGTCAGAAAGCGCTCAAAATCTCTTCCGATGAGACACCAAGACTCATCAATTCTTTCTGAAGCCTCTGCCGTGCATCGTGAAGCAGCTTGTAAAGTGAATTTCGGTTTGTGCCCATCCGTTCAGCAACCTCTTCCAGAGGCATCCCATGAATCCGAACGGCGACCATAGCCTCGCGCTGTTTGTCAGTTAGCTTCTCTTCAATCGCCTCTTTAAGCGTCCTCATTAAGCTAGAACGGATGGCTTGATCTTCTGGACCAGCCGTTGCCGCAGCAAACATTTTGGGCATGTAGTCTCCCTCAAATTTTTCAACCATGCCATCTAGGGAGGTATCCTGCCAACGTCGCCGCCGTAATTCCGTTAATGCAACCCGCACGGCAATCTTCTGTGCCCAGGTTGTAAAGCGACTTTCACCCTTAAAGGTATCTAGGTTGTCCAAAATCTTGAGCAGTGCATCCTGCACAAAATCTTCCAGATCCGTTGCTGCGAGTTCGTGGCGGCTGCGTAGAGCATGTCCCAGTCCTTTTAACAGGATCTTCCGTAATTCATCTAACGCGTTATTCTCTTCTGGGTTACGCAGCAACGCCAGCCAATCTTCGTTGCTATGCATATGATGATTCCTATGCTACAGTTGTTGAAACAACCGAAGTGTTTAGCGATATTCAGTAGAGCGCAGTAGAGTGTTCAATCTACATGCCGCACGAGAGCATACTCATTGTGAGGCGATAATCTACTGATACCGTCAAATTTAGGCGTAAGCTATAAGAATCACTATTATACACAACTCTAGTACAATCGAAATTTTGCGAGTACATGGGGAGGTAAGTAACTTTACACAACATAGGCCATTCCAATAACAGCTATACCAAGATCTGTGGAGTTAGCATTTTCTAACGCGGTATTTATGAGTCTATCCTGGTATAAGAGAACGCATTCCCCACAGTTTATTTTTTCGGAACGACCTAAAGTTAATTCCTCTTGCTGAAATGCAGCTTAAGAACTCAGGAGCTCGGCAATACGCTCTTCAATAAAGGTCTTTGTTACTGGGCCGTTAAATACACTGTTGACTACCCCATCGCGATTGATAAATACAGAAGCAGGCTGACCTCGAATCTCATAGAGCTTTGCAACATCGCCCTCTTCGTCCAGTACGATGGGGAACGTTAAGGCAAATTCATCCACGAAGATTGGAATGTCTTCTGAGTTGTTCTCACGTTGGGTTAAGTTAACGCCTAGAATTACCACATTATCATCTAAATTTTCCTGATACGCTTGCTCCAAGTGGGGCATCTCCAGACGGCACGGACCGCACCAAGTTGCCCAGAAGTTTAGGATAACCGGTTTACCTTGTAACTCGGCTAACGAAAGTGATTCGCCATCCAAGGTGACTAGAGTAAAATTCGGTGCCGGATGCCCAGCTTTCGGTGCTGGAGGTAGTCCGGGTTCAGATTCTACATTGGCTGCTGATTGAGACTCCCCTGTAGTGGCTCCGTTTGGTTGACTTACACAAGCAGCAACAAACAAAAGCATAATGGCAAAAACTGCGAGTGGTAGCCATATTCTGCTGCGGGGTGACTTTGGTTGTACGAATTCTCTGGTTGTCAATGGGCTCATTTTGATTGCCTCCAAATATTCAGATTCATTCAATTCCAGGTAGATCATTTATGCTGAAATCTCGCTATACTTCTTCTAGACGAGCCAACATACAAAATACTTACCCTTGTTCATTAATCCTGTTCCTGGCAGCCATAACAAAGACCATAGAATTCTAGGAGATGACTATGGATTTGATATCCATACTGATCTTCCAAGCGGTTCATTAGTTCACCAACCACACACTCTTCAAATTCCAGAATATCCCCGCAGCTTGAACAGACCACGTGGTGATGTCCCCCCTCCGCCCATATGTAGCTTAACGAACCTGGCCCAGTATAGATAGGGCGTAGAATCCCTAATTGGGTCAAAAGCTCTAACGTCCGATAAACGGTGGCGCGTCCAACGGCTGGATATTGCTCCTTAGCACGAATCCAAATATCGTTGGGAATCAAATGGTGATCATTGCGATGAATAGAATGTACAATGGCCTTTCGAGCAGGCGTAATTTTAGCGCCGCCAGCGCGCAGCCGTTCAATAATCTGCTTCGTGTCGTTTCGTTGATTCATAAAGATGGTTATAGAATGTCGACGCGAACTATAGACATCGGGAAAGAAACTCGTAGGCTCCTAAAGAGTCACCGACCCTTACGAGCACCCATAGGCGAGGGCAAGGCCCGTATTACCTACGGGAAAGGCTTATCTTAACGTCGTTAGATACACAATTAAGATCTACTGAAACCACATAGGCCGTTGGCCTGAACGGACAATCTCCAAGTGCTCTCCACTATTGACGTCCGTTAGCCATATGGAGAACACAATCTCTGGACCACGAAGGGGAAAGCGATGATAAAGAAGCCACTTGCCATCTAGCGACCAAGTTGGTTGCCCATGATCAAAGTCGCTAGCAAGGGTCAACCTCTGACTTGCTGTTCCATCCTCGTCCATAATCCACAGTTGCTTACCCAAGGTTGCAGTAGCACCCTCTAGCTCTTTACGCCGGAAACTAATCTGTTCTCCATTCGGCGACCATGTAGCAGACGTATCCTCCACAGCCAAATCGCCGCTCAAATTGATCAGTTCGTCGTTGCTTGGATCCGCTAAATAGAGATGGATACGATATTGATCATCGACCTGGCTGAGAATGCTAAGGAGAAATTTATCTTCGGTTGGATGCCATACGCCGGGTTCACCTGTATCGGTTTTAAAAAAACGGCTCTGCCCGTCGTTCAGATTGTAAAGGCTTACACCATTTAGCTCAGGAGAAAGGTAAGAGAGCCACTGGCCACTTGCTGACCAAAGCGGATTAAACCCAAGGATTTGATTGTCGGCAAACACCTGAGCTGTTTCTCCGGACTCAAGATTTAACAACCAAAGCCGAGGCGGCGTCAATCCGCCACCGCCGCTAGTCGCATCTGTGCTTCGTCTGGTGAAGGCAAGAAAACGACCATCGGGTGACCAAGCAGGGCTATTGCAGGATGCGTTCGGGCAAGCAATCAGATATTCGGGTGCCTCCCCCTGGCCTCGTGACCGCCAAAGATCGCTTCCACCCTCTTGGTTTAATGCAGAATAGGCAATTTGAGACCGATCGGAAGAGACCGAAAAGTCCCAAACGCTCGCCTCTCCATCACTCAACTGCACGGCATTATCGTCAACTATAGGGATGCCAACCGTACTGTCAACACGGTCCAATTCCTCTAATGGCAATGATAGGCTGAATAGCTGCTCATGATATTGTTCATCCAGTCGGGTAAAGATAATCTGCGTAGAGGCTGCGGCGGTAGGGCGATTTTGAGCAGCAACAAATAGAATAACCGCCAACAAGAGGGCCATTACACCGACTACAAGTGCATCAAATGAACGAAATCGCTCCATATCTCAAAAATATTAAGGATCTATGGGTAAAGATAAGGTTGATTTGGCACTGGCACTGGTTCAATTGTATCCGGAATCAAAATAATGCGGTCGTTTCCTTTAAATATGCCCATTTCAAAGTGCCCCTGGATTCGTACCCATGTATCATTAGCAAATTCCTCTGTTTGGGGGCCACGGGTGACCAAACTTACGTAGCTGGCATCGGCTACACAACAACTAACAATGTAACGGGTAAGGGCAAACTCATCTTCCGCAAAATGCTCCTTATTGCGAAAGACGAAGCCAATCACGTCTACAGAGTCGCCTTCAAATGTCGCTTGATCATAGGCCTGAAACGCATAGATCCAATCCAGAATATTCCGATCTGTGCTCGCTTTCTCCGTGGCCGCGCCCACAGCGGCAGGCATTCCGGAACGTGTCCCATCGAAGCCAACTTCTCGGTTGTTCATGGCGGAAGCACCCAAAGGTTGAGGCGTAACAAAGAGTCCAAGCAAAATTGGTATCGACAGGATCAGCGCCGCTCCCCACGTCAAAGCGTGGTTGTGATGATGCCCATGGTGATGGTGTGCGTGTCCATGTGGAGCCGAGTGTTGGCCATCATGGTTGGACTCACCACTACCGTTTTCGTGACCAGACTCATCTTTCTTGGCATCATCGCCCGTACCGTACTGATAGCTGATCCCAATAATCATCAAGCCAATGACAGCAAAGAGCGTAAGACCCGCAAATCGTTGATTAATGTAGAAAAAGAGGGTTCCATTGGCAATTCGACTATAGAGAAAGAAGCCCAGCCCCATCAGTAAAAGGGCCTTTAAAGCGGCCTGTAATTTGGGTCGATTTTTCATTTTACCACCTATCCAACGTAAACATTCCACATCATGCCAACAAGAAGAGACATGAGGAAAGGTATCAAGATCAAGTAAAGAACAATCCGTCTCTGGAATACCCCCAGAAACATCAAAGCGCTTTTGATATCCACCATGGGTCCAAAAGTCAAAAAGGCAATAATAGAGCCAGTAGTGAAGGTGCCAGCAAATGCCAATGCAAGAAAAGCATCAACTGTGGAGCAGACAGAGAGGACAAAGGCCAGCGCCTGCATCACCAGGACAGAAACAACCGAACCTTCCCCCACTGCGATCAATGCCGATTGCGGAACAACTGTCTGCATGGTGGCAGCCAGCATTGAACCAATAATCAGGTATCTTCCCATGTCAATAAAGTCATCGCCAGCCGTTTGCAGAGCCTGGGCAACCCGATCGGAAAGCCTCTCAGTCGCCGCTCCACCATGGGTATGCTCGTGAGCATGAGAATGAGCAGTATATATGTCTATCCTCAATACCTCTTTAGCCTTTGCCACATGAAAAATAAGCCCGACAAAAAATGCAATGAGAATGGTGAACCCAATTCGTCCCAGCAGTACAGCCCCCCAGCCAAACGCGGCATAGGTGCTTAGAAAGACAATGACATTAATAACTGGGGCCGCGAGTAAGAAAGCGATTCCGATGGATAGAGACATTCCTTTCTCGTAAAGTCTTCGAGTCACCGGAACCACCCCACATTCGCAAACAGGAAAAACCAAACCCAATAGCGCGCCAGAAAGAGCAGCAAGTATTGGTTGCTTCGGCAGATACTGGTCGATCATACTCTGATCGACAAAGACGGCAATGAAGCCCGAGACGATAGCACCCGCGAGAAGAAAGGGAGCCGCCTCAATAAAGATGCCCAAAAAGATCGTTACAAAAGTCTGAAAGCGCTCCGCAACAAAAAAGCTATCCTGGGATGAATTAATGGTTACATTGATGATTGCACCGATGGCGGTCAAGGCCAATAGAGCTGTCAGGAACCGACGTAGCCTCCGATTGCTGGAAACGTGTCCCTTCTCTGAAACCGCTTCACCTTGAGGATAAGCGGTTGGCATGCTTTGCTCAGATTGATTAATCATAGATAATTCACTCAATTCCACGCTGGCTTTAAGCCAATTCCAATTGGGATCCGCCCAAATTGATAAGTGCGGCACCAATTTGACGCAGACACCCATTCATATCTTCTTCAACCTGCTGGGGAGCAATGTAGAGCATCTCCCAGCGCTCTGGGAGTACAAGTGCCCCCTGTTCGCGAAGCACCCGTTCGTCTTTGCAACGGACACCCAGGTAGCCGCCACGAGCGCGCAATGTAATATCCACCGGATAGTCTCCGACCAACCGATTTTTAAGCGGTCGCAGTCGGTGCTGGCGAAGGGCATGCCAAAGCCGCTCGAACGGATCTTCACTATTAAAGAGCTCATTAACAGTCTCAGCGCTCATCAATCGATCCATGGTCGAATGGATAAAGGTGACTCGCTTCATCTTGGAAGCGGGTATGGGGCGTTCCAATCGCTGCAACGGCCCCATGTCTATACGAAAATAAAACTCGCCGGCCCTGGTATGATCAGCCTCATCTGGCATCAATTCAGCTCGGGTCATCAAATGATAGCGCAACGTAGGGGCAAAGTAGGTCACCGTTTGGGCTTCTGGCTGTCCCTTGAACTTTCCAGTCTGATAGAAGGCTAAGAAGTCAGCACCTACCCGCTTAGGTGCCCTTCGCTGCGGAATGCGGTACCATCCTTCGGAAGCAATACGCCGCATATCATCTTGATTATTGACTACACAAATCAGAACAGTTCGATTATAGATGTGGGGATCCATGTACTGCATCGACGATTGCTCCAAGGTCGGTTGGTCCAGAGTCATTTAGTCCAGAGTTATTTAGTCCAGAGTTATTTAGTCCAGAGTCGGTTGGATTGCAGTATTTGTCCCCAATTTCTTGGGGCTGAACCCGTTGCGAACACCCTCTTTCATCGCTACAGATGTACCTTGACCTTGAGCAAGTGGTGTGCTAAGTACCCGAGCATAAGTTTTTTGGTATTTGTAACCCCCTCCCAACCTCCCCCAGTTTGAGGGAGGAGCTGCTGTTTCGTCAACGAATGAACAGTTCCCTCCCTCATCAGGGGAGGGCTAGGGTGGGGTAAATCATGCCGAATTACTTTTGCTTCTATACTTATGAATATCACATTTCATTGCAATCGCCTGCCTCCCAGTAGTTCATCAGTGTCGGAGAGAAAGTTCAAGGGCGAAGTTTGCTATTGATAAAAGGCACACAGTCTACTGAGTAATGTTACCTCATTACTGAAGTTGTCCCAAATCCGCCCTGAATTTATCCATTGACAGTAGACCGCAACGGGAACGACTTCGACCGATCCGACTTTGGACTAAACGACCAATCGACTGCAGACTACTAATTGCTCTACCAATTCGTAAACGAACCATCCAATCGCTTTAGTGTCGGCATCTCCCGCTTCTGGAATGGATTTTTGCGGGCGGCTTCACGATCAAACTCAATGCCCAATCCCGGCCTCTCCGGCGGTAGCAGATAGCCATCTTCCCAGAGTGGCTGAATAGGGACCACATCCGTGAGTACTGTACCGGTCTTTGCGGGCTGTTCTTGCACACCAAAATTAGGACAAGCAAGATTGAGCTGCAAACAAGCGGCTGATGAAACGGGTCCCAGAGGATTGTGGGTTGCCATCTTTATATAGTGGGTCTCGCACCAACCCATAATTTTGAGGGCTTCAGTAAAGCCACCTACAATACAAAGATCAGCTCGGGCATAGTCAATCCACTCCTCTTCTACCAACTGCCGGAACTCCCACTTAGAGCTGAACTGCTCTCCCGCAGCCAAAGGCACAGTTGTGCGAGGTCGTAAGGTCTTAAACGAATCTGGATTTTCACAGCGTAAGGGATCCTCTATAAAGAAGGGTCGCAACGATTCTACTTCTTGACAAAGCCATAGCGCGTCCGGTAAATCTAGGCGGGTGTGAATGTCAAAGCATAGCTCAATCTCGTCACCCACGGCTTCCCGTACAGCATGAAACTGCTTGATGCTGGCTAGCACAGCCTCCCGCGGCTCTAGGACCTCTCCATTTTGGGGTAGCCCCCAGCGCACAAACTTCCATCCATCCTCCTTCGTCTCTAAACACGACTCCACCAGCGGTTCTACCTCTAAAGCATGTCCGCTGTTGTGAGGATAGCAGATCACCTTGTCTCGCACCCGTCCGCCAAAGAGCTCATAAGTAGGGACACCCAGCGCCTTGCCCTTAATGTCCCATAGGGCAATGTCAATCGCCGAAATAGCCGATGCTAGAATTCGTTGGGCCGGGAAGAAGCCGCCACGGAAGAGCAGTTGCCAGATGTGCTCTGTGCGAAAGGGATCCTCGCCAATGAGCAGGTCCCGAAAGTGGTCTATGGCTCCAATTACGGCCTGTTCTCGGGAGGTAATGCCCGCCTCCCCTACGCCATAGATACCCTCATCCGTATCAATTACAAGAAATAAAAAGTTGCGGTGTCCTCCCCAAACAGGGAAGGTTTCGACGTTGGTAATTTTCATGGTTTCTCCTTTGATATCCTTCTTTTTGTGTCACTACTCAGACAAGTGGCCACTACCTCCGGAAGGGAGCTGAGAGTTACCGATTTGCTTGCACAATCAGCTAAGAATTTATTCAGAACAGTAGAAATAGAGACGATCTTTGGACCGACTTGCGTAATAAACCTGAATATTTCTTTAGCTTTAACTCTGCTATCCTGTCCCCACCATCATCCTTGGGAAAGTAGTAGAAGAGGTAGTATAACAGTGAACCAAATGACAGGATATTACAGCGTATCGGCTCCTGTCAATGCCGAAGACCAAAGTAGTTCAGAGCCGGATGATAGTGATTATTTTGACTTTGACCTTGAAATCAAACCAAGCGATAACCATCAGTACCCAGTAAGCGTTCTCAATTCCCCAGCTGGTGAAGCCACTCATATGATGAATTGGCCGTATACTGATGAAGAATTGGACCATGCGTTGCTGGAAGTTGAGCAAACGCTTCTCCATTTTGGTGGACAGCGTAGAGGGCGGTTGTCTGAGAATGAAGCCGCCGTGCAGAATTTGGGAGCCAATCTCTTTGACGCACTCTTTGCAGGTGAGATTCGCAATCTGTATGATGTCAGTCGGGAGCGAGCACTACAAAATGGCCGCGGACTGCGCATCAAATTGCGGGTTACCGATCCATGCCTGGCCTCCCTACCTTGGGAATACCTCTACGATAGACGTCATGATCGCTATTTGGCGCTTTCAAGCCGGACACCACTTGTTCGTTATCTAGAGAGCCAACTCCCTCCTCGACCGCTCATTACGTCGGTTCCCTTGCGCATTCTGGGCATGGCCCCTAGTCCAAAGGATACAACACCGCTTCACATTCGCCGCGAAAAGCAGCGAGTGCAAACAGCCCTCCATGATCTCATTGAAGATGGTCGCATCGAGCTGAAGTGGATTGAAGGGGGCAGTTGGCGAGACTTACAGCGGGAGCTGTTGCAAGGCCCCTGGCACGTCTTTCATTTCATTGGGCATGGTTTCTTTCATAGCACAGAAGATGAAGGATACGTCATCTTTGCCGATGAAGAGGGAATGTCCGATGCGTTGGGTGCCACCAAGTTGGCTCATCTTCTGGCCGATCATCCAGCCCTACGCTTGGTTCTACTCAACACATGTGAGGGAGCCAAAGGGGGCAAAAACGATACCTTATCGAGCACAGCTTCCATTCTAATCAAACATGGCGTGCCCTCTGTTCTGGCCATGCAATATGAGATCAGCAACGCAGCAGCCGTAGAATGCGCACGCTCCTTCTATCAGGCCGTCGCCTATGGGCTACCTGTAGATGCTGCCGCTGCAGAAGCCCGTAAAGGGATGGCTGTCCACGCTAGACGCTCGCCAGAGTGGGGAGTCCCCGTCCTCTACATGCGCAGTAAAAACGGTCGGCTCTTTCACTTCAAGGCCAAACAGCTCGCAAAAGCTAGAGAAGTTGAACCGATCTCTACCAAAGAACAAGGAGATGATCCAACATCGAATCCGCAAAGCCGTTCATCGATGCAAGATCATTCTATGCTACAGCCTCCCCACCTAGCTGGAACGGTGCCACGCGATCTCGATCTGGCGAATGAGGGCTTAAGGAACTCTGATTCAGGCCAACCCGGCGCAGGAGATTCTGGCATAGGAGAGTCTGGTGCTGGTGACTCTGATGCGGGAGGGTTTGGCTTGGAACATTCTGATGCAGAGCATTTTGACCTAACGAATTTTGATCTAGCACACTTGAATCCAAGCCCTGCGATAAGAAATCAGCAAGCCGCAGAGAAACCGGGTAGAGAAGTGCCAATCCCCAAGCGCTCTGTCGCACCGCTTCCACCAAAGAAGCAATCCAAACGGATTTGGCCAGACATAGTAGGGACAAAAGCAGCAAAGCATAAGCAAGAGACGAAGCGGGTAGCCAAGCGAAAAATTGAGGTACCCAAGCTATCACTACCTGCACGGTTCAGTGAGGCTGGTACCATTCATATCAGAAAGCCTTGGATGCGTTTGCAGATCTGGATAGTGATTGCCTTGCTCCTTGGCATCGGTGGCGCCAGCACAACGGTATGGGCCATCAACCTCTACATCCCCAAACTCTTTAGAACATTAGTTGACGGTCCCTTAACGCTTTGGGTAGGAGACATGGCACTGGGTCAGTGGAAGTCTGGCCTACTCTTACCCATGACTTGGGGACTCATGGGTCTAATTTGGTGGTTCCTGCTGCAGGGCCGATTATCTCGCCTGGGGCAATTCGTCATCACAATTCCGCTGACATGGACCCTGGCGTGGATTGTGGGGCTTACCTTATCGAATAGTCTAGCGGAGATTGGCTTGACTGAGTTCGCACTGCCCGAGAGCAAATTGGCGGGGCTTGGTCCGGTCCTTACCATGGTAGATCAAGCTGAACTTGGCCTTTCTGGAACAGCTCCCCTGGATGGATCCCCCCAGCTCTCTTCATGGGCATGGTGGCAAAGCCGCGGTTGGCTAGCGCTCCCATGGGCGCTCAGTGGGGCAGCCATGACTGGGACTAGCTTCTTTCTGATTGGTCTATCTCGTCTTCGCTTTTCTAGGGGGGACTCAACCGAAATTACGTTTTGGAAGTCACTACTCATGGGTAGTGGGCCGCTCTTGTCCATGTTTCTAAGTCATGGTCTTGAAGGGTGGGCATTTTTACTCCGTCCCGTCGATCATATTGGCTTAGCTGGGAATCTGGCCGGTGCAGCAACGGCAATCCAATTGGGGTACGGAATCTATGTCGTGCGCATGGGTCTATTGCACCCAAGCATCTTGTCGTTGGGGATCATCTGCTGGAGCGTATTGTCCAGCTTTTTGCCTCAGATGCTTCTCTGGATTGGGGAGTGGTTGAATCAGACATGGCTCACTTCAATCTGGGCGACTTTAGGCGGTGGCATGATGTTGACATTGGCACCGACCATGCTCTGGCTTACTTTCTTTGAACGAGCCGCGCTCTTCCGGCAGCTCACGTTTCAAACAATCATTCATGCCCATCAAGCGCTTAGCCTAATTCGTCAGCGAGGGCAGTGGAACGGTGAGAGTGCGGAAGATTATCTAACCTTCTGTAACCTGGCCAAGCTACCCTTGGCAGAAGAGATACTAGAAGATTTTGATTTGCGAGGCGTCTCTTTCCAAAACGCGTTGTTAAATGATAGCCAATTGATCGATTGTGATTTGCAAAGAGCCAGCTTCCTTGGGGCCAAGCTATCCAATGCCAGCCTAGCCGGCTCGGACCTTTCAGGAGCGTCTCTGGCCAACGCACAGGTAGATGGATTGCTCCTTACCCATAGCCTCTATGATAGTCAGACGGTGTGGCCTGATGGCTTTGAGGTTCAGAATAGACGGGCTATTGGTCCTAGGGCTATGTTAAAGGGAGAAATCTTGAGCGGTTTTCAGCTAGACGAAGCCGATTTACAGGAAGCCAATCTAGAGCAAGCTGATCTAAGCCATGCCTCTCTGATTGGGGCCAACCTGAAAGGGGCTAATCTGTCTGGGACTGACTTCAAAGGAGCCGATCTAACTGATGCAAACTTACTGGGGGTGATTCTGGCCAACGCACGATATGATGAGAAAACATGCTGGCCCAACGGGTTTTGCGCTGAAGAACAAGGGGCGGTGCTGGTCACCGTTCAAAGTTAATGTTGTTTAGGAATGGCGATTAATAACTGATCGATTTCAGAAGACAGTCACTTTGAAAGTGACTGTCTTCTCGGCTGACTCATTAAATCGTCGTGGCTCTTTGGGGTTTCATGTGGTTGACAACTTTATGGAACAAGGATTTTAAAGGTTACTAAAATTTTCTCTTCTAATCTTAAAAATCTGGCTAATCCCTGTTCATTTTTTCTGTCAACCTCGTGAGATCCGGTTGAACCATCGTCGTTCCTTGACGCTTACAGTGGCAGCGAATAGAAATCTCGGCGGTCGGATTGAGCGGATAGGTTGATAAAGGATTGGCTCTACTTATATTCGTCAATGTAGAGCAGATTCGGAGTCGATCTGTTCGCTCGATCTGGTTTGGGGAATTCATTCCTTCTTTTATAGTGCGGATCATGGTTCTATTCTCTTACCCCTCAACGACTTGATGAGCATCTGACGCTCTTCCATCGCTCAAATAGCCGAACAATGTAAGAGTATACGGAATGCCATAGGCAATCACTCTGCAACCCTGCAACCCTCTTCCCCTTACCGTATATTGCGAATCATCTCTGCTACCCTTACCCTTCGATGAATTTTTCATATGATTGTCTTCTTTTTATAGGATATCAGGCAAGCGTCCCGAAAACGTCCTTAGGCGCGTCTCTTTTGCGTCCCTTAGGAAAATTCGACTTCTGTGAAGCAGTCAACAATCGTTCCTCGGAAAAATCCGAGGGGACGATTACGCTATTTTAAGGAGGCAGTTGCTGATTTTGGGGAGTTCGGATAAGACAGAACACTACAGTCAATAGAGGGTGCCGTGGACAAAATACACACATAAAAATGAATGCTCTCGCCGCACAGGCTAATCTACGAGCCAGCTCGCATCGTTGTCATCCTGAGCCCCAAGGCGTCCCGTTGGCCAATGCGATGCCTGAACCATAGCCCACTGTTAGCATTCCATTCGTACCTAGCGAAGGATCTCGCGTTGGCCAACGCGAGATCCTTCGCTTTTCCCGAAGCGGCCCAAATCCATTACCATTGTTGGGGACTTCGCACATTCCAGCCCCAGCTCCAGCGGCTCATAGCCTGCCCTGAGCGAAGCCGAAGGGATGACAATATCCAATGCTATTGAGACGAGTGAAAACGATTTGTCCTTAAGGGTGCGATAAGTCAGCAGCTCTAGAATAGAACGAATTTGTCACCAGCCTAACTAGGTATCTTCATATAGCGAAATCTTAACAAACGAGTCAAGTTTTTGTTCTGTACTCAGATATCTCAGATTGCTCAGATAAAAATCCTGTAAATCTGAGCAATCTGAGTACCATTTTCTCGTCGGTTTGAGGCGCAGCTTCGCTAGTACACAGCGGCGTAAGCCTTTATACAGCTAGATGAGCCGATTGTAGATCGTCCCTTCGGCTCCGCTCAGGACAAGCCTTGTAAGGCGGTAGAGGTCCAGATAGTTAGCAGCTTCTCTTGAAAGTGGTCGGGCGATCCATGCATCCCGCCCAAAATGGACGGACTACGGTTATCTGTATAGTTATTTACGCCGTCCAGTACTAGCTCCTGAGACCCAGCAAAGTGGACACATCAGCAGCCGCCAACATTGATCAGACTCTGACAAACGTGTAATATACCACCCAAATGATCGCACTCACTATTCGTTCCTGACTTGTCCAACCATTTAGCCAACAAGATAAAATTCGTTCCTCTCTTCATTCGCTATAGTGATTAAACTATGGAAACAGCAATACTCTCCTACCTAGCCAAAACTTTCGGTCCGACTCTGGGCCGCGTCCTCCTGGCCACCTTGCTCAAGCAAGGCAACATTGACCCAACCGTCTATGGTGCGGATGCCCTGGCTGATAGCCTGGCCGACAGCCTAGATATCGGTGGCCTTATCGCTCGGGTGACCGACAAGGACCGTGCAGCCGTCCGCAACGCCAACTACCTCTTTGACAAGATCGGTGATGAAGCGGCGGAGAAGCTGTTTTCTGTTTTCCAACAAGAAGGGGAACTGGCTGAAGCCGAATGGCAGAATACGATAGACGCGGCCAAAGAGACCCTTAACCGCCATGCTCTGCCGTTGCTAATCGAGCAAAATCTCAACGCCCACGATTTTCGGCGGGCCTTGCGCAACACGTCGCCAGCCCATTCGCTGGAGACTACCGACCAAGAAGTGCTCTACAACCGCCTATTGGACACCTGCGGCCAAGTGGTCTTTACTCTGGCTGACTCCATCCCGGACTTCAATCGGGATGCCACGGCCAAAATTCTGCAAAATGAGTCCCTCCTGCTTGCGAACATGGGAACAGTTCTGGAGAATCAGGCGCGTATTCTGCAAAAAAGCTATGGTCAGCAGAAAGAGGAGGAGGACCAGCAGTTTGAGAGCGAATACCGCACCCTCTTGGCCAGCAGCTTGGATAAGCTGGAACTCTTTGGTGTGGATACCTTTGACGGGACCAAGCAGCCCTTGTCTGTGGCCTACATTAGGCTAATGGTCGAGATGTATGACCGTCGAGATGGTGTCAGTCGAGGAGATACCCCTGACCATAGCCCAGGTGAACGAGAGATGGCTGACCGTCCATCGCTGGGTCGACACTCCTTACCCGTGGCCCAAGCCTTGAGCACCGGCAATCGCCTGCTGATTGTCTCCGATGCAGGCTCGGGCAAGACCACCCTGCTCAAGTGGCTTGCGGTGCAGACGGCCCGCTATAGCTTGGACCCTGAACTTAACGCATGGTCAGGCTACGTTCCCTTCTTTATCCGGTTACGTGATTTTGCCAACGACCCGCTACCTACCATTGGCTCGTTGGCCACTGCTAGCCGAGAGCTGGCCACGCTGGACAAATCTGTACCGGACAATTGGTCCGACCAGCAGTTGCGCCAGCAGAAAGCGCTTCTGTTGGTGGATGGCCTGGATGAGGTCTCTAACGAAAAACGGGCTGAGGCAACCAAATGGATTCAGGCTATCCTAACCCTTCATGCCCCGACGGCCATTGTCGTCTCCAGCCGACCGGCCGGCGTAACCAATCAGCATCTAAGCCAACAGATGGATCAGATGGGCTTTAGCCGCATTGAGCTGCTGCCCATGGAACCGGATCAGGTAACCCACTTTATTGAGCAGTGGCATGACGCCATGGCCCACGAGCACTGCCAATATCTGGAAAAGTCGCGCCTTCCTACTCGGAAAGAGTCGCTACTCAGCGCATTGGAAAAGCGGGACGATCTCAAAAAGCTGGCTCAGTCCCCCATCCTCTGCGCCATGCTCTGTGCCCTCAATCTATTTGAATTAAGTGAGCTGCCCCAAGATCGCATTCGCCTCTACGACCGTTGCATCAGCATTCTGCTGCGGCGAGACGAGAACCGCCAAGTCGATTCTAGCGACTATAGTGAATCGTTGCGCCCAGACAACGCCCGCCGTCGCTTGGCCCGCATTGCCTATTGGATGATGGGAAATAGCCCGTCTACGATTAGCCACCCAGATGCCATGCGACTGCTAGAGGCTGAAGGACTGCCAGCTACCGGTGTCCTCGAATTCTTGGCGGCTCGCTCGGTTATCTTTCGCGAGCAGGCCGTGGACGAGTTTGACTTTATCCACCGCACCTTTATGGAATTCTTGGCGGCCCAGGAGATTGTACGCAGCCACGAAGTCAAGCGGGTGGTGCAGAACCACGGCACCGATTCTGATTGGCATGAGACCCTTCGGCTATTGGCAGGTCATGTGGAGCCAAGTGATCAGGCCACATTGCTAATGGCCCTTTACGACCTATCCCAATCTGAACCAAAGGAGCGACGCGCCCTTCATTTTCTGGCCTGGGATTTTTGGGATCTATTGGACTCCCGCACGGGCGATGCCCTAGAAGCCATGATCCGCCATTTGCGTTCGTTGAATCTGGGTGGGGCCAATCTACTGTTTCTCTTTAATATGCCGATTCGTGATCTGTCTGCTTTGGCCCAACTCTCCAACTTGCAACACCTATACCTGAGCTACACCCAGGTCCAAGACGTCTCTCACTTGGCCCAACTCTCCAACTTGCAACACCTATACCTGAGATCCACCCAGGTCCAAGACGTCTCTCACTTGGCCCAACTCTCCAACTTGCAACACCTAGACCTGAGCTACACCCATATCCAAGACGTCTCTCACTTGGCCCAACTCTCCAACTTGCAACACCTATACCTGAGATCCACCCAGGTCCAAGACGTCTCCACCTTACGCGAAGCTTTGCCAGATCTGCTCATCCATAGCTAAAATAGAAGCAGACAAACCAAGCGAAAATTCGCTCCATTCTCAATTTGCTGTAGTTTTCAACACAAACCAACAGAAGGAACCCAACATGTCCACCACCCAAATCGGCTCCCTACATATTGACCAACAGCTCCACGACCTAATCCAAGACGAGATCGCACCTGGTACCGGTGTGGATCCGACTGACTTTTGGACGGCCTTTGAGCAGATCGTGGCTGACCTCGGCCCCAAGAATCGCGCCCTGCTGGAGAGGCGGGACGCGCTGCAAAAGCAGATCGACGAATGGTACATCTCTGGGCAAGGTCAAAGTGCCAGTGCCAAAGAACGCAAAGCCTTCCTCAGTGAAATCGGCTATCTGCTGCCGGAAGGGGACGACTTCAGCGTCAGCACTACCAACGTGGATCCAGAAATTGCTCAAGTCTCCGGCCCCCAGCTTGTGGTGCCGGTAGACAACGCCCGCTACGCGCTCAACGCGGCCAACGCGCGCTGGGGTAGCCTCTATGATGCCTTCTACGGCACCGACGTCATTGATGAAGCCGACGGCAAGGAGAAGGGCGCTGCCTACAACCCAACCAGGGGCGCTGCGGTAGTGGCTCGGGCCAAAGCCCTGCTGGACGAGATTGCGCCCTTGGCTGAAGGCTCCTATGCCGATGCCTCAAGATTCGCCTTAACTGGTGATGGGGTTCGGACCCTGAATGTGCTGGCTGGCGGTGCCGCCACCGGCCTTGCTGATCCCAGCCAGTTTGTGGGCTACACCGAGGGTGCCGATGGACTCTCTGGCATCCTGCTGCGCCACAACGGCCTCCACGCAGAAATCCAAATTGACCCCAACGACCCTATCGGCAAGAGCGACCCGGCAGGCATTAAGGACGTGGTCCTGGAAGCCGCTGTCACCACCATCCAAGATTGTGAAGATTCAGTGGCCGCAGTCGATGCGGCAGACAAGGTGCAGGTCTATCGCAACTGGAATGGCATCATGAACGGCACCCTGGAAGCAACACTGAGCAAGGGAGGCCAAACCATTGTACGCAAGCTCAACGGCGATCGTACCTACACGGCCCCCGACGGCAGCAATCTCACCCTGCCCGGCCGTTCCCTGCTGCTGGTGCGCAACGTAGGCATTCATATGTACACCGATGCAGTGACGATTGCTTCAGATGGAACCACTGGTGAAGAGGTTCCCGAGGGGTTTTTGGATGCTATGGTCACCTCCCTGGCCGCCGTCCACGATCTGAAGAATGCCACAACCCAGGGCGAAATGTCACACAGCGGAAACTCGCGGGCGGGCAGCATCTACATCGTCAAGCCCAAGATGCACGGTCCTGAGGAGGTAGCCTTTGTGGTTGAGCTATTTGGTCGGGTGGAGGATGCCCTGGGATTGGAACGCAACACCATCAAGATGGGCATCATGGATGAAGAGCGGCGCACCACCGTCAACCTGAAAGAGTGCATACGGATGGCCCAGGAGAGAGTCATCTTCATCAATACAGGCTTCTTGGATCGCACCGGAGACGAGATGCACACGGCCATGGAAGCCGGGGCCATGTTGCCCAAGGGCGAAATCAAGGGCGAGCCTTGGATTGCCGCCTATGAAGATTGGAACGTCGACGTAGGCATCGGGACGGGCCTCATTGGTAACGCCCAGATCGGCAAAGGCATGTGGGCCATGCCCGACGCCATGAAAGAGATGGTGGAGACCAAGATGAACCATCCTCAGGCCGGAGCGACCACGGCTTGGGTCCCCTCACCCACAGCCGCCACCCTCCACGCCCTCCACTACCATCAAGTCAACGTGACCGAGCGGCAGAAAGAGCTGGCCTCTCGGGGTCGCGCCAGCCTGGACGATATCCTGACGCCACCGCTTATGGCACGCACGTTGAGCGCCGAAGCGATCCAAAAGGAGATGGACAACAACGCCCAGGGCATTCTCGGTTACGTGGTTCGTTGGGTTGGTCAGGGTGTAGGCTGCTCCAAGGTACCAGACATCAACGACGTCGGTCTCATGGAAGATCGAGCCACCCTGCGCATCTCTAGCCAACACATGGCCAACTGGCTTCACCATGAAATTGTGGATGAAGCGCAGATCCGCTCCACCTTTGAAAAGATGGCCGAGGTTGTGGATCGCCAAAACGCCGATGACCCAAACTATCAAAGCATGGCCCCCAACTTTGACGATAGCATCGAATTTCAGGCCGCGCTGGATCTGGTACTCAAAGGGAAGGACGAGCCGAATGGGTATACGGAGAATGTGCTGCACGCAAGAAGAAGAGCGTTTAAAGCAGCGAGTTAACTCTGATAGTGTGATATAATCAGTACGTCGCGATGTCATTCCTTCGGCTCCGCTATGGATATGAGCCTCTTCCAAGTGGGTACGCACGCCACGAAGGGAAACGAGTTACCGAGGAAGAATATTGGGAACTTTATTACAATCAACTCGATGTCGAGGATGATGCCACATATGAGTGGAACAACGGGGTATTAGAGGCCAAACCTATGGCAAATCGCGCGCAGATGGAAGAATATTAGGTTGTTTAAGCTTTTGTGGGGTAAACCTGGAACATAATGCTCAGTAATCCGCAGTCGTTATACATCCTTTTAGAGACAATGCGACAATGAATATCATCTTGATACATGGTATGGGCAGAACACCCCTCTCCATGCTTCCCTTACAGCGGCGGTTAAAGCAGCGCGATCATCGGGTGCATTTATTTGGCTATTCGTCTACATTCCAATCATTGGCACGTACAACAGAGCGGTTGGTGCAGTTGATTCATAGCTGGGGAGGGACAGAACCCTATGCACTCATAGGCCATTCTCTTGGTTCAGTGATCATTCGTAACGCCTACCCTCAATTGTACGGGCATGAACCAGTGGCATCTTTTTTTCTAGCACCGCCCATGGTTGTCTGCAAAGCCGCTCGAATCTTCTCAACCGTTTGGCCATTACGGATCTTGGGTGGTGAAATGGGATCATTGCTTGCCCGTGAAGAGTTTATGCAGCAATTGGCTATGCCCAAAAACACCAAAATTTATGCAGGGACAGCCGGGCCAAGAGCGGACTGGTGGCCGTTGGGTCATGAGCCAAATGATGGCGTCCTTTCGGCAGAAGAAGCGAGTGGATCATTTCGAGAACAGGTAATCGAGGTGCCTTCTATCCATACGTTTATCATGAATTCAGCCATCGTATTTGACGATATTGTCTCTTCCCTTGAGGATGCGAATACTAATGACGCTAACAATTTACGGTTCGCCCCAATCCCGAACCATGCGGGTTCTGTGGATGGCATCGGAACTCGGCCTCCAATATAACCATATTCCCCTGGCCTTTGATGATCCGGCGCTCAAAAAACCCGATTTCTTATACCTGAACCCTGCGGGTGCCATCCCGACCATTGTGGATAGTGGCTTCGCTCTCTCAGAATCTTTGGCCATCAATCTCTATCTGGCTAAGAAGTACAGTGATCAGGGGCCAACATCCCTCTATCCAACGTCCCCCCAAACAGAAGCAGAGATCTGGCGTTGGGGTCTTTGGGCACAAGGGCACCTGGAACCGTGGGTGCAAAAGGATCAGCTCTTGGCAGGGTTACTTACGGCGATTGGAAATCAGGCTGATGCCATGATCGACCAATCGTTGATGGTGCTTGAACGTCAACTCACTACGAGAGAATGGCTGGTTCAGGAGCATTTCACCGTGGGTGATCTCAATATGGCTGCTGTTCTCTCCCCTTCTCGGGCAAAACATCTTGATTTGTCAAGCTATCCCAATGTGGATGCGTGGTTGAGGCGGTGTTATACCAGACCAGCCGCGCTCGCCACGCGTCGTCAATATCAAAATAGCTAAATAGAGATTCTTACCGATCGGCCTTCCGCTTTGTGTTCTTATAGATAAACTCGGTCCGCTTGCAGTTGGGGCAAACGTATATGTCAAAGATCAAGTGCTTCTCGATGTCAAAGAAGGCATCGAATAGACCGCGCTTGTTCTCTTGAGATTCAAAACGATACTCGCTGAGATATTGGGTTTCAACATTGCAGCGCACACAATCCATGCGATCAATCCTCCTAATTTTTGTAGCTGTTGTGGTAAAATTCAAACCTAAGCTAAGTAAACCACTCTTGACGGTTGTGCGCCTGACAGGAAACGAATAGCTCGCTGACACAACAATACCCAACGATCTGACAATTATGCTTAACAGCGTTTCAAAACGACCGCATCTTTACCAGCCCCGATAGACGCACGACGAATCACGCACCAAAGGAACCACCCATGCCCAAATTTGTCTTTATGCCACCCCAATCTGAACAAAATATCGAATGGGCCAGCAAGCTTACCACTGAATTACCTGCTTATAACGTTGCAACACCTGAAACCGATGAAGAGGCTGAGGAGATGCTAAAAGACGCCGATGCAGCCTTTGGCGTTGTTCCACCTGCAGCCCTGGCTGGGGCCACCAAACTCAAATGGTTGCAGAGTCCTGCAGCGGCACCACCGGCTGGCTACTACTATCCTGAATTGATTGAACATGAGGTTATCGTCTGCAACCCACGGGGCGTCTATAACGATCACATTGCCCAACATATTCTCATGTACATGTTGGCGTTGGCTCGCGGCCTCCCCTACTATATGGATGCCCAGCGAGAGAGTCGGTGGGATAAACAGGCTCGTAAGAGTACCTATGTAGATCTAGCCCGCTCCAGTGCGCTCATCTTTGGCGTGGGGGGAATCGGCCAGGAGACGGCCAAGTTGTGTCTGGCCTTTGGTATGCGGGTCATCGGCATTGACGAGCGCTGGGAACATGACGTGCCGCTCACGGAAAAGTATCAACCTGGTGCTCTAGACTCACTTCTGCCGGAAGCCGACTTTGTGATCACCACAGTTCCCCACACGCCCAGCACTGAAGGCATGTGGAACAGCAGCCGCTTTGGCTTGATGAAGAACTCCGCTTACTTCATCAACATCGGCCGCGGCCTAACCACCAAGATCGCCGATCTTACTACGGCCCTCGAATCGGGTCAGATTGCCGGGTGTGGCCTGGATGTTTACGAAACCGAGCCATTCCCCAGCCATGAGAAGCTATGGACAATGGGAAACGTGATTCTCACACCTCATATCGCCGTCCATGAGGCACCGGGCATTGCGGATCGTCAATTTGGCGTGCTCTTGGATAATGCTCGACTCTTTGCTGAAGGAAGGCCACTGAGGAATGTGGTAGATAAATCGAAGTGGTACTAACCGATGAAAACTGTTATTTTTGATCTAGGCGGCGTCGTTTTTGATTGGAACCCAGAGTCAATTATGACGGCATTTCTGGAATCCATCCAAGTATTGGAGAGCGAGAGGTCAGCCCTAAAGATGAGGTTGAAGAAAGAGGTCTTCAATCACCCAGATTGGTTGGAGGCTGATCGTGGCTTGTTGACCGAAGCCGATGCGGCCAAGCGGTTTTCCGCTCGTACGGGGCGAACAATTCCTGAGATGGAGCAATTACTAGCCCTTACGACTGCATCTCTGCGCCCTTTTCCCGAGACACTTCAGCTCATTGATGATCTTGTCAAAATGTCGATTCCACTCTATGTGCTCTCCAACATGCCCAGCGAGCGGGGTGCTTTTCTCCTCAAATCCTTTGACTTCTGGGATAAATTCGAGGGGATTATTCTCTCAGGTGATGTTCAGCTTCTTAAGCCCGATGCGGCCATCTACAAACATCTATTGAGCCGATTTGGACTCGCCCCAACAGATTGTGCATTCTTGGATGATTCGCAGCCAAATGTGATTGCGGCTGCTGAGCTTGGAATCCACGGCATTCACTTTCGGAATGCAGCCGACTGTAGACCCCAATTAGAGGCTTGGCTATCTGGGTAAACGCTATCCCTGGAAACAGTCCAAAGTCTCAAGTCCACGGTCCGAAGTCAGTTATCTCGGATATAGACCCTAGACCCTGCGGCGATGCTTTCTTTCATCTTCGTAGACAACGAGCAATCAGCTACTCTGCTGGGTTTCGATTAACGATGCATACGCCCCACCCTGAGCCATCAACTCCACGTGGGATCCTTGTTCTAGAATACCGCTGCCCCCTTCCTGACTGCCACCGATAACGATGATACGGTCAGCGTGGCGAATGGTCGAGAGGCGGTGGGCAATGACGAAGGCGGTGCGATTTTGCAACAGTTCATCGATGGCGGCTTGAACCAGCCGTTCCGTGCGGGTGTCAATGTTGGACGTAGCTTCATCCAATATGAGCAGGCGGGGATCGGCCAAAATGGCTCGGGCAATACAGAGCAACTGACGCTGGCCCTGGCTAACCGATCCGCCCTCGGCACTTAGTTCTGTTTCATAGCCATCTTCTAACGCCATGATAAAGTCATGGGCACGAGCAGCCGTGGCCGCAGCAATCACTTCGTCCATTGGGGCATCTGGTTTGCCATAGCGGATGTTGTTGGCAATGGTATCCGCAAAGAGGAAGCTATTTTGGGGCACCTCTCCCATTTGAGTACGCAAGCTAGACTGGGTCACATCCCGGACATCATACCCATCCACCAGTACTTGACCCGCCATCACATCATAGAAGCGCCCAATCAGATTGACCACGGTGCTCTTACCCGAACCCGTCTCGCCCACCAGTGCAATGGTCTCGCCAGGTGAAGATGAGAGAGAGACACCATTTAGGATGACGTGAGACTCATCATAACCAAAGACCACATCGTCGAAGCGCACGTGACCATCAATATCGGGGATATCCTGAGCGCCACCTTTGTCGCTGATGTCTGGTTCAGTATCCAACAGCTCAAAGACCCGTTCACCAGCCGCAAAGGCCGCCTGCATCTGGGTATAGAGGCCAGAGAGCATCTGGACGGGGCGAAAAAACTGTTGGGCATAGGTCAAGAAAGCCACCACCACACCTACGGTTACCTGACCATTAAAGGCCAAATATCCCCCATAGCCCGCCACCAAAACAGTGGCCAAGGTGGAGAGTACATCCATGGTAGGAGAAAAGGCCGCCGTAATGCTGGCTGCGTAGATATTGGCATCTCTGTTGGCCGCATTGTCTAAGGCGAAATCTTCGATATTAATGGCCGTGCGGGCAAAGGATTGGGCCTCCCTAATATTGGTTAGATTCTCCTCTAACTCAGCCGATAGTTCCCCCAAAGCGCGACGGGTCTCTCGGAAGGCAGCCCGTGACCGACGAGAGAAGTAGAGGGTTGTGCCAATCATAATGGGCAGAACAATAATGGTCACGATGGATAGCTCGACATTCAGGGTGAACATGGCAATTAAGACCCCAATCAAGCCAAAGAGAGAGCCAAGTGACTGCATGAGCGATTGGGAGAAGAGGGTACCGATGGCGTCGGTATCGTTGACCAAGCGGCTCATGAGATCGCCTGCTCCATTCTTGTAGAAGAAGTTGAGCGACAGGCGCTGAATGTGCCCAAAGATATCGCCCCGCAGTCGCTTGAGGAGACGTTGTGACAAAACGCCCAAGAGCCGAATTTGCCCCATAAAGCCCACATAACCCAGAAGGTAGACCCCAAGCAACAACAACATGGTCTGGGTCAAGCCCCCTCGGTCCCCGGCACCAATGTATTGATCAACGGCCCGCCCGATTAGCGCTGGTGCCAATGCTTGGCTCACGGCATACAAACTCAGCAGGACCAAGATGGCAAGCAAAAGACGTTCCTCGCCACGAAAGTAGTCAAGTAGTTGGCGGAGGATGCTCATGTCAGAGCGGGTACGTTGCGGTGTTTCGTTTTCCATTATAATAGTTGTAGATTAGGGTTGCCGATTGATGACTCGGCCACTGACTACTCATCCACTGAATCAATCGTCATCCATCTGCGAGTGGACAATCTCTGCATACAGGTGGCTGTTGTGCATCAATTCATCGTGGGTGCCTTCGGCTGCAACACGGCCCTCATCAATTACGAGGATCTTGTCCGCGCTACGCAAGGTGGAAACGCGTTGAGCAATAATAAATGCAGTGTGGTGATCCAGATAGGGTTCCAGGGCTTCCTGAAGTTTGTGCTCTGTTTCTACGTCAACGGCGCTCATGGAATCATCGAAGATAAGAATCCGTGGGTGAACTAGCAAAACCCGAGCGATGGCGATGCGCTGCCGCTGTCCACCACTCAATCCACTACCCTGCTCACCCAACATGGTTTCATACCTATCAGGCTGCTCCATGATGAAGTCGTGAGCTTGGGCCAGCTTGGCTGCATGAATAACCTCTTCGTCGGTGGCTTCGGGTTTTCCATACCGAATGTTGTCTTTGATCGATTCACTGACGAGCGAGATAGATTGAAGCGCCACACCAACACGGTGACGAAGCTCATTCACCTCGAAGTCCCGCACATCAATTCCGTCGATCAGGACCTTACCATCGGTGGCCTCATAGAAGCGAGGAATCAGGTTGACGATGCTACTCTTGCCGCTGCCCGTAGCCCCAACGAGGGCTATGGTCTCCCCTGGCAGTACTTCAAAGGAGATGTTGTGCAGAATCTCTTTCTCTGATCCTGCATAGGAAAAGTGGACATTCTCAAAGACTACACCAGCCGGCGCATCAGCCGCAAAGGGAATCGGTTGGGCTGGGCTTTGGATTTCATTTTCTGCGTCAATTACCTCAAAGAGGCGTTTGCCTGAAGCATCCGCTCGAGCCAGTTGCTGAGAGAGAAAGCCAAGTTGGAAGATGGGTTGGAGCAGAAAGGCCAAGTAGCTGTTGAAGGCAATCAGCGTTCCCAAGGAAAGCTCTTCAGAAATGACTAGATTCCCCCCATACCAGATGACGATTAGCGTACCGATATTGGCCAGCAAAAAGACCGTAGGAAAGCCCAAGGAAAACATCCGTATAACAGAAAGGTTCTGATTGTAGAGCACCTCGTTTTGGTCTGTATAACGGCCCAATTCGCGGGGTTCGGCCGCAAACGCTTTAACGACCCGCACCCCGGCGATGCTCTCTTGCAAGATGTTGTTCAAAATGCCCAAATTACGCTGAACCGTGCCAAAGAGCGGCCCCATACGCGAAAATAGCCACACGAATAATCCAATAATAACAGGGATCGTGGTGAGGGATGCCAGGGCCAATCGCCAATCGGTGGTAAAGAGGATAATCATGCTACCGATAAAGGTCAACACCGCCGAGATCAATTGTAACAGCCCTTGGGCATAAAAGTTCCGCACTCCTTCTACATCAGAGGTTGTACGGGTCATCAACTGGCCTGTGCGATGCGTATCGTGATAGGAGAAGGAGAGAGTTTCGAGCTTGGTGTAGATTTCGTTGCGCAAGTCGTAAGCGATGCCCTGAGAGGCTGTCTCTGACCAGTAGACATTGGTAAAGCTGAAGAGGCCACGCACAATGGCCACCAACAACAAGCCCCCGGTGGCAATCAGAATACCATTCCAACTGCCCGCCTCAATACCATTGTCGATTAGTTGGCGCACCAATTGAGGAGCGTAAAGATTGGCTGCTGTCACAACAAGCATGGAGACAAAAGCACCAAGAGCCAAGCGCAGATAGGGCCGGAGGTAGGTAAGACCGCGGAGGGTAACGTTCATTGTGTACAGAGTTCCAGGTATTGAGGTATTTATACTAAGGATCGAGAATTTAATAAAACGTAATGGAAGATCTCTCGGGTACTCGAGATGACAGGACCGAAGTTTAGGGTTTTATTTGATCTTGATTCCTAAGAGATGATTGTGATGAACTGCGACCTTTCTCCATTCCCTATGGATTGTAGCATGTGAGGATAATCCCAAGCAAAATATACTCAGTAGTTAGAGATGCAAGAAGCTGCACCATAGGGGATGAAAGTCGAACAAAGATTACACAGACTTCGGCATGCGTTCAGTCGCTCATGCAATGGGCGCAGAGTGATAAGGCTTGCGCAGGCTTTTTACTGCCTTAATCTGTATAATCTTTTATTCTTTATTATTTTCAGGGCAGATCCCAAAAAGGCCAATTTTTATCATTTCGTAGGAGCCAGCACCTGCAATCTGGGTGTCTTGAAATGATAGTTTGCGTTCTACTAGTACTTCCACAGCGTAAATTCGTTAGGCTTAGCCACATGTTTCGGCTAATTGCCCATGAAGTAGAGGGATATAGAGCGACTGGTTGAGCGTGCTGTCGATTTCTGACGAAGTTGTATTCGGCTGGAAACATGCTGTGTAGGCACCGATCTGCCTCGAATTGATTGTAATCATCGGTTGTATCGCCTCATCATCTGACAAACCTGCTCCCTCCCAGCGAACAAAGTGCCATCCAACATCCGGTACGGCGTTCAGCTCAATATTAACCAATGTCAGGCTAGACTTGGTGATGGCTCCATTTCCCTTGATTGTTGTTACAACTGTATCGTCAGCGAGGGTAGATAGATTGGCCAACAGATCATTGTCAATTTCAAGCCAAATTAGGTTCGTAAGATTGGCAATCTCATCTGGGATAGATGTCAATGAGTTGCGGCCCAGGAAAAGCCAATAGAGGGAAGCTAGAGTCCAAACTTCCTCGGGCACACTCATGAGTTGATTATTCTCCAGGTTGAGGAACTCAAGAGAGGTCAGGTTTCTGATCTCTGACGGTAGACTTGTCAGTTGGTTATTCAAAAGAGCTAGCGTTGCAAGATTATGAAGCTGACCGATTTCCTGAGGTAGCGAGGTAAGTTGATTGTTGTCTACCCACAAACTATATAAAGATGTAAGGTTGCCGATTTCCGGTGGAAGACTTGTCAGTTGGTTGTCCTCCAGACCCAGGTATTGCAGCGAGGAAAGATTGCCGATTTCCGGTGGAAGATTTGTCAATTGGTTGTCGAATAGTTCTAGGCGATATAGAGATGTAAGGTTGCCGATTTCCGGTGGAAGGCTTGTCAGTTGGTTGTTGTATAGCTCAAGCCTCTGCAAAGAGTTAAGATTGCCTATCTCGTGAGAAAGCGTGATTAGCGGGCTGTCATATATGCCAAAAGAAGTTAGCCACGGCATCTGTCCAATGGCGGATGGTAGCTCGGCAATCTGGTTGCCGCCAACCCACAAAGTACGAAGAGATGTAAGATTTACGATCTCGGGCGGCAAAGTTGTCAGCAGATTTTTATCCAGATCCAGATAAGTTAGGGAGGGAAGACTGAAGAGCTCTGAAGGCAAGGTAGTCAGTTGGTTCTTCTGCAAGTCAAGCTCCGTAAGCGCTCTCAGTTCCCCTATTTGCATTGCTAAACTCGTCAGCAAATTCTCCTCTAAGTCAAGTCTTTTTAGAGAGTGCAGGGCGCTAATTTCTGGAGGCAAATCCGTTAGGGCATTTCCCTTTACGGTGAGACTTTCCAAGTTTGTTAGGCCCTGAATTGCAGATGGCAGTTCAGCAAGCTGATTATTGGATAGGTCCAGATATGTGAGATTAGCCAGCATCCCGATCTCGTCTGGGACCCCTACCAACCGATTGTTGCGGAGGTTCAACGCACGCAGCCTAGTAAGATTGCCAATTTCCGACGGGATGTCGGCAAGTAGGCTGTTGTCAATCGTGAGTTCTGTAAGTGATGCAAGGTTGCCTATCTCTGGCGGCAGAGCGGTCAATAGCGTATTGTTTACTGTCAAAGTAGTTAAGTTGTTGAGGTTCTCAATCTCTGGTGGAAGCGTTGTGAGCGGGTTATTCTCTACATAAAGAGAGTTTAGATTGGTAAGATTCCCAATTTCGGATGGCAGAGCCGACAGAAGATTGTCCTCCAGATCAAGTGACGAAAGTTGAGAAAAGTTCCCAATGGATGAGGGTAGATCCGTCAGTTCGTTGCTGGTGAGGTAAAGCCATGTAATCAGCGTAAGATTTCCAATCTGTGGTGGAATCGTGGCCAATTGGTTATTATTTAGAGTGAGATACGTAAGATTTGAGAGGTTCCCAATCTCTTCTGGCAAGCTTATCAATTGGTTGTACGCAACACGTAGCTCGGTTAGAGAGGAAAGATTGCCTATCTCTGGTGGTAAGCTTGTCAATTGATTGTAAGCAACACCCATCCTAGTTAGAGAGGAAAGGTTGCCTATCTCTGGCGGTAAGTTTGTCAGCTGGTTATAGCTAGCTTCCAGCCAGGTCAATGACGTTAGATTACCCAATTCAGGTGGTAAGTTCGTTAATTGATTATTATGTAGTACCATCTTGGTAAGTGAAGAGAAGTTGCCAATCTGAGGTGGTAAGTTGGTCAGGCGGTTATACTCTATTTCCAACTCTCTAAGCGCTGTGAGATTTCCCAATTCGGGTGGGAAGGTGGCTAGTTGGTTTCTGGACACATCAAACGTATGGAGTGCTCCGAAGTTACCAATTTCTACCGGCAGGTTCGTTAGTCTATTCCCTTTCAGGTTCAGAATTTGTAAGGAGGTCAGCCCGCCAAAGGTTGGTGGCAAGTGTGTTAATTGGTTGAAAGATAGATCAAGCGCAACAAGTGCAGGTAGGTTGCCTATTTCCGTAGGCAATTCTGATAGGTTGTTGTCGTATAAAATAAGAACTTGAAGGGCAGTAAGATTTCCGATTTGTGGTGGAAGGGTCGTCAGCGCATGTAGGCCCAAATGCAGTTGCGTTACTTGGCCATTAGCACAGAAAACGCCATCCCAAGTTGTGCATGGAGTATTATCCAGCAGCCACGTTTCGTTGACACTAGGCGAAGTGAATCCGGTAGCACCGCTATGGATTTGCACTAACGCTTCACACTCCACTTGTGGAATCTCGCTCACGTTAGTGCAGCTAAATTCTCCTTGGGCATAAGCTGTAGATATTGGATTCAGTGGCTCTATGCCCACCACGACTGCGGTCGTCCAAAAAAACAAAAGTACAATAAAAATCAATCGAAATCGCATAAGGTACTCCTATATGTGTGTATTTAATGTATAAATTTAATTCCACTTATACAAACTGCTCGAATCAAGTTGTATATATGCTGACTGTGGAATCGCTAAAAGTCTACCACTGCGGTGCAACGAAATCTATAAAACTAAAGTTGTACCTTTGGGAAAATCGGGTTGTATTTTTGGGGAAAGTGCTGCGGTAGTTTCCAACAAAGTATGGAGAGTAAAGGAAGGTATACGTAAATTCAAAGTGAATCACGAATGTTTGCAATCCTCTTAGTATAGGCACTTAGGAATCAAGATCAATTCAACCACTATGGACTAAAGTCCATAGAATGCTCTTGCGGCTAAAAGCCGCGGTTTCGGCTAAAGCCGACAAAATTCTGCTGACTCAAGTCAGTCTCACCTGACTTAAAGTCATTACTCGACTACAAAATCGTCGTCATTGTGATTCGGATGGTTCTCGTGTTTCTCTAAATACTCCTGAATCATCTCATCCGTCACATGGCCCGAACTAAACGCAGCATACCCTATTGCCCAGAAGTGTTTACCCCAATATCTTTTGCCCAGTTGGGGAAATTCTTCTTGAATCTTTTTCGATGAGCGACCCTTCAACCTTCGCATCATTTCGCTTACTGATATCTTTGGCGGGTATGATACATATAGGTGGACATGGTCTTTGCTCACACGGCCTTTTTTTATCTGAATATCATTTGCATCGCATGTTTGACGTAGAAGAGCTCTTATCCTTACTCCAACATCTTTCGTCAACACCTTGTATCGATATTTCGTTATCCAGATCAAATGCACTTTCAAATCATATACTGTATGACTTCCTTTTCTTTTGTTTCTCATGAATTGAAAGTCTACTAAAGTCTTGGACTAAAGTCCATAGTTTTTACTAGCGGATTGGGACAATAAAA
>JBCCHB010000058.1:0-91510 GCA_039028975.1 Chloroflexota bacterium
CGACTGGGTCACTGATGCGTTGATAGCGAGCACTCGTCGATAGCCGAATCCGATCCTCCGTCACATTGTCGCGCCCCTGATGGATCGTCAGGCTGTGGAACATCAGCACGTCCCCACTACGAAACGGACTCCAGTGCCACACGGTTTCATCGCCGATTAGTTCGCCAGAGGTGACCATTTTGGCGTCTAGATAGCCGCGCTGGTTAGAGCCGCAGGCAACCGCCACGCCACCCAACTCAGAATTACAATCACCCAAAGGAATCCAGACTGTCCAAGTGTCGTGAGCACCACGCACCGGATGAAAATCCTGATGGGCCTCGGTCGTATGCTCGAAACGGCTTGGGAAGAGGATATGACAGATGTGCCGTGGATGAACAAAGGTCGGCTCACCAAGCAAGGACTCGATAATGCTGGTGACCTTCTCATGGTGGGGGAAGGCATTGAAGGTGCGCAGGCTGAGAATGTCATTGTATAGGCGTTGCAGTCTAAGTGGAGTCGGTTTGTCGTACTCCAGATCAATGTAGGCCCCTTCTTTACGGATGCCCTCAGTGAGATCGAAGTCAGGGCTGAGCAATTCGTAACAGTCCAAAACTTGCAACACCTCGCGCCGCACGGGAAGAATGTCGCCCGCGGCAAGTAATCCCGGAAAGTAGAGATAGCCATTTTCGGACGCCCGAGCTTGCAATCCTTTCTGTTTGCCGAGAACATCGCTACAGTCCACAAACGGCTGGACATTTTGCATCTGTACGTTGGTCATGCTCCTTTTTCCTTGTTTGTTCTTTTCATGGTTGATCTCTGCTTTCCCTCTCACTCTATTCTATCTATACTCAGGAGATCGCAATCGTTCAATGAGCACGCCCACGTGCGGCATAAGGCGTGCCTACTCCACTGCGATCTACTGATACTTTCCTACATTATGAAGATTCTTCATAATCTGTGTAATCTCTGTTATTCTTTCTAAAGCTGGATAGTGCCTAAATATCTTAATTCAATTGTAGTTGGTGTTGATGCTTATCGCAATCTACGAAGATAAGCCACCTCAAATGGGTGTGCAAAATCGGGAGCATCTTATTTTCCGGGCAAACGAAGAAGAATGCGATGCACGGTTGGAATACCTGCGAGCCGAATGCATTGCACCCAGTTGGTGATTTCGGCTGCAAAAAGTGGGTTGAACTGGGTGCAATGCATTCTCTCCCACAAGCTGAGATGCTCCCGCAAAATACGTCTGTTTGACACGTACCACACATTGATATACTATTTACCAGTGCTATATAAAGGCATAAAATAATACCCTATTCCCCACTCCATGTCTCAGGAAACCTACACCACAAATTGGCTCGCTTTCGCTGCTGCCTTGAAGGAAGGAGGCTTTTGTGCCGAACCTACTTCTGTTCTTTGTGGCGCAAAACTGATTGGACCACGCTTGATAGTACGCCCAAAAGGAGAACCATTCTCATGACAAAACCTATCATCACGGTTGTTGGCAGCTTTGCGGTAGGTATGACCATGCGAACTCAGCACATGCCCATCTTCGGCGAGACATTGATTGGTTCTGATTTTGACATGGGGCCAGGTGGCAAGGGATCCAATCAGGCGGTGGCCACGGCTAGGCTAGGTGCTCAGGCAGCCTTTGCGGGCATCATCGGGGCCGATAAACTGGGTGAAATTGCTACTGACCTTTATGCCCAGGAAGGAGTTGATACCACCTATCTGCAAACGACAAGCACAACGGCGACGGGAGTCGGCTTTATCATTCTGAATGAGGTTGGAGAAAATGGCATCATCCTCGACATGGGTGCCAACGAAGCGATGGACGCGGCGTTTGTCGATCAGCTTGAAGACCAACTTGCCCGTAGCGACGTGGTCATGTCTGTGTTGGAAATCCCGGTCGAGGCCGCGGCACGGGCCATGGCACTCGGTAAGAAACACGGGGTAAAGACCATCTTAAACCCTGCACCAGCAACCCATCTCGATGAGACCGTGCTGCGCAACGTCGATTATCTCACACCCAACGAAACCGAACTGCGTATTCTGCAAGGGTTGTCGGCCGATGACCCAACGCCGACTCTCGACTTAGCCAAGCGGCTTCAGGCACAGGGTGTAAAAAACTTGATCGTGACTCAAGGAGAAAAGGGTGCCCTTATTCTATCTGAGGCTGGTCAGTATGAAGTGGACGGTATCACTCTCCCCAGGGAAATCGTAGACACGACAGGTGCTGGGGATGCCTTCAATGGCGGGCTGGCCGTTGCTTTGGCTCACGGACGAGCGCTGCAAGAAGCGGTGCAGTTTGCCTGTTGTACGGGAAGGCTGGCCTGTGATCAACTTGGCGTGATTCCTGGCCTGGCGTATCGTGAAGCCGCAGAGCAATTGTATCAAGAAGTATATAAATAATCGAGATTGTTCACTCCCCTATGCCGGCTGAGCTTATCGAAGCCGTGTCTCCCCTTCGACAAGCATTCGACTGAGACATTCGGCAAGCTCAGTCGAGTCGCTCACGCCGAAGTCTCAGGGCACTGAACGACGACAAATAACACTGGAGAACCAACCTATGTCCAGCCAACCCAACTGGCAATCCCGAATCGAGAATGACTGTCTATTCGTCGATGATCTATCCCTAGGCCGGGTGATCTTACAGCACAATGCCCGCCCCGGCCTGATGCCCTACATCCATCCGTTGCGCATCGAAGGGGGGAGGGCCTGTCTGACCGAAGATAGCCCTTGGCACCATCCCCATCAACATGGCATCCAGCTTGCTTTTACGGGTGTCAATGGCTGCGATTTTTGGCATTATCCAGGACAGCGCGCTGATCAGAGCGTCGGTCTGATCCAGGCTAGCCAGCCGCGTATTCTGAGTGCCGAACCACCAAGCTGGCGGATTGAGACCGTCTGGCGACATAAGGATGGCAGCCATCTCCTGGCCGGGCAGCAAGATTGGTCGCTAAGCGCGGCGGATGAGCTTGTCTTTCTGGATCTTGATTGGACGGTACGCGCCATTTCTGACTCGGTCATCAAGCAATACCCCTATGGAGGCTTGTTCATCCGGATGCCCTGGCGGAAAGATAGTGGCGCCAGCGTGGTCAATGCCAATGGCCTGAAAGATGACGATACCGAACAACAACCCGCGGCCTGGCTCGACCTGTTTATGCCTTTGGAATACAGCGAGGTTGGTGCGGGCATCACCGCCTGCGATCATCCCGATAATCCTGGCCATCCCGTAAAATGGCGCGTCGACGGCTCTCGCGGGATCAACCCCTCACCCTGCATCAAGGGCGATATCGAACTGTCTGTGGGCGAGGCTATGCGTAATCGCTACCGCTTAATCTTGCATAGTGGGCCGCTTGCTGTCGAGCAGATTGAGGAGTTGTGGGCGACGTATGCGGCATCGTAAGGGGCATGGTCGATCCGTTCTTTTACCTTACCGAACAATAACTTTAATAAGCTCTGGGCAGCACAAACGGTTTCGCAATTTGGAACCTGGTTAGGTGCTTTGGGGCTGTTGGCGATCTTTCACCTGGATGCGACGCCTGCCCAAATGGGATACCTTGAAACAGCCATGTCCGTTCCTGTACTGATCATTGGTTTGTTTGCTGGGGTCTGGGCGGATCGATTGCGCCGCCAACCAATTCTCATTTGGGCTGACGGTGGGCGCTTTGTGCTGTTAGCGATGGTTGTTCTTTTGGCTTGGGTCGGATGGCTGCGCATCGAATTTCTGTATGTGATTGGCTTTCTGGTTGGATGCTTGGTAACCTGCTTTAACGTAACGTATCGTTCCTATCTGCCAGCCTTAGTCGAACGGCGTAAATTAGTCATAGCCAATAGCCGACTAAGCAGCAGCGAAGTGGTGGCGGAGATTGCTTCGCCAGGGCTAGGAGGGCTTCTTGTCCAGTTCATTGGTGGGCCGCTCTTGGTTCTGGTCGATGCGCTCTCATTTCTTTTTTCCGTATTCCTCTTGGGCACCATCCGTATCTCAAGAGAAGGGCCAGAAAACGAAGAGTCTCCCGTCAGATCTGCTTCTGAAGAATCCCTATCTTTCCGGCAAGATATGAGGGCCGGGTTGCAGGCCGTTGGCAAAAGCCGAATCCTACGCGCTTTACTCATTCCGCTGGCCATGGGCAACTTCTTTGGCAACTTCTTCGCCCCTCTTTATGCACTCTACGTGATTCAGGATGTTGGTTTGAGCGCTGCCTTGATGGGTCTAACCATTGGCGCTGGCGGGCTGGGCGCACTTCCAGCTACATTTATTACCGAGCGTATTGCCGCTGCCCTAGGTGTCGGTAGAACGATGATCACAGCTCGATTGATATCTGCTACTTTAGGCTTTTTGATTCCCTTGGCTGCTGGCTGGGATGCCGCCTGGATTGGGCTGGTTCTGCTCCTGATCCCTCAACTGGTAGGCGACTTCTTTGGCACCATTCACGACATCTTGGCCATAAGTATTCGTCAATCTGCCGCACCAGAGGATATGCTTGGGCGGGTTAACGCTGGATTTGAGGTGGTGATAGGAGGGTGCGGCACCGCAGGCATATTGGTTGGCGGGTTACTCGGCAGCGCCATCGGTATGCAAAGTGCACTTTGCATAGCCGTATGGGGCATTTTGCTCTCAGCCATTGTGCTAGCCCTCTCGCCAGTAGTCAAGCTGAAGGAGATTACAGATGTGATTTGATCTGTCTGCCCTGCTGTAATGCCCAGCATTTATCCACTATTCTTTCAGAGGAGGAACCAATGGACCCGATAGACCCTACCCAATGGCGCGCCAACTGGCTCAACGACTTCTCCCCCTACGTTGGGCGCGACAAAACAGTCGCTGCCGAGATCGAGCAGGTCCGCGAGGAATTGCGTCGTACATTGGACGGTCGCATCTTCGAGCGAGAGGGCACCGCTTGGTATCGACAAGCGTACACCGAAGCGTTCCTCTTCATGTACGATACCTCTTTCTATGACCGCGAGACAGGGCGCTACCGCATTGATGAAGTTTTGGATGATGGCGAGCGTGAATTCGGTGGCTATGATATCATTCTGCTGTGGCAATCCTATCCACGCCTGGGCATAGATGAGCGTAATCAAATCGACTACTATCGGGACATGCCCGGTGGTCTAGCTGGCCTGCGTAGCCTGACCGACCGTGCCCACCAACGGGGCGTGCGCGTCTTTATCAACTACAATCCCTGGGATGTGGGTACCCGCCGCGAAGCAGGGGCCGAGCCGTTCACCGATCCACGAGGATATCGGGGCAGTTTTGCCGACACAGGCGCACCCGTGGTCGCCGACGCCGAGGCCCTGGCAGAAGTGATTGCGGCCATCGGGGCCGACGGCATTTTTCTCGACACCATGCATTCCGACAATCCTGGCTTTATGGCACCCCTCGGGCGGGCCAATCCCAACATTGTTTTTAATCCCGAAGGGGTGCCGCCACTCGATGCACTCAGCACTATTTCTGGCAGTTGGCTCCAGCGCAGCGCGGTCGCACCCCCTGGCCTCCTGACCATTCGCTGGCTGGAACCCCGCTTCTCCTTTCGGGCCATCGACCGCATCTCGCTGGATCGGCGCGACTTTATCCACAAGGCATTTTTTCACGGCTGCGGCTTGGTCATCTGGGAGAACATCTTTGGCTGGTGGAACCCTTGGTCCGCGGCGGACCGTGCCCTGCTGCGCCGAGCGGTTTGGGTATTGCGCGAACATACCGAGGCGTTTCAAGACTTGGATTGGCAGCCCTACATAGCAACCCACCAAGATGGCGTCTATGCCCACCGCTGGCACGCGGGTGACACAACGGTACATACGTTGCTCAACGAGTCCGGTGAGCCAGTCCATGCGCCAGCCTTGACCGTCCCCTCTACCACGGCAGACGGACGCAGCCTCCGTCATTATGATGTCTGGAACAGTCAGGCGCTTGAGCCAGAGGAAAGTGAGGATGGGCATCTGCTCTATTTGTCACTGCAACCTGGCGAAGCTGGCTGCGTTGTATCCGCACCAGCCGAATTCTCCATCAGGTTGCCGCCTGGGCCAGCCAATGAGTTAAAAGGGAATACCCGTGATCGAACCCGCGTCACGCTGGAAGATGTCTCATTGCGTCCAGTAGAGCCTTCAGCGCTTGTGGTTGATGGGGAAACGCCAGAGGGAATGGTCGAGATGCCGGGCGGCCCTTACAGATTCTTGGTCCGCCACAACAATTCGACGGTGATGGAAGGGGCTTGCTATGGCGGCATTGACCACCTCTTAGACAAGAACCATCCGCCTCAACACCTCGATACCGCTCCCTATTGGATCGATAAAACAGAGGTGACCAATGCTGCCTATCGTGAATTCCTCATGGGGACCCATTATTTGCCCCATGATCTGACCAACTTTTTGCTTCACTGGCAGCGGGCAGCGGGCCAAGAGCAGGAGCCGTGGACCTGGACAATTCCATCTGGCAAGGAGCGGCACCCGGTGGTCTGGATTGATCTGGATGACGCGCGGGCCTATGCGCGATGGGCAGGCAAACGCTTGCCTCTTGAGGCAGAGTGGCAGCGGGCCGGCGGCTTTTCTGTGTGGCCCTGGGGAGACACCTTTGATCCCACCCTATGCAACAGCGGGACCAACGATACCACGCCTGTTGATCACTATCCAGGTGGCATCAGCCGCTTTGGTGTTCTGGATATGGCTGGCAATGTATGGGAGTGGACCGAAAGCGAGCGGACAGACGGTCATACCCGCTACGCCATTATTCGCGGCGGCAGTTACCTCAAAGTAGAGGGCAGCATCTGGTACAACGCCAGCGGCGCGCAGCCCAACGACTGCCATGAGAAGATTTTGCTGATGTATCCCGGACTCGATCGGTGTAGCACCATTGGTTTCCGCTGTGTAAAAGATGTTGGCTAAACTCGGCATTACCAGAACGGTTCATGTGGGTGGCCGCACGAAATCGGAGCTTATGCAGGCATTGCAGAGAAACTCCATCATGCTGAATGCCTCAGCAGAGAGACTTTTCTCTTGCGAACAGTTCACGACCTCTGAGACTCGATATCCGTTGACGACTGTCGAACTGACCGTCTGCGATCTTGGCTTTCCTGAGGGCGCTACCATCGCCGAGATCTATGGACGAGTGAGCGAACTTGGTCTGGCTCTCTGCCCGCTTGAACTGGGACCCCATCTGAGGTTGCAATACCTTGATCAGCCTGAAGGTCAGCGGGGGAGTCCCGTTCGGAGACACCAAGCTCCTTATGGCTCTATCACCATCGCTTCCGAAAAACTAACCGAAGACGACGACTTTCCCAAAGGCTTCTATTTGCGCCGAATCGAGGGCGTGTTGTGGTTACGAGGATATCGTTCTGGCCCTGAACATGTCTGGATGCCTGATGACCATTTTATCATTACCAGGTGAACTTTGAATCAGCCTAATATTCTGTTTTTCTCTACGCATTCATCGATGGTGACCGACTTCCTGTGCCGCCAACAAAGCTCCACCACCGAGCAGACCTGACCGATCATCCCTATTCCAAAGACAATCGCATCGGCTGGCTGGCTCCAGATTTTGATTTTGAAGATATCGACATGGTGCTGTTGGATAGAAGTGTGGCGTTCCTTGAAAATCATGCCGCCGAATGGCCAAACAATCCGTTTTTCTTATTTTACTCGATGCAAGGTGTTCATTTGCCTTCTTTTCCTGGCAAAGATTTTGTGAGCAAGACCAACGCTGGGTCTCACAGTGATTTCATTTTTAAGTTCGACTATGTGGTGGGTGAGTTGCTTAATACGCTAGAGCGGTTGGGGTTGACTGAAAATACCATAGTGATGGTAACCAGCGACAATGGACCAGAAGTGACCAGTGTGGTACACACGCGTCAGGATTACGATCATGATGGGGCGAGGCCCTGGCGTGGAGCGTGTTATCGTCGTCGAGGCCAAAAACGACGAAATGGAGCACGGATTTCGGCAGCTATCTGCTGAATTGATTGCTACAGCAGAACAGATGAACATCTCAGAGCTATATGGAGTGGTGACGACCGGCGAATAGTGGCGATTTGGGCTGTTAAATGCGTCAACCAAGACAATTACACGGGATTCCAATAGCTTTGTGGCACCCGCAGGGTTAGATGATTTATTGGCTGTTTTGCTTGGGTTAATGGGATAGGATGAGCCGTACACATCAATCATACGGCTCCACTACTACTACACGCTCCAGTACCTCCCCAGAATGTAAGTAGATGATGGCTTTCCATGACTCCTGTTGACTGCTTACTGTGATTCCGCCCTGAATCCAGGTCGTTTTATGCAGGGGGTAGTAAGGTTCTTCATACGCCACATCAAAGAATTCGCCATCGCGGTAAAACTCAACGTAATCGATTCGCTCTGGGTAGAGGCTGGCAAGGCGAATCCAACGTTGCCCTTGGTAAGTATTGGCTTCTTCAAATCCCTGAAAGTAGAATTGATCTTCCGCAGAAATCTCAGATACTTCTATGCCAATTGCATTAGCCATGCGCCACGCAAAGAATTGATCTTCACCTCTAGTGATCGACCAGTCTGCAGGCGGCTCTTGCTTGGTATGGGTGTTGTAATAGCCCCATGAAGTCTGGGTCTGGAGGGCGACCTTAAGCTGGGTAAAGCGGGGCGAATCTTCATTGCAGAGTATGGGGCGATTGAGTTCTAATGCTTGCGCTTTGCGAATCATATTGTAGTAGGTCTGCTCTGTGCCGTGGTTGCCGTGGAGCAGAATCACATCGCTGGCCTGGCAGACCTCGGGCGAACAGACCAAGCCACCGCCAGATGACCCCACAGGGAGGCCGCCGGATTCCTGACGGGCCAAGTCGATCAAACTGGCAATCCCTTGCGGATGATAGACCAATGGATGATTTTTGAAGTAGCCAACGTTATATTCATTGGCCACTTCAATGATAACGTTGGTGTACGCCGCCTCTTTGAGAAAGCGGGAGGCAGTAGCAACGGCGTTCCGAATAGAGCGCCCATCAGCCATGCGGTTGCTCTGCCCTTGATACAGGAGGCTGACGATAACAATCATACCCAATTCATCGGCAGCTTGCAGGAGCCTCTCCAGGCGCTGAAGGTAGGCCGGTTCGATCTGGGTGCCGTCCTCACTATATGGGTTGTTATCGATGGTCTTGTTTTCAATCGTTAGGACAGGCATCCCCCCCTGCAGTCCTACGGTAAACGCTAACAACCCATGACGTTTCCATTCAGGTAGTGCGGCGATTAGTCGTTCAGTATTGGCCTCGGCATCCCACTCCACCCCAAATCGACAGAAGCGGCTCGGATCCGCTTTGTCGTCAAAAATTCCTTGGATAAATCGTGCGTTCATCAACAGACCGTGGACCTGGGGTTTGCTTTTTGGTATGTCGCTATACGTTAAACGGTCGTTGATGGTGAACCGAGTATCCGTGATGTTTAGGGCTGTTTTGCTCATTGGGTGCCTCTATGAAAATAAGCCATCAGCAGCAGATTGGCATAGCAAATTACTACTAAGTGTCATAAAGCTAACGGCTGTAGCAAGAAAGTGAACAGTCAGTGGCTACCAGCATGGAAAAGATAGTCGGCACTGTTTACTATCAACTGTTTGCTAGTATACTTTATAATGTTCACATGGATAAACGATACCAAGCCCGCATCGAGCGAGTGATTCAATACATTGAAGAGAATCTTGGACAAAAGCTATCGCTGCATGATATTGCAGAAGTTAGCCACTTTTCCCAATACCACTTTCACCGTATCTTTCGTGGAATAATGGGTGAAACCTTAAATGATTACATCTCCAGGCGCAGATTGGAGAGCGCCGCTAACTTATTGGCTTTTAGCCCTCATATGACCATCACCGAGATCGCGTTGGCCACCGGATTTTCCTCCAGCGCCAATTTTGCCAAGGCCGTCAAACTATACTTTGGCTACAGCCCTTCCGAAATTCGCAACCCCAGTAAAGTCAAAGATAGCAAGATTGGAAAAGTTTTTAGCAAGTATGGAAAAGACTTTCATCCCGCCAACCTGTATCCTTATCACGACACAGCGCAAGTTCTTGATGATAGACGAATAGGGGGCTCGAATCCCCCTGTTGTCATCAAGGAACTTGAATGCCAACCTGTATCTCTGCTGGCTTCACCGCACGGGTACGAATTGGATTCATTGTTCAACACGTGGGAGCAGCTCATGGCCTGGGCGACTGCTCAGGGCATACCAGACGCAGAGCAAAATCGTTACGCCTTTTGTTACGATAACCCAGCTGTTACCCCTTTTGAGAAATGTCGCTATGAAGCGGCGATTGTGATTGAGTCTGACGTGCAAGTAAGCTTTCCGTTTACAAAGTCAGAGATAATGGCAGGTCAATATGCTGTACTCCATTATAAGGGAAGCCCAGATGAAACCAACAGTGCTCAGTTAAGTTTATATGCTCATTGGTTCCCCTACAGCGGTTATGAACCAGATCGATTTCCAATGTTGGAACGCTATCTAAATGATGTGCGAGAAGATGGCTATGTTGAAATGGAGATCTACGTCAAATTGCGGAACCTGCCCTTATTTACGGAGTAGGAGAAGATGAAAAGTGAAAGAATAGGAGGGGTGATGACAATCTATTCCTTTCAATCAGGAAAAGTTTGCGGTCATTGGCAAGCATTCGATCGATTGGGCTTTCTGATGCAGATGGGTGGCCTTACGTAAATCTGTTTTATTTGGAAATATTCCGGAGTTCTGTCAAAATAACAGTTGAACCGAACTGATTATCTATTCAGACAAAGGAGACAACAATGAGCGAATATGTGCCAAGCACCTGGGGATGGGTGGCAGAGCAAGTTGAGCAGTATGAGGGGAGTGGCGGCACTGAAGGATTGACCTTGCGAGACACTGGTTTGCCGGTGATTATTGTGACAAACAAGGGAAGAAAGACAGGGGCAATCCGTAAAACGCCGTTAATGACGGTCAAGGATGGCAACAGCTATATCTTGGTGGCATCCCAGGGGGGAGCACCAAAGCATCCCAATTGGTATCATAATTTGAAGGCTGATCCCAATGTGGAAATTCGTGACAAGACCGAAGTCTATTCCATGCGGGTTCGCGAGGTCGTCGATTCTGCTGAGAGAAAACGCCTTTGGGATCTTTCCGTAGAGGCTTATCCTCCGTATCAAGAATACCAGGACAAAACAGAGCGCGTCATCCCCATCTTCGTCGCGGAACCTATCGAATAAGCGAAACGAGAGTGCGATCCAAGTGCCGGTAGTCGCCAATTTCAGTTCACTGGCTATTTGCACCGGGCGAATGCTTGCCTAGACCACTAACCATCATTGTGCTTCGAAGATGGTTTCATCCAGGAATGCATTGCGGAACTTCCCCTGGGGATCATAAGTTCGTGCCAGTGCCTGGAAGTCTGGCAGCCGAGGATATAGCGTTTTTAATCTAACGGGTGGCGTGCTAAAGAGTTTCCCCCAGTGGGGGCGGGCTTCAAACGGGGCAAGCTCTTCCTCTAGCATGGGTAGAAATTGAGAAACGCCAGGCCCGTCGTTATGCCAGTTAAACTGTATTGCCACAATATCCTGCCTATAAGCTGGACTCAGCCACAATGCATCCTCCGCAATGGTTCGTAGTTCTGTTAGGTCCAGAATTGGCTTCAGGTAGGTTCGTAGACTCTCTACCTTGCGCATGGCAGCAACGGCGTTGTGACGAGGCACAAAGTACTCGGTCTGCAACTCATCACCCGGCCCGGGCGGATGTTTGAGCGTCATGTGAATCAGGCGTTCGTACCACGGGCCCGGTATGCTCATTGGGGTAAGGATTCGATCAGAGCCTGGTCGATCCAAAACGTGTTCGGGGGATCCAAGCCGTGCCCCAAATAGTTCCTCTGAGGCTGGAATTGGCGCGTCATCTACCAATTTATGCTTGACCCATGCACTATCGATAACCCCTTTCTGCCAGTCAGTAAAGAGGCAGACGCTATAGCCGCTGGCCATCACAGCATCAAAGTTGTCGTAGAGTGTTGGCAGGGGCAGCCCCCTGTAGATCTCTTGCTGCATCATAAATGTGGGAATAAGATCCAATGTCATCCTCGCCACTACGCCCAGCCCCCCTAGCCCCACGACGGCACCGTTAAACGTATCACCATCTTTCTCGCGAGTCAGGGTCACAAGCTCACCCCCCGCCGTAACCAGTTCCAAACCAGATATATGCGTTGCCAGATTCCCTAACCCCTCGCCCGAGCCGTGGGTGGCTGTTGCACATGCACCTGCAATGGTAATGTGAGGCAATGATGCCAAATTGGGCAGGGCGTAACCCGCCTCATGCAGGAGCGGTCCAAGGGTCTCGTAAGTCATGCCCGCGCTTACTGTGGCCTTGCTGTGGGTGGGATCGATGCTCACCGCGTCTTCAAGCTTTTCCAGGCTAAGCAGATCGCCAGTGGTGTCCGCTATGGGTGGAAAGGAGTGGCGCGCGCCGGCAATGCCTACTTTATCAGCATGATGCACAATCTCTTGCAGTTGAGCGATGGTTGAAGGGCTGTGGTAACGGGCGGCACTGAATGGAATATTGCCAGCCCAATTATAATGCAATGAGGTCATGGTTTGCTCTCTATAGTTCGCTAGTAAAATTTTGTCCCGGCTTATGCATGCCCCTGTTGGACTGGGCATCTGTAAAAGAGAGGACAGATTTTATACTGCGGTCGCTTTCAAAACCGTAGTTTTCCTTTACTCTACCAGAGATACCAAACTACGGTTTTGAAACGGAGCTGAGTATACTGGCCATCTTTATGGTTGGTTACAGGTGCCACGTTGTGGAGAGAATGGAACGCGTTATGAAGTATTAGTATAGCAGAAAACTCTGGCATCGGCCATCAGATAGTGCCTAATTTAACGAGAAAATACATAGCTGCTATACTACAAATTATGGTTACAGCAGGCACACAGGTACGGACGGTACCAAAGCCTTTGCAAAGAATGGAGGTCAAAGCATGACCGCTCTACAAAAAGAGACTCAATCAAACCCCAATCGATTTATCCGTTGGATGTTAGAGCCTTTGTCGACAAAAGAGCTAAAAGCAGAAATTGAGAGGATTCGTAATTTGGATCTACCCGGAAGCGATGGAGAACCAATGGAGAATGACAGGGAACGGATTCAAATAAATCTAGGTTTACAATCGATTGAACACCATTGGGCTGACAGAGATGACTTCTTTGCGGGCGGCAATATGTTTCTCTATTTTAGCCAAAGGCAAGCAGAAGAAATACTCTCTGAATTCGCAGACTCTACCCGTCCCCGAACCACGTTCCGTGGGCCGGATATGTTTGTTGTTCTGGATGTAGATGGTACTTATCGTCGTCAGAAGTGGATGGTTTGGGAAGAGGAGGGAAGATATCCTGACGTCATCTTTGAGTATCTTTCGCCCAGCACGCGCGGCAGAGATTTGGGAGACAAAAAGGCACTATATGAACAGACATTCACTACCTCTGAGTACTTCTGCTTTGATTATTTGGCTCCTGAATCAGAAGATAGCCTAGTCGGTTGGCGGCTCGATGCAAATCGGCGCTACCAATCCATTACACCCAATGAAAATGGCTGGCTCTGGAGCGAAAGGCTTGAGCTGTGGGTGGGAACCTGGCAAGGCACAATTGATAAAGATACGACCACATGGATGCGTTTTTACACTGAAGATGGGGAGTTGGTTCTGACTGGGACGGAAGCCGCAGAGGCCCGTGCTCAATCTGTTGAGGATGAAAATGAGCGTCTACGTGCTGAAGTAGAACGCCTACGAAAAAGCCAAACATAATCGGGTCGCAATCATATTTAGTTCTATTTGAAAGCAACTAATACAGTCTGGCGTAAATCCTTGCGCAATTAATATAGTTACATCCTCTGGCCGAAGGCGATTTTCTATCTCGATAACTATTTATGCGAAGATCTACTAGGCTCCTACAGTATTGAGACCACTTACAGAAATTTGTAAGTGGTCTCGTTAATTTTTCGTCATTGGTTCCCCTTATTTTGGGCTGTGGCCCTCACAGATTTGCGCCGCTTTTGTGGAGTTCAGCCTGCTGCTATGATATACTCAAAGCGCCTCACACTGTAATCAGCATTAACCATTCAGCAACTCACAAATTCACAAATTAATTATTCTTAACTAGATCTTTGAATTCCATACAGAGTCAAGACCAATTGTTAACCTATAATCCCCAACTTTCCATGCAACACTTTCCGTATATAACCGACTATGTAAATAAGCTATTTAATGGTGAAAAAGAGCGCTTAGACTATATTTTTATTCGTCCAGTGCTTGTTGTACTCTACTTCTTTCTGCGCCTTGTTGTGGTTCCCTTTAAGTTTCTTTTCCATCGTACTGCCTGGGGCTTTGAGAAGAAGTGTATCGATGGCGTTATTGCCTTTGGGATCAAGTACTTCGCCGCCCGAGACGCCCTTGAATTGCTGATCAGGCATGTGCAGATCGAACCACTGCTCTATCGTTACCTACTTTCTGGCACCTCTGAACGGAAGGATGGCCGCTCGGGCGAGATGCTCAAAGGCATTGATGGTGACTTTAGCGTCGATTCTATCCAAGACATTGTTGCTCACGGACTAACCATCTGCCACGACGATCTCTCGTACGAAATTATTGAACGATTCGACAAGGACGAGTTTCTGGTCAATCTTGATTTTTACCGTTCTAGCAAGCCAGAGGAGCTTGATCAGTTCAGCCAAAAGGTGCTGGAGCTAAATCGTAAGCACTCTTGGCAACTCTTTGGCTGCACAAACGTGGTTATCTTTATTGTCATTGCCATTACCATCTTTGGGGATCTCCATACATTGGTCCGTGCGCTCAACTCCTTTGACTCTGACTCTCTGCTGCTTTGGTGCGTGAAGCACATTTGCGCCGAAGACAAACAGGCCATGATCGATCTGGATTTTTATCTGCAAACCAGCAGCAACCGCAGCCACTACAACAGCAGCCCATTCCTGTCCGATCCAAACCAGTATCTCTACTATCACATTGCGTTTGATGAGTTTGCCTACGAATTATTGCGCAAAAATTCAGAAGCAGTGTAGAGATTCTATTCTTAAAGAGGTTGACATGACCGATTGTTACATTACAAGTACAGGTTCGTACTTGCCGGGAGAGCCAGTCGATAATAAGAGCATGGGGCAATATCTGGGCAAACTGATTGGCGAAGGACAGGTTCGCAAAAAGATTCTCACCGTCAATGGCATTCGTACGCGACACTACGCGCTCGACAAAAGACAGAACGAGACCCATTCAGTCTATGAATTGGCCGCGGAGGCAGTAAAGGCATGCTGGCCCCAAGAGCGAGATTCGTTGACCATCGACTATCTTTCGGCTGGCTCTACACATGCTCCACTGCTTGCGCCGGGGCTTTCATCGCTGCTGCACGATCAATTGAGCCAACAAGCGATTGTCGGTCATGCGGTGGAGATCAACTCTAACTCTGGCATCTGCTCTTCGGGTGCTCAGGCATTTGTCAATGGCGCACGTGCAGTAAAATCTGGAGATGTGAATACGGCTATTTGTGTGGGTGTTGAGCAGCCTTCCATCGGCCTCAAATCCAAAGCATTTCGTCCCACCTACGATCTTCTTACTATCATGCAAGATATAAGACGCTCCAAGTGGTTTATGTCAACTTTCCTCCGCTTTATGTTATCTGATGGCGCTGGTGCTTTTCTCCTGGAGCAAAAGCCAAAAGCCGGGGGACTCTCCCTCAAGGTGGATTGGACCTACTCCCGTTCATTTGCTAACGAGGCACCACTCTGTATGCATTTGCCCCGCAAACCTCTGGTATTGAGTCAGGATGTCACTATCCTTTCCAAGTATATGGGGCCTCTCTCCAAACGGGTGGTTGAAGAAGCGCTGAACAAACATGAAGAGACACTGGAAGATTACGCGATGGTTCTTCCCCACATGTCTTCCTACTACTTTGAACCGACGCTCAAAAAGATTTTGACCGAGCTATCACCTAATCGGGAGGTGGGGTATTGGACAAATCTGCGCACGGCCGGCAATACGGGTGCAGCGAGTATCTATGTCATGCTTGATGAATTTGTAAGGACAGAAGAGATCAAAGCAGGCGACCGCATCATTCTCTTCATCCCTGAATCGGGTCAATTCAACTACGTTCTAATAAGCCTCACCGTGGTTTTATAAGTCTGTAATATGAGGATTGTATCATGAGAATCGCCGTGATTGGCGCTGGCAGTAGTGGCTTAGTTACCCTGAAATACCTGCTGGATGCCTATCCATCGACGACCTACGCCACAACAGAAGTGATCTGTTTTGAGAAAAGCCGCTCTGTTCGCGGCTGCTGGGGCGATCAGCGGCCAGATTTTGTCTCCACATCGACCAAATACACCACCCAGTTTTCTTGCTTCCGCGAATGGCAGCCGACTGTTGCACCCCAGCCAACCTTTGACGAATTCTATCGCGGGGCCGAATTTGGCGATTACCTAGAGGCGTTTGCAGAACGATTTTCTCTCAAAGAGCACATTCGCTTTGGCATTGAGTTGCAGCACATAGAGCGAGTGGATGATGGATGGCGGCTTTTACTGGCGGAAAGCGGAGATGCCAAGGAAGCAAAGGGGTCAGAAGGAAAGATTAGCGTAAAGCCCCTGACCTTCGATGCGGTCTTTCTTTGTACCGGACTTGTCAACCAGAAAGTTCCCCTGGATTCGACTGGGATTTCAGTCGCAGATGACCCTGAATCTATCCGCAACGCAACAGTTGTGGTGGTCGGTGGGGGGGAATCGGCCACGGATGTAGCTAACCATCTGGCTAAACCTGTTTACAACAATCGGGTCTTCCTCTCTCTGCGCTCTGGCGTTCGGGTCAGCCCACGCTACCACCCCATACGAGGTGTCCCCTCAGATTTTCTGCGTAACCGGTTGCTGCTCTCCTTCAACAAGAACGCCCGTAACTGGGTAGGTGAACGCTTTGTGACCTTCCGCATTCGCTTTAATCGTCTCTTAGCTAGATGGTTTCCTCATCAGAGCACAAGTACAAACCCTGATAAGCAAGCCCATTCCCTGCGCAGGGAATGGGATCTTAAACTCAAAGCCCATGCCAAAGGTGGGCTTTTCAATGTCTTCCACAACAAGAGCGATGACTTCCTCGGGGCTGTGTCCGAGAAGCGGCTCACCATCATTGGCCCGCCTACGAATGAGCAGTGGACCGAATACTTCGACTTTGATCAAACAACGAACCACTCTTCAATGACACATCTAGTGGAACCAGATGTTTTGGTGCCGTCTACTGGCTATCACTCTCGATTGTCAGACCTTTCCAGCGGCACCATCCAGTTAAAGGACTTCTATCACGGGTGTGTACATACCGATATGAATAAGCTCTTTCTGATCGGCTTTGCACGACCGATTATAGGCAACATCCCTTCAATCAGCGAGATGCAGGCTCGGTATACCGTTGGCATCCTCTCTAGTAAATATAGGCTTCCAGCAAGTTTGAAAGAGCAACAAGCAAAAACCTGGGCTGCACAATGCCAGGAGTACAGCGCGATCGATACAGAGAACGTCTATCCAGTGGAACAGTATCCCTATTGTGATCTGCTCGCCAAAGAGATGGATGTCATGCCCACATTTTCCAAGGTAACGTCATTAAGGACATGGTTGAAGATCACACTAGCCCCGGCAAGCACTACCCACTATGTGGACGAATACTTTGATCCGTCGGAGATTGACGAGCAGAGGGTATACATGCCGTCTGTACTTGTTGCCCTGCTCTTCCTTATACGCCTACTTGGATATCCATTGCGATTGAGGCAGCGCAACCGTCATATGTAGGATATATTTTGGAGAACATATTATGACTCTACAGCAAAAAGGGTAAATAGGCATGAATTTCGTGGAATTCTCTGGCTGAAAAATCTTTAAAATCTTTGGAATCTTTGTTTCTGCAGTGAACTCAAATTATGACCAAAATAGAGACCCATCCATGCCCATCTTCGTTTGAAAATGACCCCTGTGTGCTAGCCAAACCCATAACCCACCCGCCCAAACATCACTTCTTTGGCTATTACGACATCTCTCCCTGGAATCAGGCCCAGACTCACTATCTTGTTCTAGAGACCGATTTTCATGAGGGTGCAGTGGAACAGGACGATGAGGCGACTGTTGCGCTAGTCGAGATAGCCACAGGTGACATCAAACCCATTCGTCGTACCAGGGCCTTTAACCTGCAGCAAGGCTCCATGTTGCATTGGATCGATGTCGGATTTGGTGAGGAGATTACCCACAATGATTGGGCAGATGGTCGGTTGGTTTCACGAGCCGTCAACCCAGAAACAGGTGCAACACGAACCATTGATGGGGCTATTGCGGCCCTGTCACCTACCGAGCCACTAGCCATTGGCCTCAACTTTGCCCGAATGCGCTATTGCCGCAGAGTTGTGGGCTATGCCAATGATCTCTATGGGAGTGAGACGCTGATTTCCCAGCCTACTGACGACGGCCTCTTTCTCCTGAACTTGCAGAGCGGCGAATCCTACTTGCTCGTTTCGATTGCCGAGCTGACAGCCATGCTGGGAGTGCCGGAATTGAGCCACCAGCCCCACTGGTTTAATCATGTCCTCTTCAATACGGACGGTAGTCGGCTCCTCTTTTTCTGTCGCATCGTCAAACCAGAGGGTGGGCATCTCTCCTCACTATGGACCGTTAATCCTGATGGTTCTGAGTTGGAGTGCCAAATTCCCTTTGAGTACAAGGTTTCTCACTTTGCCTGGCAAAACCCAGAGCGGATTATTGTCACCACAGACGTTTTAGGCAATGGCATGGAATTTGTCACGTTGACTGACCGAAAGAAGACCATCACGCCTTTTGGCCATGGGCTCTTTCCCAATGACGGCCATTTTGGCTTTTCCCCCGATTATCGCTGGGTGATCTGCGATACCTACCCCAACAATCCAGCTCGCCTTGCTCGGCTATATCTCTACGACGTTGTTGGCAACACCATGGCGACCATTGGTGAATTTTACCACCCGCCCCATATTACTGGCGATTGGCGTTGTGATCTGCATCCTCGTTGGTCTCCCGATGGTTCTATGGTCAGTTTTGATTCAGTCCATGAAGGGTCGAGGCAGGCATATGTCATTGATCTAAGTGCATGTGTGAAATAATCAGCTGTTCGCAGTGGAGTAGACACATCCTTTGCCTCACAAGGTCATGCTCATTATACGCTGTCTGTATACTGAGTAATTAAACATGCAACGGGCTGCACCGCGAAAGACGAAAATCAACAAAGATTAGAAGATTGCGCAGATGTTGATTTTTCTAAACCTTTCATCTTTGTTACTTTCAGGGCAGACAACCATTCATCTATTGAGGCGCACCACGGAAAGATGAAAATCAACAAAGATTTTACAGATTGCGCAGATTCTTCATCTTTCTAACCTTTAAATATTTGTTATTTTCAGGGCAGACCGCAATAGAAATGACTCCGACAGAGCCGACTTTAAACTAAGCGACCAATCCCCGTCTTCACGGCGACAAGCTGACTGAGGCTACTGATAGTGATAATCCATTTCTCAGCGTAGTGCACATCCTATCCTCTCAAAGAGAGCGATTGTTTGTTGTGCCAATTTGGGCCAAGCATACTTTTCTTGTAGGGCGACAGCTGCCTCTTTCCCGGCTGCCAGTTGGGCTGGTGTGATCTCGGCAAATAGCATCCGTAGACCAGCTTCCCTCTCGTTCATTTCATCTCCACTATATTCAAGCCCAGCCTTCCCTAAAATTTCTTGGTAGAAGGGCCACTTGGGAACGAGCATTGGGATCCCCATACCGATGGCATCTGCCACCAGCCCGCTGGTTAGGTAGGAAGGGCCTTGATGAGCTGAGACTAAGCCATCACAAACCTGGAGGAGCCGCCCGATCTCTTCCCGAGCGAGCCAGGTGTCATGGTGCTTGTTCTCCAGCACGATAATGCGCGGATCATCGGGAATAATTGTATCTGGTGTGATGGCGTTGACAAGGAGCTGTTGATCCGGTCGCCCAGCCCTATGAAACGCCTGTAATATTAGGTCGACGCGTTTCTCAGGCTGCGCTCGCCCCAGCACGCCGAAGCGCATGGTACAAGGTGGCAAGCCCCAGTCGGCTTCAAGTTGGCTACGAGTTTGCAGGCGAGGCATCTGCGATCCATAATGACCGTGGGGAATGACGACGTGGTGCGCCGAGGGTTTGTAATGCAATTCAGCCCGCATTTGCTCCATTCCCCACTGGCTATGGTGAATCACACCATCGGCAATGGCCGCGCAAGCCTGATATAGGTGCTTGCCCCGTTCATTCTGGAATTTGTGCGGCAATCGATTGTGCATAGTCCAGACAACGCGGATGGGGCTGCGCCCAACGGCTTCAAGAAAGGCTAGCAGCTTTTCGTCAAATTCGGCTTCAGCCATCCCATCGGCCAAAAAGAGATTTTCCGGCCAGCCCAGGTGTAAGATGTCGACATCTCCCAGCAAGGCCAAATTCATCTCATTAGGCGAGCGAAACCAAGTTAGCCCTTGTTGAACGATCCGTTCAGGGGGCATTGAGTCGTACAATGCACGGACATAGTCATGATCACCGGGGATGGTTACGACTTGAAGTTTGGGGCGCAGGGTATAGCTGAACTGGATCTCGTCTTGGGGAATAAAATTAACCTCATGTAATATACGGAATTCACCCCAAAAGCTGCGCCACGGTGTCATACCGTCCACGGCGATTTGGTGATGGTGAAACGGCGTTTCGGAATCGATTGTTAGGTTCAGAGGTCGGTCCCGCTGAGGAATGTGAAAGCCGATAGCGTCAGGCCGTTGGTCAAAGATCCACTTTTCTTGGGCTAAAATCTGGTCCTGGTTGATTCGGTACTCCACGGTTCGCTTTCCCGGCAGCAGAGGGAGAGCACCCGTCAGATCCACTGATGGATCGCTTTCCTGTACAGGTAAGAAGCCTTCGTAGAGCAACTTCAGGCCGTTTTCGGTTTTTTGAGTTTCAACTGGCAGCCCGCGACAGGTGTACTCCACCCCGTTGTTGACCAATCTAGGCAGCCCACACATTAGAGTTGTATCAACAGGCACCTCCAACAGACCTGGGCTATGAAACCAGGGGCCATAATCGGCACCGACGTGGTTGACCAATGCAAATTGAAAGGCAATATGTTCATTGCGGAACATCCAGACAGCGGCACCCGTCTCGTGTAGTGGAATGAGCGTATCCCTTGATGGAAAGAGGAGGCCAACTTCGAGTTGAGCGGGTAATGCTGGTTCGACCTCTACTGGCTGTAGCTGTTGAGCTTGCTGCAATTGGTCGGCTGTATAAGCCAACTTGGCCAGGTTATCTGTACACATTTCCAGCAGCCGAAATGGCCCTCGATACTGGTAGGTCATCTTATGTCGGTGGGCCGTAATTAGATCATCCTGGAACCAATTCTGATATTGGGTCAGGGCATTTTGAACCAGACCCAACAGGCGCCCTGAATCTTTGGCATAGCCCAGGCGCAACCCCAATGCACCCATCTCCATAGTCAAGCAGAGAGAAAGCGCCCCTAACGAACGCCCCCAGAAAACAAAGGCGCCGTTTTCCATGGCTAATGCCTCCAGCAGAGCCACGTGTTGTCGCAGCGAATGCTCAAGTTTATCGGCATCCAAGCGTGACCAGAGTGGCTCTAGAAAGAGGTAGGTATCAGCTGAATAGATATCATAGCGCCCGTGCAGACCATGGCCATCATCGAAATAACCGAGGGGGTTATTAAAGGCAATGGCATTTACCTGTTCAAATGCCTCATCGAGCAGGGCTGTATTGTCTAAAATTCCCAGCCGCTGCCGACCATATTCACAGCGTGCCAAAACAGCCCAATAATTACTAGGGCGGCCCCCCAATAGTAGACCATTTTGGCGGTAGATGTGGCTTGAATCACAGGCCTGGGCAATGTTCTCTCGTTCGGCTGGGGTGAAGTCGGCCAGCAACGGATTGTCTTCAAAGGGACCAAAGGCCAAAAGAGTTTCGGCGATACGGTAGCTGTAAAACGTATCGGTTCGCGGGCCGTCAATGCCGCGAATAATGGTGGAGAGGGCCGTCTGGAGAGGATAGCCAGCAATCTCACTGATCCCTAGCTTGGCCAAATAGGTTAGTGTAAAGGCCAGATTGGCCCTTTCACTAGCATAGATGTGGTAACCACCAAAAAAGCCGGGAATCGTCAAGTCGGGAAAGAAGCGCTCAATGATGGCTTCCGTGCGCGTCTTAGCAAAATCAGCGAGTTCGGTCCGTACATTTTCAGGCGACAATAGAACCATGATGCCAATCCTTTCTGTTTATATAGATATCCAGAAAAAGATTTTCCAGCCGCCCTTCGACAAGCTCAGGGGACAACTGGAAAATCTTTTTCTTAAAGACTATAGCCTGTTATTTTGTGTGAATAATTCCAGTAAGAATGCGATGCTTCCATTCTACCATATACTCCGCCAGAAAAGTCTTGTCCCAGCTCTTTACCTATCTATTCTGGGAATTTCCGAGTACTGTTGGCGAATCCAAAAATGCCATAGGATTTATAGGTAGGGACGCCTAGTGCCGGTTTCTTGCGCATAGCCGAACTGGGGGTCCTCACCCAACACACAATCCGCCAACAGTATCTTCCGAGAAGAGAGGACATACCCATCTTCATGGGTACAAGCTTTTTCTGGACATCTATACGAGGTTCCGCTCAATGGGATATTCCGCTATAATAGGCTATTCTGATTTATTCAGCGTGCTTCTACCTGACAAATCCATAGTTAGTAGATCATAATGTCACTCTGTTTGGTTACAGTCGCTTGCGACGGCACCGAAGAGTCCCTCATTGACGTTGCGATCTACCATAGTAGGTTTTCCCCTCTGTATCGGGTAGTGAGGCACAGAATACGTCGGGAACCATGAGAATTGTCAGAGTACGCAACTCATGACGAGAGTATCGCCTGATTCAAAGTATAGGCTGCCGTATACTAGCCTTTAGCTCCAAAGGAGGAGATCCCCATGAATAGTGGAACGAACAATGAAACGAATCGCGCAGAGTTTGAGGGACGGCTGAAAGCATTATTTGGCCCAGACGTACATAGCGAGAGCCCGCTTGCCCAAAGCGGCGCTGGTGTACGCATAACAGGTATTGATCTCTGCCATCCGTTGAGTGAGGACCAAGTAGCGTTTTTGCTGGATGCATTGAGCCACTTTCGGCTTGTCTGCATCGCTGGCCAGGATTTGGCGCGCTTTTCTTTGGCTCACTTCGAGCGCTTTGCCAACCACTGGGGTGCCTTGGTTCCCCACCCCAACAATTTCATGCGCGGTGGCAAGCCAGCCCAGCAGGATGGGGCTAGCGACGGGCCAATCGAACTGATCCCATATGCAGAGCGCAGAGTCGCTGCTTGCGATAAGACCTTCCCTGGCCAATTACAATGCTTACCCCACGAGTCACCGACAGTACTGGTTACTTCCAACTTTCGTGGCAAGGCAGGTGAGGGAGAGACCCGCATAGGCTCGGGTGGCTCGTGGCATACAGATATCGAGTATGAGCCGTTGCCCATCTACGTCTCTATGTTCCTTACTCACAAAATGCCTGTTGCACGAGACGCACCGGGCGGAAGCTGGGTCCCAGCCCCAACATTAAATGACCCTTCACCCTACTATGAAGACTCTGACGAGGAACTGATGCGTCTACGTCTGCAGCTGCCGCAGAACGGTGAGACGGCATTTGCCGATACAGCGGCTGCCTTTGCGGCTTTGCCTTTAGAGGAGCAGGCAAAACTGGAAGGTATTCAACTGCGGCGGCGGCTCAACGAAGGCGATGAAGGATGGCTGGCCCCACTGGTCCGCACCAACCCGCGCTCAGGGGTTAAATCTCTCCACAGTCCTGTGTGGGCATCCAGACCGCGGGTGCGACCGGCAGTCGAGGTGGATGGCATGACAATGGAGGAATCACGTGCGTTCTTAGACCGCTTGGAAGCCCATGTACTGCAACCCCTGTTCCGCTACGATCGTCTTCATGTACCGGGGGATGTGACGCTCTGGGACAACTATATGACGCTGCATAACTCGCCACCGATCAAATTAAATATCAGCTCTATCGACGATGCCCGCTTGCTCTACCGTCTGAGCTGTAAGGGGGAACCGACCTTATCTTTGCCGCGTCAGGATGATCCAGAGTGGCTTGCCGCCCATGTGGCTGGTGGTTATTCAACCCCACCAGAAATCCTTAATGTGTAGGCATAGATGATGCCATCATCATATTGGCAATTTCTGCAATATTTAGTAAGGTGGGTCTATTCAAGATAGTGAATTATTTTCATCTATGCCCAAACGCAGTATAACCCGGCGAACTACACCCAATCGTTGATGGTTCAATACGACTACACCGAGGAGAATAAGATGAACCCCAAATGCCCCATTCATGCCGATTTTGACCCATTTTCGGATGAATTTCTTGCAGATCCATTTCCCATCATGGCCGCAAATGAAGAGCCAATCTTTTATGCGCCCTCAATTGACTACTATGTTGTAACACGGTACGAAGATATCGAAGCCATTTTCCTGGATCATGAAACCTATTCCGCAGCGGCGGCTCAGTTGCCGCTGGTTGCACTCGATCCGGCGGCTGTTCAGATTCTGCGGGAAGATGGCTACAAGCCTCAGCCTTCCATGGTTAGCCTTGATCCGCCTGCCCATCGACGATTGCGCAATCCAACAGTACGTGCCTTTACACCGCGCCGCGTCCGAGAGATGGAGCCAAAAATTCGTAAAATTGTCGCTCAGCTTCTAGATGAGATTGACCCATCTCAGCCCTTTGACATCGTCTCTGCTCTGGCATTTCCGCTGCCTGCAACGGTTGTTTTCGAACTACTCGGTATTCCCGAAACTCATTGGGGACAGTTGAAGGAGTGGTGCGGAGACCGGGCCAGCCTTACCTTTGGGCGTCCAGAACCGGCTGAACAAGTCGAAAATGCCAGGGGGCTAGTTGCCTATCGGAGTTTTCTCCGTGAGTTTGTGGCAGAGAGAAATAGCGAAGACAAAGCAACCCGAACCGACGACTTCACTACGGCTTTGCTTGCTATCCATGATGAAGATCCAGAGAAACTAGAATTAGGCGAAATTGTCTCGATTCTCTTCTCACTCACATTGGCTGGTCATGAGACGACCCACTACCTAATCGGGAATCTATTGCGCAACCTTTTGGCTGATCGAGAACTCTGGCAGTCACTCGTAGATGATCCATCCCTCATCCCCAACGCAGTGAACGAGATGCTACGATATGACACATCTGTCGCTGTTTGGCGCCGCATGACCACAAAACCCACAACCCTAGGGGGCGTTGAATTACCAGAAGGAGCCAAACTCTATCTCTGGCTGGCTGCGGCCGGGCGGGACACCACCCTATTCCCCGAACCAGATAAATTTGATATTCATCGCGAAAATGCCACCAGTACGTTGGCCTTTGGGAAAGGCGTTCACTATTGCTTGGGTGAGGCATTAGGGAAGTTGGAAGCGCGTATTGCCCTAGAGGGAGTCCTCACTCGCTTCCCCAATCTGCAACTGGTAGAAGACCAAACGCTCACCTTCCCTACCAACATCGCTTTCCGCGGGCCCAAGGCGCTTTGGGTTCACTTAGAGCAGGTCATTCAGCGAAATGGGTTGCCTGAACCGGAGGGGTTAGCAGGTCCCCTTGCGGAACCTGTGTAACAGTAACCGGCGGGGCACGTATACACAGCTCCATTTCAACATCATCATGGTCCAAAGTTGTTTGGTTCCCTGAGGAATTGTGGGGGGGATTGAGTGTAGCCCGTCCTTTTAGGGCGGGGACTCTGGCATATCGGATTAAAAGGACGGGCTACAACATCGCCATGTTTCAGGTTCACCCCACAAAAGCTCAAACAACCAGTTATTTTACTGAGGACTTTATTCTAGGAGAAACCAAATGAAATTTGCACGGTTTGCTTACAACTCAAAAGTCTACGAAGGCGAGTATAGAGATAACAAACTGTACGTCGGCTCTCAATCCTTTAACCCAGATGATGTCATGTGGCTACCACCAGTAGACGTCAATGGCATTACCGCATTGGGCGTGGCGTTGGGGTATGCTGATCACGCCGAAGAGTTGGGGCTAGACCTGCCCGAATATCCCATTCTCTTTCATAAAATGGGCCACACCCTTATCGGCCACAACGCGAAGGTGGTGAAGCCAGACGTCGAGTATATGCATTATGAGGGTGAACTGGTTGCCATCATGGGACGTAGCGCGCACAAAGTATCTAAAGAAGATGCCCTCAGCTACGTCAAGGGCTACACCATTGCCAACGAGTATACGGTACGCGACTTTGTAACCAATTACTACCGTCCTCCCGTCAAAGCCAAAGGCTTCCATACTTTTGGCCCCATCGGTCCGGTTTGGATTACAGCTGACGAAATCGATCCTGAGAACGCACGCGTCATTACCCGAGTCAACGGAGAAGTACGCCAAGATGGGAACACCAAGCACTTGCGGCACTCTGTGGCCGAATTGATTGAGTACCTGAGTGAGTTCATGGTCCTTAACGATGGTGATGTGATCTTCACTGGAACGCCTAAAGGAATCTCCCACGTATATGTAGGGGATACGGTAGAGGTTGAGATTCCTGAGATTGGCGTTTTGCGCAATACAATTGTGGAATCACTTTAGTATCAGTAGAATACCAGATGCCAGGTCAAAAGCCATAAATTGTAGCCCGTCCTTGCAGGGCGGGAGCGCTTGGGTATCCCAGGTATCCCGCCCAAAATGGAAGAGCTACGATATCCATGATTCACGGTCTTTGATTCCACAAGTGGTATAATCTACCAGGTCCAGTAGTTCACGATTTCGGTGGAGGAGGCGTTCCCTTACGCTGGCCTTCTTGAGCCAGATCCGCATTAGAGAATGCTCATTCCACGGAAACGAGTAACTTTCGTGAGCGACTGAGGTTAATTTTGTCCCGATTATGTCCGGTTTAGCCTCGAATCTCCTGAAAATGAGTACATACCCGTACTTACGGGAAAAAGCTTTATCTGGCCATCCATAAGGGTAGAGAATTATGGCAACAACTGCAATACAAGAGAGTAATCAGACCAAGGTCGCGACGTATCGCGCTAAGGTGGCGAATCGGGGCGTCATGAACTTCATCAATGGAGCACCTGTCGATGCGGCATCGCGCGCACAATTCGACAACCACACACCTATTGACAACTCGTTCGTTTGTAAAGTGGCCCAAGGGGAAGCTGCAGATATTGATGCAGCCGCCGCAGCCGCCAAAGCAGTATTTCCCGAATGGCGGGACATGTCCGGTGCGGCCCGCAAGAAGATTCTACATAAAGTCGCGGATCTCATCGAAGAGAATGCCGAAGAGATCGCTCTCCTCGAATCGCTGGATACGGGCCAACCTATCCGTTTTATGAGCAAGGCCGCGGTGCGGGGCGCGGCCAACTTCCGCTACTTTGCTGACAAAGCCGAAAGCGCAAGGGACGGCTTGAGCCTGCCTACTGACGGCTTTCTCAACTACACCATCCGCCAGCCTATTGGCCCCGTGGGTGTGATCACGCCGTGGAACACTCCCTTTATGCTCAGCACATGGAAGATCGCGCCGGCCTTGGCCGCAGGGTGTACTGTCGTTCACAAACCAGCCGAACTCAGCCCCATTACGGCGCAGCGGTTGGTCGAATTGGCCCATGAGGCAGGGTTGCCCCCTGGTGTGCTCAACACCATCAATGGCATGGGGGAGACTGCTGGCAAGGCACTCACCGAGCATCCCGATATCCACGCAATTGCCTTTGTGGGCGAATCCAAAACAGGTAGCTATATTCAGGCCCAAGGTGCGCCCACCCTCAAACGCGTCCACTTTGAGCTTGGCGGCAAGAACCCCGTCATAGTTTTTGCCGATGCCGACCTGGATCGTGCCCTCGAGGCAGCCATCTTCATGAAGTATAGCCTCAACGGCGAGCGCTGCACGTCTAGCAGCCGGCTGCTCGTTGAGCGTTCCATCTATGACGAATTTACGGCCAAATTATCCGAACGGGTCTACAAGCTCAAAGTGGGTGATCCGTTAGATCCCGCCACTGAGATCGGTCCACTGATTCACCAAGATCATTGGGCGAAAGTGTGCAGCTATATGCAGATCGGTCAGGATGAAGGAGCCATCATGACCAGCCAGAGTAGCAATGGTAGTCCACGCCCCGCGGGCTTAGAGGAAGGCAATTTTATCGCGCCCTCGTTCTTCACCGGCGTGAAGAACGACATGCGCATTGCCCAAGAAGAGGTCTTTGGCCCATTCCTAGTGGCTATTCCCTTTGACACAACTGAGGCAGCCATTGAGATTGCCAACGACGTTAAGTATGGCCTGGCTGCCTACATCTGGACCAGCGACGTGACTCGCTCCCTTATGGTCTCTCATGCAGTCGAAGCGGGCATGATATGGGTCAACTCGCCCAATGTGCGCCATCTACCCACCCCCTTTGGAGGTATGAAACAGAGTGGCATTGGACGTGACGGTGGTGACTACAGCTTTGATTTCTATATGGAGACCAAGAATATCGCTATTGCTCTAGGCGACAATCCGATTTCTCGGTTAGGCGTATAGAACATCCACATTCAGTAGATCTCAGTGGAGGGTGCGTTCTCTACGCCGGACCGCTTCGCATTAGAGAGTGCTCGCTCCGCATTGGGCTCTGCGGACAATGGTTCAGGAGTTTTTATGGGAATCCCAACACTCAATCATACCCCTCCCTTCAACATCGTACGCATCAGCCACCTGGAGTGGGGTATGTCCGATCTTGGCTACGCCAAGGAGTTCTACGTCGACCTGCTCGGTTACATTTTGGAAGAGGAGACTAGCCACGCACTCTATCTGCGGGGTATGGAGGAAGTCAATCACCATTCGCTCGTGTTGACCAAGAGCGACGATCCATCGGTTCAGCGAATTGCCTTCAAAGTTGCCAGCGAGGATGATCTCGACAAAGCAGAGGGTTATTTTTCGGAGCGAGGCAACGAAACCACATGGGTGGAAAAATATGCCCAAGGGCGCACGCTACACGTCAATGATCCCTTTGGGATGCCGTTAGAATTTTACTATGAGATGGAGCATCGACCCCTGCTGCTACAGAAGTACACGCTCTACAGTGGAGCCAAGATTCAGCGTATCGATCACATCAATGTCTTCTCTCATGATGTGCAATCCATGGTAGGGTACTATGTCAGCGAGTTGGGGTTCCGTCCAACCGAAATCACGCTCTCTGATGTGGATGACACTGATTCAGATATGTGGGCAGTTTGGGTTCATCGCAAAGGGGGCGTCCACGATATTGCTTTTACCAATGGGTTAGGGCCACGGATGCACCACATCGGCGTCTATGTACCTACGGCAACCGACATCATCGACTTCTGTGATCGCTTGGCCTCGTCTCAGCACAAGTACGCTTTCGAGCGTGGACCGGGGCGTCATGGCATATCGAATGCATTTTTCCTCTATATTTTAGACAAGGAAGGCCATCGGGTTGAGTTATTTGCCAGCGACTACATGACGGTTGATCCTGATCACCCACCGCGTCTATGGGGCCTGCAAGACCCGCAACGTCAGACGCTATGGGGTACGCCTGCGCCACGTAGCTGGTTTGAGGAAGGGTCTCTCTTTGCGGGCCTGGAACCAAAACATTCTGACCTGATTGGGCAGCCGATTGTCGCGCCAGATTGATTCCAGTTCTACTTAGGAATCGGAATTAAATAACTTGTGCATAAGATCTCTCAATCCTTCGAGATGACATGCCCAACTTATTTAATGCTCATTCCTTAGCTACGTTTGAAAACCGAAATTGGTCTCTCCAGCAGTGGCTCCGGAACACTTTGGTTTTCAAATTGACCGCACTGTAGCTGTGGTCCACTAATCTCCATATCGGTAGACTTCGTTAATACTATCCACCAGATCGTTCAAGCGATCAACCTGATCCTGAATATCAGACTGAAGGCGCTCGGCTCGACTGCTGTTGACGCTTTGGGCATCGACCAACTGCACTTGGCTATAGATTGTTGCTAGGGAGGTAATACTCTGTTCAATCTGTAGCTCAGCTTGCCGCATACGGGTATCCAGCTCAGAGATGGACTGTAAGTGTTTGCGTTTTGAGTCGATCACCTGCTCTTGCTGCATGCGTAGCTCTGAGTTGCCTTCCAGCTTATAAGTGGCTTCCAACTGGTCAATCTCTCTGGGGAGGGTCCGCATCTCTCGTTCAATTAGATCATCTTGACGGTAGGTATCAATACGCAACGCTAACTGGTAGACATTGTTGATCCAATCGGAGACGCGCCCAGCCGTGTCTTCCATGCGTTCTCGAACCAGCGTTTTACGCATCCCTTGTAGCTGGTCTTCTATGCGTCGCTGGTATTCTAGCGCATTGAGGATGTCGTCTCGCAAATTTTGATCTCGAATAGCCGAGATATCGAACTGATGCTGAAAAGCGTCTAGCAAGACCTTGGCATTGTTTTCAGCATCATTCAGGCTGGTATAGATGATGGCACCTAAGCCGATCAGCCCTAAGATGGGCCAAACAAGTGCTCGAGATAAGCCCAAAGGGCTTGGGCCAAGGAAGGTCAAGAGGATGGTTAGGGCCACGATCAATGCACTCTCCCACCGGAAGAATGCATGCTGAAGTAGTTCGTTCTGTGCTTTCTTTTGTAATTCAGTACGAATGGATGCCATAGTCAAATTGGTAAATGGTGGTTTAAATCTGAGCCTGTTTTTTTGGAACGAAAACGAAATAACCTGAACATTTGAAAGGGTGCGATCCGATTGAAATGTTCAGGTTATTTACAGTCCATCCCTTTTGGAGCCGAGCACCAGAACAGGTAAAGGAAGAGACGATGATTTGCAGTAACGCCTTGCCTTTCTCGCCCTTCCTTTGAGGGATTATTTTTCTGAATGACCGTTAGTCATTCAGACCTAGCTTCCTCTTGCGCTCTGCCAATTGACCGTTGAGAGCGCTGCTCTCCAAAACCTTGTCCATCTGATCATCCAAGCTGGCAGCTCGTAGTTCAGTGGCTGTAGATGCCTTATCCAAACGCTTGTAAATGCTCTCGGCAATACCGCTGATGTCGCTGTCGCCTGACCCCATGAGATCATCCAGGCTCTTCATGGCCTTAACGGTCTTTTCCTTGCTCTTTGCCAGCTCTAACAGAGAGGTTAGTTCTTCACGTTCTTGCTTCATGGTGGCAAGGCGTGCCTCTAGCTTGACTTTGGCACTGAGCAACTTGTTAAATTCTTCTTCTTGTCGGGCAGCCTGCTCTTCGTAGGTCTCCACAAGGCGTTGGGTGCTATTAAGCTTACTTTGAGCGGCAACCGCAGCAGCGTCGTTTCCCTCGACCAGAAATGCATCAATGGCTCGGTCGATCCCAGTTGCTTTCTGGGTGAACTCGTTTACTTTGCGCTGTAAAGATTTAACCTCACCACCGACGGTGGCTGCAGCATCTTCCAAATCTTCCAGATTGGTTTCAACCTGTCGAATATATTGATCAATGATAGCCGGGCTATTGCTCTTGAGAGCCTGATCAATCATGTAGTGCAAATTAGCCGAAATCAAGGTCGAAACTTTTTCTAAAATGGAAGCCATGTAGTCTTTCCTCCTAAAATGTCGTGATTTATGTAAATGTACTTTCGATTTGTACTTTTTAGACTCTATACTCAGCTCCGTTTGAGAATGATAGTTTAGTTTCTCCGGTAGAACATCAGAAAACTACCGTTCCCAAAACGACCGCGGTATAATTCTCATTCGTAAACATCTTCATGTTACAGTAACAATTATATACCGTTCCAGTAGAAATTACAATGACTTGAGGCTGACAGTTGGGCAGACATAAAGCTGACCGGGTTTTATCTGGTCACCGATACGGTTATACTGATTTGTGTAGAGTCAACCAGACGGCTATACTGATGGGATTGTACTATTTGTATTATCAGCCGACTAATCCCCCTATCCACGGGGACAAGCCGACCTACCGATTACTGACTACTGGAATCCACCATGTCTATGAAGGAAGATATCACCCAGCGCTTTTTGCGCTATGTCCAAGTCGATACCCAAAGCGACGAGTCATCCTCTGATGTACCCAGCAGCTCCAACCAGCTAGATCTGCTGAATATACTCATTGAAGAGTTGCATGAAATGGGGGCATCTGATGTGAAGCTGAGTGACTACGGTGTGGTCTTTGCCACAGTACCAGCCACAATACCATCTGCAAGCCCACCATCCGTTCCTACTGTAGCCTTCCTGGCCCATGTAGATACGGCCCCTGCATTTAACGGGACGGGAGTCAAGCCGATTCTCCATGCCGATTATGATGGCCAGCCGATTATTTTACCGGATGACCCAACCCAGATCCTGTCGCCGGAGACCGTTCCGGCCTTAGCGGACAAAACAGGAGAGGACATCATCACCGCCAGCGGAAAGACATTGTTGGGGGCCGATGATAAAGCTGGGGTTGCCATTATTATGAGTATGGCGGCCGAGTTGCTGGCCCACCCTGAAATCCCTCACGGGGAGATTCGCCTCTGTTTTACGACCGACGAGGAGATCGGTCGGGGCGTTATGTATCTCAAGCTCGATGACCTGAATGCAGACGTAGCCTATACGCTGGACGGTGGGGACGTCGGTGAAATTGTCTTTGAAACCTTCTCCGCTGACAAAGCATTGGTGAAGGTGCAAGGCATCTCAACCCATCCAGGAGATGCCAAAGACAAGCTGGTCAATGCGCTGCACCTGGCTGCGAAAATTGTGGATACGCTTCCCCAAGTGACCCGGACACCAGAGACGACCGCCGAGCGAGACGGCTTTATTCATCTCTACCAGATGCAGGGTACGGCAGCAGAAGCCGAACTCCACTTTATCCTGCGAGACTTTGAGCTAGAGGGGTTGGCGTCTCATGGCACGATGGTTCAGAGCGTCTGTGATACGATTCAGGCAGCCGAACCCCGTGCTCAGATCAGTTGTGAGATAACGCCCCAATATCGCAACATGCGCTATTGGCTAGAGAAGGATATGCGTCCCGTTGAATTGGCTGTGGCCGCCATCGAATCCTGTGGGCTTGCGCCCATTAGTAAACCCATTCGCGGTGGCACAGACGGTTCTGGCTTGACCCAAATGGGCGTCCCCACACCGAACCTATTTACCGGCATGCAGAATATCCACGGTCCGCTGGAGTGGGTTAGCGTTCAAGATATGCTAAAGGCCACTGAAGTCTGCATCCAATTGGTCCAGCTATGGGCTAAATAATTAAAGAATGAGCATTAAATAAGTTGGACATGTCATCTCGAAGGATTGAGAGATCTTATGCACAAGTTATTTAATTCCGATTCCTAAAGGAAGAGCTATGCCCGATTCCAACTACCCACCTGTATTTGATGGACATAATGATACGATTCTGGCTCTGGTTGAGCAGGATCCAGAGAAGCGGCGAGACTTTTTCGTTGAAAGTGAAACCGGCCATATCGACTTCCCACGAGCCAAGGCTGGTGGATTGGGTGGTGGTTTCTTTGCTATCTTTACCCGCTCCCCCAAGGCTGGCGACATCCTCAAAAATCGACCAGATACCAGTAAACCCTACGAAGTGCCTTTGCCACCCGCGCCCAGCTATAGTGACGCCCTTCAGTTTACGGTTCAAGCTGCGGCCAAACTATTCCAGCTGGAAGAGGCATCAAATGGCCAGATTCGGATTGTGCGTACGGCAGATGAGCTGGATAGTTGTCTTCGGAAGGGCATCTTTGCCGTTTTGCTCCACATTGAAGGGGCGGAAGCAATTGATGCCGACCTGAATTCGCTTCAGGTCTTCTACCAGATGGGGTTACGCTCACTGGGCATCGTATGGAGCCGTGCAAACATCTTTGGACACGGTGTTCCCTTCAAGTTTCCTGGCTCGCCCGATGTGGGGCCAGGATTGACAGATGCTGGCAAAGCCCTGGTCAAAGAGTGCAATCGCCTAGGGATTCTAGTTGATCTCTCCCACCTCAATGAGAAGGGGTTTTGGGATGTGGCCTCCATCACGACCACTCCATTGGTGGCAACCCACTCATGTGCTTACAAGCTAAGTCAGTCCACCCGCAACCTGACGGACAAGCAACTGGATGCAGTTGCTGAGTCGGGAGGGGTGGTGGGCGTTAATTACCATGTGGGCTTCTTACGGGCCGACGGCAGCTTTGACAAAGAGACCTCATTGGCTGAGATTGTCAACCATACCCGCTACATGGTCGACCGTATGGGCATTGAGCACGTAGCCCTTGGCTCCGATTTCGACGGGGCAGTCATGCCCCAGGATTTGAAGGATGCCGCCGGCCTCCCCAAATTGATGGAAGCCCTCTCTGACAGCGGATTTGACCACGCTGCACTAGAACAGATCGCTTTTAGCAATTGGGTACGGGTGTTGAAAGCAACCCTCCGCGATTGAGAGACGATGAGTCGGTTGGTCAGTTAGTCAGTTAGTCAGTTAGTCGGTTGGTCGGTTGGTCCAGGAGCTACGAGCCTCAGGACCACCAGACTCTGGACCAACAGACTCTGGACCAACAAGACCCAGGATCAACAGACTCTGGACCACCAGACCTTGGACCAACAGACTCTGGACCAACAGACCTTGGACCAACAGACTATCAAACCCAATGCCCTCACTAGAAGTACCTTCATATTGGCTTGAATTGAAGATCGTCTTGGCGCTTGTCGCGCTCTTTTGGCTACCAGGCCAAGCACTCCTAACGGCTTTTGACCTTCGAGGACGCTGGTCACCTATCAACCAAGCCATTGTGGCCATTGGGTTAAGTATCGCCAGCATTCCTGTGCTTTTGTACGGAGTCAGGTTTTGGCTGCCTAGCATGAAACTTGGCCCTACGTCTGCCACTATTTTCCTTCTTGCTTGCGCGCTCTATTCGCTCTTAGGAACGGTTCGGCCTAGGATTTCTGGGTCCAGCACTTCATCAGTTCGTAAACCTAGAGGAATCAGTCTCTTATTTGAATCAGTCGTACACGCATTGTCTAGGCTAAGCCTGCTAGAATGGGCGGCCTTGCTTGTCTTTGGCTGGACATTGGTTACTCGGCTCTGGATTGCCCATCAGTACCCCATTCCTGCTTGGTCGGATTCATTTCATCACACGCTGATTACCCAACTTACGGCTGAAGGAGGGCAGCTTCCCCACAGCCTAGAGCCGACCTTTGCCATTCCATTGGCCATGTACCATTTGGGTCTGCATGGCATCGCCGCGTGCATCGTATGGCTCGCCCAAGCATCTCCCCATGTGGCCTTGCAGTGGAGCGCCCAGGCTTTGAATGGTCTCTCAGGTCTGGGCGTCTACCTGATTTTGACTTTGTATACTCGTCACCGTGCAGGTACAAGCAGCGTTCGTACAGGCAGCGCAGGAGCATTGGTAGGAGCGGCCACGGTAGGTCTCTTCTGTCACATGCCAGCCTATTACGTGAACTGGGGACGATTTACCCAGATTGCCAGTCAGTCAATCCTGCTGATTGCCTGGTTTCTGGTTGTGGAGGGGCTTCGTCTATGGAGCGATACGACCGACAAGAGTGGCGATGACAAGAGAATTGGCAAGCAGATCGCATGGCGCCCTCTGATAGGCATCGGACTTGCGGCAGCCATCTTGACGGCCAGCATCTTCTTGCTTCATTTTCGTGTCGCGGCCCTCTATGTTCTACTGCTTTTGATTATCGTTCCTTATGGGCTTTGGCAATCCTATAACAAGGGGGCTTTTTGGCGTGGGCTAGCATGTGTTGGCATAGTCGGAGGGGTAGCATTTTTCCTGGCTTTACCAGCTTTGTGGAGCGCAATCGAGACGTACATAGCGTTTCGGCAAGTGGATCCCATTGTCAGCGATCCAGAGATTCGGAAGCAGGCAAGCAGTAGATACTATGAGTTCCCCCTGGCAACCATTCCGGTGCTAGTAGCTCGAAGCTGGCTGCTGGTTGCGGCCGCGCTCGCCACTCTCATTGGGCTAGCTAGGCGTAACAAACTAGCTGTTATCACTTTCTTATGGACGCTGCTGCTGATCGGCTTGGGCAACACCTATCGCCTTGGCATTCCCATGCTCAACGTAACCAATCTAGGCATGATTCTAATTATGCTCTATATCCCCATTGGCCTTGTAATTGGGGTTGCCTTATACGAATTATGGACGCTGCTTGCCAGCCGCTTGCCCCAAAGCAATGCCCTGGCATCGCTTAGTAGCCCTCCACAGGCAGGAGAGGTTCCCTCACCAAGAAAGAGACCTTTATCGCTATCTGGTTATCAATGGCTGATTGGTCTGTACGTCGTTCTACTCCTTGCCGGTTCTGGCTTGACGGGTTGGTACCGCATTCAAGAGATCGAAGTACCTCGATTTCTGGTGACGGCCGATGACTTAGCAGCTATGGCGTGGATTCGCGAGCATACGGATCTGGATGAGACCTTCGCCGTCAATGCTGAATTTTGGCGTCCGGCCGCGGTTCACGGTGAGGATGGTGGATACTGGATTCCCTACTTTACCCAGCGCCAGACGACTGCTGCACCGATGCTGATGTTTCTGGCCGCCCGAGACGAGTGGATTCGTATGGTTGAGGGAGCTAAAAACGTATTGGCCTATGAGGAAAGCCTCTCTGTACAACAGCTTAGAGCGAGCGGCGTAGACTACATCTACATTGGTTCGCCAAGCGTTAATCGAGGAATGGGATTGGATCCAGCGGCTATCGCTGAGTCTGAGCAGGTAGAGGTCGCATTTCAGCAAAATGGAGTCTGGATATTTCGGCTGCTTAACAATGCCCCGTAACGAATCAATCATAACAAATCAATCGTAACGAATATAATTAGCTGCCGCCATGCTATTTAACTCTATTGACTTCGTCTTCTTCCTCCCCACAGTTTTTCTTCTCTATTGGTTTGTTGCCAACCGAAGCGCCAAGATACAAAATGGATTCCTGCTCGGAGTTAGTTACCTTTTTTATGGCTGGTGGGATTGGCGATTTCTTTCGCTGATTGTGGTCAGTTCGCTCGTTGATTATCTAGTGGGCCTAGGGCTTTCCCAGACGGATGAACGGAAAACTCGCATGCTCCTCTTGCTCGCATCGGTTCTGGTTAACCTGGGAATGTTGGGCTTCTTTAAGTACTACCATTTCTTTCTTGAGAATTTTGTTCAGGCCTACCGTTTCTTTGGCCAGCCTATCGATCCCCAGGGCCTTGAGATCATTTTACCCGTTGGCATTAGCTTTTATACCTTCCAGACACTCAGCTACTCTATCGATGCATACAGGCGAAAGCTGGAACCGACCCGGGATTTGGTTGCCTTTTTTGCCTTTGTGGCCTTCTTCCCTCAACTTGTGGCTGGCCCCATTGAGCGGGCCACCAACCTGCTAACCCAGTTCTATACCAAGAGGGAATTTGAGTATCAGAAAGCCACCGACGGCATGCGTCAAATTCTGTGGGGCTTCTTTAAAAAGGTGGTCATTGCAGACAATTGTGCTCGCTATGTTGAACTGATCTTTAACGATCCAACCAGCTATTCAGGGAGCACGCTTCTATTGGGCGCAATCTTTTTTGCCTTTCAGATCTACGGAGATTTTTCCGGCTATTCGGATATTGCCATTGGGACGGCCAGGCTCTTTGGTTTTGACCTGATGCAGAACTTTGCCTTTCCCTACTTCTCACGGGATATTGCTGAATTCTGGCGACGTTGGCATATCTCTCTATCTACTTGGTTTCGAGACTATCTCTACATTCCGTTGGGAGGAAGCCGGGGTGGGGCGTGGGTGAAGATCAGAAACACGTTCATAATCTTTGTGATCAGCGGATTTTGGCATGGTGCCGACTGGACGTTTATCTTGTGGGGCGTGGTCAATGCACTCTTTTTTCTTCCCTATTTATTGCTCAATCGCAACCGCAGGAATTTGGGAAGCGTGGCCAAAGGAAAGTTCATCCCAACCGCTCTCGAGCTTCTTGCCATGCTGCTTACCTTTACACTAACGACCTTTGCATGGATCATTTTCAGAGCCGAAAGCGTTCCCCATGCCTTGGCCTATATAAAGGGCATCTTCCAACTAAGCTTATTCTCCCTGCCAACCATACGTCCGACCACCGTTGCCATCTTCGTCATCCTATTTGTTCTAGTCGAATGGCTGCAAAGGGAACAGAGGCATGGCCTCGATTTTTCGCAACGAAATCTCGCCACGCCTGTTCGATGGGGTCTCTATCTGCTCATAACTTGTTTTGTTGCCGCCTTCTTTGGGCAGGGGAATACCTTTATCTACTTCCAATTTTAAGTTTACTTCACTACTCTGCCATAACCAAGGCAACCACCCGCAAGGGACTTCCTGATCCATCGACAATCTTCAGCGGCGCGGCCATGACCACAGCACCCGTTGGGGGCAGTTGATCCAGGTTGTTCAGGCTGGCCAAACCTAGCTTGCCTGCACCGTGCATCAGGTTATGGCAGGGGAATGGCGGCTCAAACCCACCAGCAGCGCCCGCGTCCGTCCCTACTGTTTCGACGCCAAAGCCGAGCACGTCCCGCTCATTGGCCAAAAAGCGTACACAGTCAGCGTGGGGGCCGGGCGTGTGAGGGTTGCCCTCCGCATCGGCATTTAAAAAGGCATCCCGTCCCGTGCGCTTGGACCAATCCGTGCGCATAAAGACCCAAGAGCCAGCTTGGATTTTGCCATGTTCCCCTTCCCACGCCTCTACATGTTCTCGGGTGAGCAAAAAGTCATTGTACTCAGCCGACTCCTTGCTGCAATCGATCACGCAGACCGGACCCACAAACTGCTCTGCTGGTATGGTATCCGTGGTATTATTGGCATAGTCTTTCCCAGTTACCCAGTGAACCGGCGCATCGAAATGGGTGCCAGTATGTTCACCCAAGGTAATGGTGTTCCAATACCAAGCTGGGCCATTGTCATCGTATCGGGAGATCTGCTCTAGGGACAGACCAGGTGATTGGGTGAACATGGGTGGAAGCTCGATTACCGGTGTGTTCCCATCCAAGGGTTGGGTCAGATCCACAACTTTCACCCGACCTTGGCGCATCTCTTCCACAAGTAACGTCAGAACAGTTGGTTTACTCATTTAATTTTCTCCATTGGGTTGATATGACTCTATTGCAAAAAGGATAAATTGGCATGAATTTCGTGGAATTCTCCGGCTGAAAAATCTGCGAAATATTTGTAATCTTTGTTTCTGCAGTGGACTCATATTATTTCTGAATTCGATTCGCCTGCAACCTTACAACCTCATACCCTTATCATCCGCAGCGTTGGTCATCGTTCCGTCCGTGACTGTCACTTGGCGTCCAAGCAAGCCGAAATTCTCGAGTGTCCCTCCGGCTATATTTGTGAGTGACAGTCACGTGCGGACGAATCCATAGAGTTGTTCTGAAATAACAAAACCTTGAGGTGACAGGCACTTGGCATGTCTCGTTAGCCAGAAAGCATCGTCGAAAAAGTGCCAGTCACCCAGTAAGTTCTTAAGTCGGAACAACTCTCATGACCATGGCCTCATCCGCGGATGTAGTTATCGGGGACTGCAACCTTGCCCCCTGACTACTTGCTACTCTGCCTAATATACCGCTTAAAGGCAAACGCATTCTCTGGCAACTGAAAATCCATACCAAAGTGATCCGGACCCACCGCGTCTACCTTGGCAACGATGGTGCTAAACTCGTTGCGTTCAAAGGCATCCCCTACGGCTTCCATAAATGCATAGGGCGTTGTCACACTTGCTACATGAGGACAACCGGCCCCCTGAGCCACTGCTGCTAGATCGGTAACCCCATCGGTGGTGTGGGTAGCAAAACCACCCGTTGAGAGGAGGCTGCCGTTATCGAAGATGATATGAGTCAGGTTGTTGGGGCGGTAGCGGGCCAAGGTAGCCAACGACCCCATGTTCATCAACACCGAGCCATCGCCGTCAAAGACGACTACATGCTCATCAGGACGATGCATAGCCAACCCCAAGCCGATGGAGGAGGCCAAGCCCATGGCGTGTTGCAGATAGAAGAAGTTGTCTTTGTGGCCCAAATCATACAGCTCTTGGGCACAGGCCCCCATGATGGTAACAACCAACTTGTCATTCAGCTCTTCATAGATGGCTTCAATACATTTAGAACGCAACATGATCAATCCTCCATCAGGTCTCGGTGCAAGAGTAGGGCCACTGGCGAGAGGGAGCTTTGGGAAAAAGTATATGCCTCCGCAATCTGCTTGCCGACCTTGGCTGGATCCCGGGCATACTCAAACGGAATGCCCAAAGCTCGCAGCACCTCTTCCGTAATGATGCCGCCGCGCGTGTGCCAAGGATGGGGTTCGCCCCAGTGCCCTCGATACGCAATCAACATGCAGAGGGGAATGTGATAGAGTTGGGCCAAGGATACTATCCCATTGATGGCAGCCAGGAAACCGTGATTCTGCATGAGCAACGCATGAGGTTCACCAGCAAAATAGGCTCCCGCAGCGATGCCAACGGCCTCTTCTTCCTTGGCTACTTCTACTAAACTCATATTCGGGTCATCATCGGCCATTTGCAGCAGATAGACGAGCCACGTCTCTGGCAATGCAGAGAGGGACTTGATGCCTGCATCCTTAATGCCTTGATAGACGGCTAGAGAATTGTCGCGCGAAACGGTCATAGGCGTCTCCTTGATGGTATAGTCCACCAGATTAATTTTGCCCCAACTTTTGTCCAGCTTGCTCTGAAACATTCCGAAAAGGGGACAAAAATTATCTGGCCATCTATGAGTGGGAGGACTAGATGGAATAAGCATACCTTTGGTTGAAAAAGAAGTCCAATATAACCAGTCTATAGTGCTTGCATAGCTAGTTTGTCCAGGGCGTTTCAACCCATGAAATTGTAGTTTGCAGTCTATTGATGATTAGATTTGTTCTCAATTAAGGATTACTTGGGTGACTAGCATCCTTTAGCGGCGCTTCCTGGCTGATGAAACGAGTGGAGTACCTGTCACCTGCCAGTTTCATTATTCCAGAACAAACCTATTGATATGGTGGTCTACTGCTGGCGAGGGTACATCCCAGATTTGGGGACATAGAGTGCGTTGCACTGTTCAAAGATAGATTCGTACTTAAAACAGTGCTTGAACAGTGTAATGCACTCGAGGCGAGATATTTCCCCATTTTTGGAATACACCCGCTGATGAAAGGAGGATTGACAAGTACAAGTATTGAACATATAATCTAGACTGTCTAGCTTGTTTATTCCAAGGAGAACAATAACATGATTCAAAGTTGGCCATTGCAAGATGCCAAAAATAGATTGAGTAAATTGATTGATGATGCCCTCAGCTTAGGTCCACAGCTTATTACCCGGCGCGGCTCTGAAGTCGCGATTGTTTTGGCTTATTCTGAGTACCAAAAGATGATAGCATCTCAAGAGAAACTATCTTGTTTCTTTCAAAACTCACCGCTTGCCGAGGTGGAACTTGACCTGAGCCGAGACAAAGGCGAAATTCGAGAAGCGTTTGAGATATGAGCTATTTACTTGACACTTGCCTCATTTCGGAGTTGAGGGCGAAGCAGCCAAATGAGCAGGTAGTGCAGTGGGCTGATTCGACTGAAGATACGCGCCAGTTTTTAAGTGTGATTACAATCGGAGAGATACAGCGTGGGATTGCCCGATTACCAGAATCCCGGCGCCGCAAAGAGCTTGAAGAATGGCTTGAAGGCAAGCTACTTGCACGCTTTCGTGATCGGATCCTTCCTCTAACAGTAGACGTAATGCTGACTTGGGGGAAGCTAACTGCCCAAGGCAGAACACTACCAGCTGTAGATTCCATGATTGCGGCGCTTGCCCTATACCATGATTTTGTCCTTGTAACACGCAATACCAAGGATTTTGATGGCACGAATGTGAAGATTTTTAATCCATGGGATAGTTGAAATAGTTGCCTATTTTTATGAACTTCTTTTTCGTCTTTAGAGCGGACATAACAAAACGTTTGGGACATGGTTCTTTAGCATTTTGAGGAAGAGTTGGCTGGCCGGTGACAAGTAACCGTTCCGACGTTGGAGAATGCCAATTGCACTGGGCGGAAGCCAATCAAGGCGAAATGCTCGCAGCCGTTTGGCCTTCACCTCGTCCGCCACAGCAATGCCAGGAACGATACCAATGCCTAAATTGATCTCGACAAAGCGCTTGATGACCTCAATACTGCCCAAATCCATGGTCATTTTGGGTATCACGCCCCGTTCTGCCATCATCCGCTCTAATGCCCCCCGGCTGCTACTACCCTGCTCCAACATAAGAAGCGTATACTCAGCCAAATCTCCAAGGGTTACCTGCTGGTTTGTCACTAGTGGGTGGCTATAGCTGCAGATGGCCACATCCTCGCGCCAGCAGAGAGTCTCCGTGGTTATCCGCGGCTCCGGGATTGGCAGCGTACCGATGCCAAAATCCACCTCACCACTGATGACCAAGGCCGCTACTTCTGACGTTTTGCGATTGGTGAGGGATAATTCGATACCTGGAAACGCTTCACGGAACGTACTCAATAAGGACGGGAGCAAGTAGAGGCAGTTGGTATCATTTGTGCCAATGGTGATGCGTCCTCGCTCCAGATTCTGATAAGTCGCTACTTCCTGCTGAGTCCGCTCGACCAGATCCAAAATCTCCTTGGCCCGCTCCTGTAAGAAACGACCACTATCTGTCAGCAAAAGCTGTCGTCCTTGACGTTCGAATAACGTCTGCCCCAGCTCTTCTTCAAGTGCCTTGATCTGTAAACTCAACGCGGGTTGAGTGAGGAATAACTTATCTGCCGCTCGAGACATGCTCCGCTCGGATGCTGTCTCCCAAAATCCTCTTAGCTGATTTAGATTCATTGGATAAGCCTTGCTTATGAATCGGATAAAATCTATTAAATTGATTTATGGGCCAATCTGCTCTATCCTATCAGTAGGACGCGTCATCCACAAATCGATAGCAAGACTTTGATTCATCGAAAGGAGAATGATCGCATGAGCGTAACGGCCGTGGTTGGTGCCCAATGGGGTGATGAAGGCAAGGGTCGAATCGTTGATTACTTAGCACAAAAAGAGCCTTGCACAGTGATTCGCTTCCAGGGAGGCGATAATGCTGGTCATACGGTGATTAACGATTATGGAAAACATGTTTTGCACCTGATCCCGTGCGGCATCTTCAATCCAGACGCCCATAATATTATTGGTTCTGGCTGTGTCGTCAATCCCCAGGTGGTGCTACAAGAGCTGACGGCGCTTGAGAATGCCGGCGTGCAGACAGAGAATCTCTGGATTAGCAACCGCGCTCAGATGTTGATGCCTTATCATCCCATTCTCGATGAATTAGAAGAGAGCATGAGGGCTGACGCTCCCATCGGCACAACCCAAAGAGGTGTGGGACCTGCCTACGCGGATAAGGCAACTCGCTCTGGATTGCGCATGGGTGATCTGCTCCAGCCCGAATGGCTCGAGGCGCGACTCGATCAAGCCCTGGAGACCGTCAATCATCGCTTGCAAATTCTGGGTGGCCATCCAGTCGACGGAGAAGCACTCTATGCCACATGTTTAGATTATCGGGCCAAGCTTGGTCACCGGATTATTGATACAACCCCTCTACTTCGTCAATCCCTCGACGAAGGCAGAGCCATCTTTCTTGAAGGACAATTGGGCGTGATGCGAGATCTGGATTGGGGTATCTATCCCTATGTTACCAGCAGCAACCCAACCGCCAGCTTCGCCACATCGGGTGCAGGGCTACCAGCCCGCTCCCTGGACCAGGTTGTTGGGGTAGTTAAAGCCTTCAGTTCCTGTGTCGGTGATGGGCCTTTTCCTGTAGAACTGAGTGCAAACGAGGCTGCAAGGCTCCGAGAACTAGGCGGAGAGTTTGGTGCCACAACTGGGCGTGCGCGCCGCATGGGTTGGTTTGACGGGGTGGCCATTCGCTACGCTGCCTGGCTTAACGGCATGTCAAGTTTGGCGTTAACCAAGCTCGATATACTCGATCACTATGATCGACTCAAAATTTGTGTGGGCTATCAGTTGTCGGACGGCAGTGTCGTGACCAATACCATGCCCGAGACAGCTCTGCTCACCCACGCCAAACCCCTCTACGAGGAGTGGGAGGGCTGGCAAGTGCCAACGACTGAGTGCAGGCGCTGGGCTGATCTCCCTTCCCAGGCTAAAGCATACGTCAGCCGTATTAGCGAGTTGGCCAACGTCAAAGTCAGTTCCATTGCCGTTGGCCCAGAACGAAGTCAGATGTTTGAAGTTGGGGAGTAGGGCTTGGGGATGGGGGCCAAATACCAGAAAACTTAACTTAATCTTTTTTACAGAGTACTTAATTTGAATCAAGGAGGATTCAACGTGGAATCGAATGACAAAGAAGTCAAAAAGGGTGAGAGAAACGCAGGCAATGTGGATGATGAGGCCAAAAAAGCCACAGCGAAAAAGCAATTTGGTCCCATGTCCCCGCAGGCGTGGGATGACATCATTGGTCAGCGTATTGCCCAGGCCATGAACGACGGTGAGTTTGATAATCTGCCTGGTAAGGGTAAGCGCCAGGATCTCAGCACAAACCCCTATGCTGGCGACAACCATCTGGCTTTTGATATTATGCAGAACAATGACATTACACCAAGCTGGATCCGCCGTCGCAAAGAGGTAAATACGAAGATTGACAAGCTCCGTGAGGGAATGCGATCGTATCGCATGCAGAATAGCGATGATTCGGAGCAAGCCGATTCCACGTTCGCTAGAAAGATCCAGAGCTGGAAAGAGGCCATCGCCGAGATCAATGAAGAAATTCAGAACGTGAATATTGAGCAGCCCATCTCTGAGATGGAGATTTTGAAGCTCCGTTTGGATGAAGAACTGGCAAAGGCGGGATATCACAACTAGAGGTTACGGGTAATCTCCGTGGGTATGGTACACTCTTAATCAAGATACCAGCAATCAAAATACGCCGTTCTGTAAAAGTCACAGATAGCCTGAGGAGCTAGCACGCCTCGTGCGATTCTTCCCTTGTACACGACTTTTACAAAACGGGCCAAAATACTGGTCGGCTCCCATGTATGGGGCATGGGAGCTTGGTCGGTAAAGAGTGTCAATCACATACCACAAACCACGAGAGAGAATCCCAATGGACATCAGCTTTTTAGGCGCGGCGCAAGAAGTCACCGGCTCCATGCACCTGATCGAAGTCAACGGTCAGCGGCTTCTGCTTGAGTGCGGACTCTATCAGGGGCATCGCAGCGATACTTATGAACGCAACCTCAACTTTCCGTTTGATCCAAAAACTATCGATGCAGTCGTGTTGAGTCACGCTCATATCGATCACGCTGGCAATCTGCCTAATCTGGTCAAACAGGGCTTCAGCGGCAATATCTGGTCTACGTCAGCCACCCGAAACCTCTCCACCTATATGCTCATGGATAGTGGCCACATTCAGGAACAGGATGTTAAATACCTCAACAAGCGAAAAAAGCGCAAGGGGGAAGAGCCTGTAGAGCCGATCTACACCCAGGAGGATGCTCGGAACGCACTTACACACTTTATTGGTGCGGGAATGAAGAGGAAGTTCCCCGTGATTGATGGGGTTGACGTCACCTTCCATACGGCAGGACATATTCTTGGCTCAGCGATCGTACAGTTGGATATTCGTGAGCACTCGACAGGTAAGTCGTGGCGGGTTGTCTTTAGTGGCGATTTAGGCCGAGACCAGACGGCAATCCTCAATTCGCCAGAGCAGATCCCAGAGGCCGATATCGTCATCATGGAGAGTACCTATGGCAATCGAGACCATGGGGACTATGTGGCGGCGAGGAAACGATTAGAGAATATTGTTGCCAAAACGGCAAAGCGCCGCGGCAAGGTCATTATTCCGGCTTTTGCTGTGGGACGTACCCAAGAGTTGGTCTACGCACTCAATCAACTGGATGCAGATGGAGACATTCCGGGCGACCTACCCATTTATGTGGATAGCCCCCTGGCGGTTAATACAACCGATGTCTTTCGCATGCATCCTGAATCGTGGAATGAAACGGTCCAGGATTTTCTTGTAGAGCAGAGACGCCGAAGCCCCTTCGATTTTGACGGCCAAGTCGAATATATCCGCGCCGTAGAGCGAAGCAAACGGCTCAATCACATGAGCGATCCTGCCGTCATCATCAGCGCCAGCGGGATGGCCGAAAGCGGGCGCATTCTCCATCATCTGAAGAACAATATCGAGGATCCACGAAACACAGTTCTCATTGTCAGCTATATGGCCCAACATACGTTGGGACGGCGAATCAAAGAAGGCCGTAGCCCGGTGCGTATCTTTGGTGACGAGTATGAGGTCCGCGCGGACGTAGAATCGATTGATGGGTACAGTGCGCATGCTGACCGCCAGGGCCTGGTGCGGTGGATCAACGGCTTTGATGCCAAGCGCCTGAAAAATGTCTTTCTGGTACATGGTGAAGAAGAGGCGAGCCACGCGTTGGCAGAGAAGCTGCAAAAGCGCGGTCGGACGGAGATTGCCGTGCCTGTGCGAGGACAAAAGATAAGCTTCTAGTACACGATAGTCGAACTCTACCCACAATGGCAGTGCGAAGCAAAAGACGAGTCAATTCAACTCGATGGGTGCGTGGAATGCGAAGGATCTCGCTCCTGCAAACGCGAGATTCTTCGTATTCCACGAGCGGACCCGCTTGAATTCAGTCCATTTTTGCTCCGCACACTACTTTTTGGACGGGTGATGGCTCAGATTGACAGTGGAGTTTCTGTAAGATTGGCCACATTCTTTGCCCACCCTGGACTTCTGGGTAACGCTAAGAGCTTCTAAGGTGGAACCTCGCCAGCTACTGTGATAAACATGTAACACCTTAAACGCATCGAATCGACCTATACTATCTCATGACAGTTTGAGCTCATTCCAGGTGAAAGCCAGATCGAAATTTTTCTGGCGTATACGCCTAAGATATTGTATATACTCTTCTGCCTGCACCACCAATTGAATAAAGGAGAAAACCTTGCGAAATTTACGATTTCCATTGCATTTTGTCGCGCTCGCTATCGGCCTGTGGCTCCTGATGGGACTTGGGCTGCCAACCGATGCGCTGGCCCAAAATGGCCCGCCTAATACCTTAGAAATTCATTCAGCATCAAACAACTCATCGCTCCTTGCGCCCCTTAACGATGTCTTTGGCACGCCAAAATTCTGTTCGATGAACTTCGGCACACGTTTGAACAGAAGCCAGGATGCCCAATATCAAAGCTTGCAAAGCACCCACTTCCGAAGCGGAACGGCAGCTGGATCCATGAATGTAATCTATGATGACAGCTCTCGCGAACTGGAATGGGAGGTGGTCGACGCTCGCATCGCCGCCGCTGCTGAGCGAATTGACCCAGATAGTGGACAGCTTCACTATCAGCCGGTTGTCTGGCATCACTATAACCCATATGGACCGGTTGGCCTTCCCAATGACGGCTGGTATGATAACTATGAGCAACTGAGCAATGCACAGCGCAGAGCCGATCTCAAGCGTTATGTCCAAGCAACCGTCTCCCGTTTTCCTGAAGTCGACTTATTTACTTTGGTTAACCACCCTTATCGACAGCCCATTCGTTATCCCAACTACATTAACTACATGTTGACGGGCCAAGATCGTGAAGAGGCCATTGCCGAAATTTTCCGTTGGGCCAATGAAGTCAATGACGACGCTGATTATATTGTTAATGAGGCCTTTGTTGTCTCTGGCGAATCCTTCAATGCTGACATCATCAATCAGTATATTCAGCTGATCAATAATGTAAATAGTCAATTGGCTCCTAATGAGAAGATTGATGGGGTTGGTGTTCAAGGCCACTTTGGCTGTTGGAGTGGCGAAATTCCCGATCCCAACCAGATCCGCAGCCAACTTGACACCCTGTACCAGGGTACTGGCAATCTGCCCATTTACGTGACGGAGCTGGATCTAGGGACGACCAAATGTTCCACCAATGGCCTTACACTCATTGCCAATCCAGAGGCACCTTTTGATGATTCGCTGGGCAATGTTGGAAATGGCGGCAATACGTGGCCAAGCTGGTTCGACTATCAAGGATGGGCATATGGAGAGCTCATGGAGGTCTTTGCGAGTCATCCTGGTGTAAAGGAGGTAACGTTGTGGGATTTCTATGATGGCAACTCGTGGCGTAAAGATAGTGGGCTATTCTTTGATACCCAGTATGGGGAGTATGAGTATCAACCCAAACCCGCATTTTATGCCGTGCAAGATTACATTCAGCAACTCGGCTGCTCAGAGGGCGACGCCCAGCCTCTTCCAGGTCGTATCGAGGCCGAATCTTACGTGGCCTACCAAGACAATGATAGCGTAAACCGTAGCAGTGGCACACCATATAGTGCTCCTGGCTTTACCGACGGGGTTGACGTTGCCCAGGGTGAATCAGATGGCTACGTTGTAGGATGGATTCGTGAGGGTGAGTGGCTTGAATATAATGTGAATGTAGCACAAACGGCAACCTACCAAGTGAGCATTAAACTTTGGGCCAGGAATGTGCCGACACTGGATCTCTTTGAACTCTATATTGACGACAGCTCCACACCTCAGGCGACCTTCGTGCTACAAAATGCCGCGTGGCTCGATGGATTTGCTACCTTTGTCGGTGGCACGGTTGATTTACCAAGCGGCAACCACACGCTCCGTTTGGAGATGATCGGCCAAGGCTTTAATCTTGATGCTGTTGACTTCACCCTAGCGAACACGTTGGCCGCCAGCAGCTTACAAGAAGAAGTCAGTACAAGCATCGCCGATTCTTTGTTGGACGGTAATAACGGATTAAATGGCGAGGACCAGCCGATGATTCTAATTCCGCTGATAACGGGTACAGTACGGTAGAATCTGCTAGGGAAACAGCGCATGATATGCTGCATGGCATCTTCTTGATTCAAGAAGAATCTGCCGCGTTCGCCTTCGCCGCACCAATTCCGCTGGCGGTATGGGGTACCCGCCATCAACATGAGCCGCCAAGAGGTGGTGCCTGATGATGGCAGGCTGGTAAGGTGTACCAAAGTCCTTTAGGTATTGGGGATCACCATAGCGACGTCGGTTGCACCGCCCTGGGTTCTACACAGTACTGTTGCCAATCAGTGATCGTTGTATATGTCTTGCCGTCCTTCATCAGATCCCATGATAGGATCTCACGATCCTTTAAGAGGAACTGGGTGGGCGTAACCTCATAAGTGAGACGAGCTTCCCACGTTGCCAAAAAGAACTGTTCGGTAAAGGCTGTGGTCAATGTGCAAGGCCGTGTACCATGCCAATAGTTGACCAAAATCGTAACTACCTTACCCTTATTGGCCAGCAAGATTTCTGGCCTGCCATAAGGTATGGGATCGAATGTAAGCGTGACTTTGTTCCATGAATTGCCTTGCCAATCAATCAACCATAATCTATGGGGGGTTGGTCCGGACTGGCTGCTGCCCTTCGTATCCAACAGCATGAACCACTGATCGCCCTGTTGTTGGAGATCAACAACGATTCCCCAACCTAGAGTTTCCGCTTTTTCCTGCCATTGCACCAGATAGAAGGCCGTGTTAGGCCGGGAGTGGCTCGGGCTACCGATGCGGCATCCATGCAGACCAATCAGGAAGCCGCGCTCGTGCATCCAAAGCTCGTCTATCTGTATAGTGGTGGCGTTAGCAAAGATCTCCATTAGTGCGTCACGATCCATGCCTGCCGCGTTCGGTAAAGCGGCCAATTCCGTGAGCGAACGAAGAATCCCCAGCTCATATTTGGCACACACTTTGCCCGTATAGTTTGTATTTTGCAGAATATCAAACCTTTGGGCGATCCTTCTTTCGTCCGCAGTCAGGTGAGACAGATCGGGGATTGGCGTGGTTTGGGCTGTTTTGGGCGGGTCGAAGCAGGCAGCGAGTAGAAGAATGAATAACGATACGGCGTTAATTCGAAGGGTTTTCTGCATAATGTTGTTAGCCCACCATACCTGTAAACTTAAGACGATATCTGAGTACTTAAGATGATCCAACTGGTCAATGCCGTCGGTAAGTAGTAAATCAAATAATAGAAGATAGTGGGCTTCAGCGTTTGACTGATAACGGTACAAATAAGGACCGCTTTTGTACGATTGAAGCGGTCCTGCTATTAAATTCAGACTGGATGCTTGCGGCTTGGACCAATATGGGGTCTGCTGCATGATGATCTTCCAGCGCCACGAGTGCCTGACCCAAAATCTGTAGCGTACGACATTGATCGTAGGGCCGTGAAGCCGCTGCCCACTGCTCGGCTGCAATCTGCAAGTGGTGACGGGCGGTGAGGAAATCACCCCGATAGAATGCGGCATCGCCCTGGGCTTCGTCCCAGATTGCTTGAGAGGCTGGTGTGCGAAGCACGTCATTGCAAGCTGCCAGATGCTTCTGGATAGACGAGATGAGCTTCTGGGATTCTGTCGAGTCGATTCCCGAGTCGATTCCCGAGGCTTGCTGCAGAAGCCATCTATGGGCAAAAAGCAGAGACTCATAGCGCTCGGCATAGAGGGTGGACCCCTGCTCAAGTGCAGAAATGACTTCATGAATCAATGCCAACGTTTCATCTCGTGTTTCCCTCGCTGTTCCCAAAGCTGCTGCAGCCCGAATCATCTGCCCAAAATGGGGAAGGGTGTTCTGTATCTCGTTGATCTCACGTATGCGCTCCGCTTCTTCCTGCAAAAGTGCGTAGGATGCTTGCGGTTGCTCCATGTCATTGTAGATCGCGCCCAGTAAGGTGTCGGTCCAAATCTTGATAATCGGCGACGGCGGATAGTCCTGCTGCCATGCACGTAACGTTGCCCAGTCCCGGAGCGCACGTGCCCACTCCCCCTGAAGCCAATCCACATCGATCTGCTGCGTCAGTGCCGCCGACACAAACTGGACGGCATGAATTTCGCGTGCATAGGCCAAAAAAGATCTGTTATTCTCTTGCGCTTCTTCATAACGGCAGAAGTTAATCAATATTTCGTTTAAGTTAATTGAGGCACGGCAGACTTCGTAAGCTAGATTGAGCTTGTGGCTTTCGGCAATACCCTCACGCAGCAGTCCCAATCCTTGCTCAACTTGCTGCTGCCATACAAGGATTGGCCCCAGTGAAATTTTGGCGTGGGCAACAATGTGGGGAGCGTTCAACTCTTCGGCCAGCGCGATGGCACGTCTGCACCACGCTGCGGCCTCTACAAAGGCGGACTTGATCATGTGCATCTGTCCAATGGCGCTCATCACTTCGGCCAATTCCACGCTTTTGGGCAAGGATTCCAGCAGATCCAACGCTTGCTGATAGGTCTGCCAGCTTGTCTCACTCTCGCCTAACTCCCAATAGAGACGTGCAATGCGGCGTAGCATGTCGCCAGCTTGGATATCCTCTCCTAATAGACCAAAGAGTGTGTAACAGCGGTGCAGAATCTCTAGCGCTTCCGGTTGTTGCCCCAGCAGTTGCAAACAGGCTGAGAGCTTGCTCAGAATGGTTACTTCTTTGGCTATACCATCACCAAACCCATCTCCCGCTTTGGCTCCTGCATCGCTCGTTTTGCTTACCTCAAGTGCGGCCCGGTAGTGGGTTACAGCTTCCTCTAGCGCGCTAGCCTGTTGAGCCTGATCGCCAGCAAGCACATGGTAATAGCTGCTCTTATCTGCCGCACCAGCTTCCCCAAAGTGATAGGCCAAGGTCACTGCAAACTTATCTGTGTGTTGGGCAACCAATGTTTCAAGGCTTTCGGCAACAGCACCGTGGAGGTAGTGACGCTCGCCTTCACCTACGCGCTGATAAAGATACTGCTGGAAGAGCGCATGGCGGAAGTGAAAGCGGCTCACGAGCTGCTTATCCAGGCGGGTGTGGCTCTGTTCACGGACCAAGCCATGTTGCTCAGCAATCTGGCCCAGCTGCCGTAAGACCCATCGCTCGTTCTGCTGGAGAGCAGCGGCTAATACCTGGGCTGTAAAGCGTTCCCCTTCGATGGCAGCGACCTGCAGCAATTCTTGTAATGGAGCTTCCAATCGACCTATGCGCTGGCTGATCACGACATCAATACGGGCGGGCAATTCGTTGAAGTGTAATGGTTTCTGCTGGATCCACTGATTATCTGCGTTGCGATGTAGGGAACCATTCTCCTGTAGATGATGTAAAAGTTCTACGGTAAAGAGAGGATGGCCAGCGGTTTGTTGAAAGATTTGGGCGCGGAACTCTGGCGTTAGTTGATTGGGTTCGCTGTCGATCAGCGCGTCGACAAAGGCTTGCTCTTGCTCCTGGGCTACTCCATCGAGATCTAGCACAATCTCGCCAAAGCGTCGACTCAATTCGGCAATGACGGGCGTTAATGGATGTTCATCACCAACCTCGTTGCTACGGTAGGCTGCCAGAATCAGTATCCGGTTACCCATAAGACGTCTGCTGAGGTGAAAGAGCAATGCCAAAGAACTCTCATCGATCCATTGCAGATCATCAAGGAGCAGCAGCAGAGGTCGCGCCTGGGCCAGCGTTCTCAAAACGCGGGTGATCTGTTCAAAGAGCTGCTGCTGGGATTGCGCACCCGTTGCACCTTGCATACTGGTCTTTTGTATACTGGCCGCCTGCAATCTCTCAAGCCAAGCAAATTGGGTGGGGGCGTAGCCATTAAATCGACTGATGAGGGGCGTTGGCGGAACCAAAATGTTGAAGAGTGCAGGTCCCTCATCAAGCAGGGCCTGCGCAACCTGAGGAAGGAAGGTCCACAAGCGGCGGGCTTGTTCCGTGGGCAGTGAATTGGCCTGCCAACGTGCTTCTAGATCACCAGTGAGCAGATCAAAGATATCACGGAACGGCAGAAAAGGATCCCCATGTCCGGCATGGGCGGAACAGATTCCATCGGCAACAATCAGTTCGGGCAAGGATTCTTGTGCTTGGTGAGCAAAAGCTGTCAACAATGACGTTTTACCTCGCCCAGCCTCACCACAGACAAAGACAACCTGAGTTGTGCCAGCCATGGCTTCTTCCAGATGTTGATGAAGCCGGACCAGCTCTGGCTCGCGGGCCACAAATTGGAAATGGGTTGCGCGGCTTGGCTGTTGCAAAAAGGGTGGCAGCGACAAACCAGAGGTTGGCTGGTCCACCATCGCCTGACCACGGGCTACGGCTAAGAAGTGGGAGCGTTCGCCTTGGGGTACCAGTAGGGCATCCGCCAAGAGAGCAGCCATCTCTTGGGACGGGCGTCGGCTCTCTTGTTCGATCTTTTTGATGGTGACAACCGCGCAGCCGACTTGATTGGCCAAAGCGGCTTGCGTCAAATCCAAGGCTCTGCGCCGCAGCCGCATCCATTCTCCAATTGAATTAATCATCTCCATCTATTTAGACTCCACATAAATCAATAATTTTTCTCTCTGGAAGAGGTGTTAATTTATCACGACTGTACGACTGTATCCCAACTTGTATCCCCTGGGGATACCAATGATGTGCCACGCTCTGGTTTAATCCTTATTGTATGCACAACGCTGTATCGGTGGCAAATGATTCTCATAGACATAAGGAGATAGTATGAACAACGGGACAACTGGACAGGTGGTGGCTAGCGCAGCCGAATTTTATGAGGAGTTTTTTGTGCCAGCTCTCTTTCAGGAATGGACAGATAGAGTAGCAGAGGCGGCCAATATTCGTGATGGAGATGAAGTGTTGGACGTTGCCTGTGGCACTGGTGCCTTGACTCGTACAGTTGCGAAGCGGGTAGGTGCGTCAGGCTCGGTTATTGGATTGGACATCAATGAAGACATGTTGGCTGTGGCCCAAACCAAATCCACAGTCAATGCCCCAGTTATCGAGTGGCAGCAGGGGGCTGCGGAACGGCTACCCTTTGATGATGACAGCTTTGACGCCGTGGTCAGTCAATTTGGTCTGATGTTCTTCATCCACCCCCGTGACGCAATTCAGGAGATGACGCGAGTTCTAAGACCTGGCGGGCATCTGGCCATCGCGGTTTGGGATGTACTGGAGAATTCACCCGGCTATGCCGCGGAGGTTGCGCTCATTCAGCACCTCTTTGGTGCCCAAGCCGCCGACGCAATGCGTGCACCCTTTACCCTGGGAGATAAACAGAAGCTGGGTGAAATCTTTACAGAAGCGGGGCTACCCCATGTAACGATCGAAACGAGGGATGGGACGGCTCAATTTCCCTCGGTTGAGGCGTGGGTCAACACCGATGTCAAAGGGTGGACATTGTCGGAGATGATTAATGACGCTCAGCACCAACAGCTCTTGGACCGAGCCAAGAGCGAGTTGGCATCATTTGCCAATGCAGAAGGGGCCGTATCTTTTCGCTCGCCAGCCCATATCGTGAGCGTGACATTATAAATACAGCCAAGGTCGATGGAGACCTGACCCAAATACGTGTCAACTTTACCCGGGGGAGAATTGAATGACATTGTTTCATTTGGCGCATAGGTACAGGCGCGGCGCAATCAGCTACGCTACTCGTGTGCTGCTTTGGCGCAACAGGTTGGTTGTGCATCTTTGACGATCAAGAAGATTGAGCTGAGAAGCCCCGGACTGATAAGCCAACCGCTCACGCCCCCCTTGTGGGTCGCCGCCTTGGTCTGGTGAACTGATAGCCTTGAGCATGAGGGACCAGAATACGGTTACGTCCTTGTCACGTCCCTTTCCCGTGAAGCGATAGATGTTAGAAAGACCTTCTCCTCTATGACCGGCTCCGCCATAGACTGGCTCATAATCCCAATCAATAATCTCGCAGCTCTCGCTATTCACAGCGGAGTCAGTATATCTCGATCAACGAGATGAAGTTCCTGTTTATTTGGGGCCTGATCTCATTGGTCAGTCATTGAGCCTATTGCTTTATCGACAATTTTGTGTCGATGTCACAGCCTTAAGGGCCAATAAATGAGGCCCAGAACGGGTTTGCGCAGCATCTATCCGCTCAATCCCTTCTTCGATTCCGTTGGCAACAGCTAAATTTGGCGTACTGTTCGCAGATGGGGTGTAGATCGCACTGAACAGGTAGTCCCATCTTACCGAGTAGGGTGACCAAATCATCTAGCGACAGTCCCATAACCCCCGAAATACAGCCATCCAATCTCTCACCAGGTGCAAAGGTGGGATGCTGGATGGCATAGGCACCTGCCTTGTCTAACGGATCCCCGCTAGCAACGTAGCGCTCTATCTCCTCATCGCTATACCCCCGCATATACACATCGGTACGATTGATGCGGTTGAGTTGACGATCAATGTTCATCTCTTCATCACATGAGAGCACCGTTAAGCCGCTCCATACTTGGTGGGGTCGACTCCGAAGCCGGGCCAACATCAAGGCGGCGTCCTCTGAGTCTGTAGGTTTCCCTAAAATTTCACCATCTAGCGCGACGACTGTATCCGCGGCAATAATCAGCAATGGATTCCTCTCTTGGGTATCAGCAGCTTTCTTCTGCTGTACTATTTTTTTTGCAACGGCTCTAGCCTTAGATGATGCCAGCCGCTCGACTAGCACTTCGGGGGACTCGGATGGCAATGGCGTTTCATCAATATCCGCAACAACGACCTGAAAGTTCAACCCCAAATCGCGCAGGAATTGCTGGCGTCGAGGGCTACCGGAAGCTAAAATAATATTCACACGAATTCCTTATCTAGGATTGCCTTATCCAAGATGGACAACAATTTGGCTTTGTGGCAAGATCACACATCCATGTCTGAGTATACATTTTTACTCAGCTCTGTTTGAAAATCGCAGATTGACCTCTTTGATAGGGCCAAAGAAAAGTATGGTCTTCAAATCGATCACTGTATATACTCAATTATTGTAGAACAAAACCATTTAGAAATCGAAGTTAACAGGATGGAGGAATCGAATTGGATAGTATGAATAATTCTCAGTCAGGATCGGCCACTACCAACGGGACGGTCGTTCAAGCGGCTATGATCGGTACAGGCGGTATGGCTCGCCACCATACCCGACGTATTCTGGAGCAGCAGGATACAACCGAAATTCGCGTGGTCTGTGAACCCTCTGGCCAAGCTTATGAAGCCTTTTGTGAGCTCTACGACGAAGTTGGATTGACTCCCCCGCCTAATGTCCCTGACCTGAATCAGATGATTGCCCAACATGGTGAGGAGCTAGACGCAGCATTTATCATTACGCCCCACAAATATCACTTTGAACATGCCTCGGCCTGTTTGGAATCGGGCATTGATGTGCTCTTGGAAAAGCCAATGGTGATGAACGCGGATGAGGCGAAAGAGCTCATGTCCATTCGAGATCGAACTGGGCGTCTACTGGTGGTCTCCTTCAATGGCAGCCTCTCGCCTCAGATTCGTACAGCAGTTTCCATGCTTCGCTCAGGTGAATTGGGCGAGCTCCTCAACGTACATGCTACAGTCTGGCAAAGCTGGAAGCAGGGAACCGCTGGCTCCTGGCGGCAATCTCCGGAAATCTCCGGCGGCGGTTTTCTCTTTGATACTGGTGCTCACTTGCTCAACACGGTCTCGGACCTGGTGGGGGAAGACTTTGTGGAAGTGGCCGCTTGGTTGGATAACCGAGGCGCACCGGTCGATATCCTGGGTAGTGCTATGGCCCGTACCGAATCAGGAATTCTGGTTACCCTAAGTGGCTGTGGTGAAGCCGTTAAGTCTTGTCATTCAGATGTACGGGTTTTCTGTACTGAGGCCATTGTGCGCACAGGCGTTTGGGGAGAAAGACTCGAACTCTGGCGCAATGGCGAAGAGGGGCTAACCCCAGTACCTGTGCCTGAATCCTTAGGCCAATGGCAACAGTTCCTCAACGTCCGAAGCGGACAACTTGAGAATCCTTGTCCGCCAGAAGTGGGTCTACGCATGGCCAAACTCTGGGACGCAATCCAGTCGTCTGCCAAGCAGGGCGGGCAATTGGTGAAGTGTTAGGGTTTGGTAAACAGTAAACAGTAATCGGTGGTCGGTGGTCGGTGGTCGGTAATCCGTAATTAGTAATCCGTAATCGGTACAATCGGTACAATCCGTGATGGGGGGAGTGATTTGTGTTGCTCGGCGGTCGTATATGAGATTGGTGAAGGGTGGGCTTCCATGCAACGAATTTCAAAATTGGTATATACACGACGAACGGTGGAAACGTGAGATTATCACACACCTCATGACACGACCGTTGTCATCTCGAGGGAACCGAGAGATCTTGGGGTTGCCAACGCCAGATTTCTCCTCGTTCCTCGTCGAAATGACATGGTCGGAGATAATCTCACATAACGACCCGACGAACCACGTACGCCGAATGATGAATTACGCATTATGCATTATGAATCAAGAAAGGAAAATCAGATGGGAAATCCGATTCGAGTCACTGTTTGGGGCGAGTTTCGCCACGAAAAGAAGAATGAAAAGGTGCGCAGCGTCTACCCGGATGGGATGCACAATGCGATTGCCGAGGGGCTAAGGGAATATGGTTTTGACCATGTCCAGACGGCTACATTAGATGAGCCAGAACATGGGCTAACCGAAGAAGTATTGGCCAACACCGATGTGCTGACCTGGTGGGGACACACAGCCCACGGGGAAGTAGATGATGAGATCGTCAGCCGAGTCCAGGAGCGAGTCTTGGCGGGCATGGGATTGATTGTGCTCCATTCTGCCCACCACTCCAAAATTTTCAAGAGACTGATGGGGACAACGTGTAGCCTGCGCTGGCGAGAAGCTGACGAGAATGAGCGCATCTGGATCGTCGAACCGGGCCACGTGATTGCCTCCAATCTCGGTGCCTATATCGATATTCCGGCGGCCGAGATGTATGGTGAGCACTTTGATATTCCAGCTCCAGATGAGCTGGTCATGATGAGTTGGTTCAAGGGGGGCAATGTCTTCCGCAGTGGCTGCTGCTACTACCGAGGCCGGGGTAAAATCTTTTACTTCCGTCCTGGCCATGAGACCTATCCTATCTTCTTCCAGAAGGAAGTGCGTCAGGTTCTCCATAACGCGGTTCATTGGGCCGCCCCCACGCCAGGGATTCCTTTTCCCTATGCTGGCGGACGAGCAACCCATGAAAAGGAACCGCTGGAGAATCTGGGATAATGGAGAACAATGCGATTAAAAGTGTAGCTGTCACTGGCGGGCTAGGCAACCTAGGCTGGAAGCTGTTAAGCCATCTGGCTGCTACCGGGAAATTTGAGCGGTTGGTGGGGTTGGATATTGTGGCGGCAGGGCCAGAGAAAGCCCAAGCGCTAGAAGCGTTGGCACCAAATGGGTCACTGACGGCCGAATTTGTCGAGTGTGACTTAACCAGTTGGCATGATGAGCGTTGGCAGGATGCGCTCAAAACGGTCGATGCCGTGGTCCACTTTGCTGCACTCAACCCCTATCCCGATGCCACGTGGGGGCAGGCGGCCATCTCCTATGATATGACGCTTCACATTGCCCTTGCCGCAGTCGATAGTCCCTCTGCGAAGCGTATGGTTTTTGCAACCTCTAACCACGTCATGGGGCGCTATAAAGATATGCCCTTGGCCGATACGATTGGGGCAGGCGAGTTGACCGAAAAGCTGGCTCCGGGTGTTGGCACCTTGGTACAGATTGGTGACGAACTGAGCGATTCGACTGCCTATGCTACGTCCAAATTGATGGGTGAACGTCTCTGCCGCGGCTTGGCTTCCCAGTCCCTGACGAAGATAGAGAAAGGGCTGGGCTTGGAAGAAGCGACAACGTTCGCTTGTATACGAATTGGCTGGTGTCAACCTGGGGAAAATCGGCCAGAGACTTTGTCGGCCACTGGGGACCCGGATATTGCCCAGCCTGAGCTGCCCGATGGGCCAGAAAAGGATGCCATCGAGCGAGCCGAGAATTGGTTCAAAGGCATGTGGCTCTCTAACCGAGACTTTGCCCAGATCTTCGAGAAGGCCACGACGGCCAATGGCTTGAAGTGGCCCGGTGGCTTTTTGTTGGTCAATGGTATGTCCAATAATCAAGGGATGAAATGGAGCCTTGAGGAAGCCCGCGCGAGGCTTGGATATACGCCTGAGGATGATGTTTGGGCTGATTCGAACTAGTGTACTGCATCCTAGGTTTTGCTACTTTAGCCGTAGCCCATCCATTTTGGGCGGGAAGGGGGCGAACTCGACCTGTTCCAAGTGAAACGTACGGGTTCTTGACGTCTACCGCCCTGCAAGGACGGTCTACCCATAGCTAGCGAGGTTCCACCTCAGAGCGAATAAAAATGGGACGAGGATTTTCAGGATTTTCAGGATTTGATTGTTAGTTATTGAAAACTTGACTCAAATGCAACGACTTTTTACATCCAAGCCTTCTAGTGTACGGCATCCTAAGTTTTGCTACTTTAGCCGCAGCCCGTCCATTTTGGGCGGGAAGGGGGCGAACTCGGCCTGTTCCAAGTGAAACTCACGGGTTCTTGACGTCCACCGCCCTGCAAGGACGGTCTACCCATAGCCTATCCTAATGTTTCATAACTTACAGTAGTACTAGCGTTTTCGCAAGAGCGTCATCCCATCCCCTATGGGAACCAAGCTGAGATCAAAGCGTTCGTCTCTTTGGAGCGCACTGTTCAATGTTCGAATGGCTATTGTATCTTCATCCTGACGTGCTGGATCGATGACGGCTCCATGCCACAGCACATTGTCTACAATAAGCAGCCCACCCTGGCGAACCAACTGATAACATAGGTCCACATATGTGGCATAGTTGGATTTGTCTGCATCGATAAAGGCTATGTCAAAGCTGCCAGCTTGGTTTCCATCAATCAGTTTCCCCTCTAACAATTGCTGCAAGGTCTCGGTGGCTGGCCCAATCTGAAGGCGAATCTTGTGGGCCACACCCGCTTTTTCCCAATAGCGTCGGGCCACAGCCGTCGTATCAGGGTTGACGTCACAGGCAAGGATCTCGCCATCTTCTGGCATGGCCAGGGCCACTGACAGGGAACTGTATCCCGTAAAGACGCCCACCTCAATAACCCTTTTGGCCCCAATCAGTTTGACCAACATCTGCATAAATTGCCCCTGTTCCGGTGCAATCTGCATACCGGGTGAGTTCGTATTGGCGTAGGTCTCTTCGCGCAACTCTTTTAAAATAGCCGTTTCCCGCAGCGAGACTTGATGAAAATAATCTTGTAGCTCATCCGTTAACATGATCGTTGTCCCAGACATGGTATCTCCTTGTTGGTATAATATGTCCATAGTCCTCAGTCTACAGTCCATAGTCTCCAGTCCCCAGTCCCCAATCCCCAGTCTGCTACCCACCTTTCCCCGTATGCACGGCAATAATGGTCTGACCCGATGAAAAATGTTCCTGCTGAATTAGTGCCATCAGCCCAAAGAGCATCTTCCCTGTGTAGACTGGATCCAAGGTGATTCCGTGCTCGGCGTGAAACGATTGGATAAATTCGAGGAGAACAGGGGTCTTCTTTGCATAGCCCCCGAAGTGGTAATCAAAGCTGATGGACCACTGGGGATGGGTGGTGAGAGAGGAGCTTCCAAGTAAGGTATGGATCTGCTGGGGTAGAAAGTTTTCCCCTTTAAGAATGCCAAAGCCCAGGGCTTGTTGCCCCATTTGCAGGCCCGATATGAGACCAGCCAGCGTCCCACCCGTGCCACAGGGTGCGCAGATCAGATCAAAGGGGATCTGGATCTCGTCTATAATCTCTTGGCAGCCTTGCACGGCCAGGGTGTTGGTGCCCCCTTCAGGTAGCAGATAATAGGGGCCAAATTGGTCTGTTAATTCGGCCAGAAGGTCTTGGTTCTCTTTCTGACGATAGCGCCAGCGGGGCATGTAGTGAAGGGCCATGCCCACGCTTTGCGCTTCTGCCAGTACCGGATTGAGCGGCGCATACGCTTCGCCTCGGATGATGCCGATGGTGTCAAAACCACCCAGTCGACCGGCGTGGGCTGTGGCCAAAATGTGGTTGGAGTAGGCACCACCAAAGGTGAGAAGCGTGTGGTGTCCTTCTTCCTTGGCTACCATTAGATTGTAGCGGAGCTTGCGCCACTTGTTGCCAGAGACGTGGGAGTGAATCAGATCATCCCGCTTGAGGTAGAGGTGAATCTCTCTATTCTGGAGAAGAGGCGAATGGATGGACTGCAAGGGCGAGGGCAGCGTGCCAGGAAGCAACGAGTTGACCATGGGGCAGTGCTTATCTCTTCCATTCATTGGCCACTGTTAACGCCTCTTGGGCGGCCTGATAGCACGCTGCCTGAAAGTCCTTTGAATAGCCAAACGTCTCCACCGCCTCAGCAAACTCATCCTCATCGACCAATCGGGCCGACTCTCCAGGTAGGCACACCACATCCAATTCATAATCGGTAAAGTGTAGCTCTCCATCTGAAAAGCGAGGCGGGCTGCCGATATTTATGTAGATCTCAATCAGCTCATCTGTCTGTGCATCTCTGATTTCAAACAGATTATAGGGCCGATCAAACCAGTAGACCGCGCAAATGTTGAATTTGCCAATCCAGGATCCACTTCTGTCCCACACCTCATGACCCGCTTTGGACTCGGTTTCGAGCCACTCCTCGGTGACCGAGGTGACTTTTACTTGCCAATGGCGATAGCACGTTCCATTGGCTTTAAAGGCGCGGACGCGAATGGGTTGACCGGCTGTTGGTCGGTTGGGGGCTGGCGGACTGGTAGTGGGGTTGGGACGACTGTAGTCCATAGTCTATAAGTCCGGGGTCCAGAGTCGGGAGATTTGATGTTCCTATCTTCTGTCGAGGATTTCCTATTGTCTGACAAACACCAGTACCACTAACTGATCTACGTGACTAAGTTCTCGTCCCCTTCCGAGGATTCCCTAATGCCTGACTTGTTAGTAGTTTGGGTTTCGGGTTTGGGTTGCTAGGTTCTCGTCCCCTTCCGAGGATTCCCTATTGTCTGACCCTAGTTTGCCTACATTTCCCCATTTTTATGGGTTTTCGAGCTCTTTTGGACCCTTTCGTAAGGTGATTTGACCATTTTCTGCTCCGTTTTTACTCGTACAGACCACCGACCGACCACAAGTAGGCAAACTTTTGCGTCTTTTTACATATAGATGTAGATGGTTTAACCAGACGTAGGCAAAGGCATCTATGGCAGAGCGAAGTGTAAGTTATCGTCTTTCAGAAAAAGGTTTTCATGGCACAAAGCGTCCACTTGGTGCTTGGTTACAGATGCGCAACATCCATAGCAGATACATTCTATATAGTCTTTAAGAAAAAGATTTTCCAGCCGCCCTTCGACAAGCTCAGGGGACAACTGGAAAATCTTTTTCTGGATATCTATAGATTGGCTCTTTGGGATTTCATGTGGTTGACAACTTTATGGAATAAGGATTTTAAAGAGTACGAAGATTTCTCTCTTCTAATCTTAGAAATCTGGCTAATCCCTGTTCATTTTTTCCGTTAACCACGTGAGATCCGTTTGATCTTACAGATTAAGAAAGAGATCTATAGAATCCGTTTAATCTGTTGATACTCACGGAAAATGATTAGCTGAATATCTATAGTATAGCACTGTTTTTCCAAATCACCCAACAGACCCCAATATGAGAGTATCGTTATGGCGTAACGATAACCTTCCCCACATTCTGACCCGATTTTAGATACTCCAATGCTTGAGGAACCTGACTTAGCGGGTACGTGCTGTCGATGATAGGGGTCAGCTTACCCGTTTCCAGCAATTTCATTAATGTGGCCATACTCTTGTTTCGGCTAGGCATAGAATTATTGGGTGCGGGTAGCTTGCGATCCATCTGGATGCGCATCATCATGCTGAAAAATTGGGGTAGATTTCCCAATAGGGAGCCACCTACACTTCCGTAGTGTGCGTGGCCAATATGTACGAATATCCCACCAGGAGCAAGGAGCTGTTTACACGTGGACAAGGCTAGCGTGGATGCCACATCCAGGATGAGATGATACGCTCGGTTCTCCTTTGTCAGGTCCTCCTGAGTGTAGTCTTCCTGAGTGTAGTCGATGACGTGATCAGCACCCAAGGACCGGATCATGGCCAACTTCTCTGAGCTGTCCACACCGGTTATCTCTGCGCCATATGCCTTGGCAAGCTGGACGGCAATGCTGCCCACACCACCGCCTGCGCCATTGATCAACACGTGCTGCCCCGGCTGAATTTGGTTACCATCTGGCAGGTTCGCCAGGGCGATGTAGCCAGAGGTGGGGACCGATGCCGCTTCTTCAAATGGAACGGCGCTGGGTTTGAGCGCAAGCACGTCTTCCGGCACGGAGACATATTCGGCGTAGGCACCTCCGTTGGTCCACTGGAAGCCTTTGTTGCTCTCGCCAAATACCTCATCACCAGGTTTAAAACGGGTGACGTTTGAACCGACCTCTTCCACTGTACCTGCCATATCTGTACCAGGGATTGCCGGATTGGGCTTGCGCCACCCACCCCACAACCAGCGAAAGACAAAAGGCTGCCCCGTCACCGTGTTCCAGATATCCGGATTGACCGATGCTGCGGCAACCCGAACGAGCACTTCGTTGTCGCCAACTGCTGGCATCTCTACTTCTTGAAGATGCAAAACATCTCTGGGTGAACCATACTTGGTTTGGATAATTGCTTTCATTTTCATTTGTTCCTCAGAATGGGATTTTGCTTGGTTACAGATGCAACGCATCCTGCCCTGGAAATAACAAAGATTTAAAGATTAGAAAGATTAAGAATCTGCACAATCTCCTAATCTTTGTTCGATTTTCATCTTTCGTGGTGCAGTTGGATGAATGATTGTCTGCCCTGAAAATAACAAAGATTTAAAGATTAGAAAGATTAAGAATCTGCACAATCTCCTAATCTTTGTTCGATTTTCATCTTTCGTGGTGCAGTTGGATGAATGTCTGCCCTGAAACTAAACAGGGGTTAGAAGATTAGAAAGACGAGTACAGAACAAAATCTGCGTAATCTGTGAGCTATTTGTATCACATTCATCCATCCGTGGTGTGGCCGATTACATGTTTAAGGACTGATTATGAACATATTTCGCCTTATGCCCAGAGTATAGGGGCTACAAGGTGTTGCCGTACAGACACGAAAGTGTTGTTTATAGGTGTTGTTTTTGGTGTGGGATGGGGTTATTTGGAGAGCGAAATTCACTACATTCGGGGCAAACGACTATGGACCAAACGACTATGGACTAAACGACTATCCATTACAGAAGACCTAATTCCCGGGCGCGTGCCACGGCTTCCGTACGGTTTTTGACCTGTAGCTTACCAAAGATCTTCCGGTTATGCCCTTTGACCGTATCCAAGGCCAGGATGAGCCGCTCACTGATCGCCCGATTCGAGAAACCTTGGGCAACTAAGTGGAGTACTTCTACTTCACGTTGGCTCAAGGGGTCAATAAGAGGTTGAGAAGCAAGTGGAAGGATCGGCATAAAGCCGTCCCTGGTTGGCAGGTTCTCTGATTCAAAGGCCGCCAGCAGTTTGTCAACATATTCCGGCACGACTTTTGAGCTAGCCGCTTCGGTTAGAAGCTGAGCCATGGGCGCACCTTCATCCACAAAGGTTCGGATCGATCCACCTGCTTCAGCCAAGACCAGCGCATCTTGTAGTCGTTGAATCGCTATCTCCTTCTCAACCCGGATGTGACGCGTCACGGCCTCTAGGGCCATTCCTTTTAGCGCTTCAACGGGCTGATTTACTGTCTGCTGGCGGACCTCTTCCAAGCTAGCCAAGGTCGCATCCGTCTTCCCAGAGGCTAGATAGACTCGGGCCAGCGCTAGGGGAAGTGCATGGTTCTCGGCTAACCGGGCGGCCTTGGCTAGCTCACCCTGTTGAAGAAGTAGATCTACCCGAACCATTTCAATCTCGGGGAGAGGATAACTGGTCTCTTTCTCGCCCATGAACTGATCCACTTCGGCCATGAGAGCGGCTGCCCCATCCAAGTCACCTTGGGCCAGCTTGACCCGAATCAGAACTACCTGGCACGCCGCAGGAATATCAAGTGAAGGCAATTGTCGGCCATAGTGGATACCCTGTTGAGCATAGGTATGAACTGCCTCAAAATCATTCCATTCGTAAAATATCTTTGTGAGGCCAAAATAGGCCGCACAGATAAAGGGTGGTGGCGGTTCGCCAGCTAGCTTCAGCGTACGCTCATAGGTCTCTACAGCCAAAGCCAATTGGTTCTCTACCTCATATACGCTGGCCAAGCCCAGAAGTCCGGCTAAAATAAAGGTCGTATTTCCTGACGCTTCAGCCATAGATAGCATCTCTGTGTACGCCTGTCGCGCTGCAACAGAATCCCCCTGAAGCAGATAGGCATAGCCCAGTGTCATACTGACGGTCGTGCGTAAGGCAAGATTATCTGGGCGTAAGTAGTCTAAAGCCCGTTGAGACTGGGCTAACATAGGTGCTATCTCATTAGTTGGGATGGCCAGCATAGCTCGGACCGCGGCGATATGTCCCAGCAGATTTTTGGTTGCCACATCTAGATCTACCCGGAGATCCCTGATGAGCAAGTTCGCTTCCGCGGCCTGTAGCTGTTCTTCAATCTTGGCGACCGGATGACCGCTTAGCGTTAAAGCTGTAGCCAAGGTTATCCACAACGAGGGTTGAGCATCCATGACAGAGGTCGGCAGCGATTGCAGCCATTTGACGATTGGGTTGACTATGCCCCTAAAGTAGAGAGGCGTGCCATTCCCATCAACCAAGCGCTCTGCCCGAGGCAGATCATTTGCCGCAACCGCATGCTGAAAGGCTTCCAACACCCACCCGTTCTCTTCATACCATATGCTGGCGCGCTTATGTAATATCTCCACCGTTACACCTTGATCGATTGGAGCCTGACTTGCGTCCGACGCGTCTCCTCCAGATACCAGGGTAACTTGGTTTGCAGAGACAGCTTGGCTTAGTCTCTGTTGTAGCAGTTCGGCAAAGAGGTGATGATATCGATACCAGCGTCGCTCATTATCCAAAGGGATGATGAAGAGATTGGCTTGCTCCATATAAGTCAGAATCGCTTGACTAGAGGTCGACGGCACGTCCAGAATCGCATCACAGAGCGGGCCACAAAGTCTTTGACAGATAGACGTATGGAGCAAAAAGTTCTGGATGTGGTAGGGCTGCTGCTGGAGCACCTCTTCAACCAGATAATCCAGCACAAAGCGGTGGCTGCCCGTAAATGATTGAATAAAGCTAGCGGTATCTGACTGTTTACCCTTTGATTGCCCTGCATTGGCCTGCTCGACGTCAGTCGATCTTCCACCTATTGGCCAGGCATCCGCTTGACCAATCTCTTTGTTGCTCTGTACAGATAGCATCCCTTGCAGAGCTAAAGAGGCCAATTGTAAACCCACAATCCAGCCTTCCGTGCGAGTTTCCAGTGCAACGACCTCTTGTGCAGATAAATCCAGCCCCATTGTCTGGTTGAGAAAAGTACCAGCTTCATCATAGGTAAAGCGTAGATCCGTGGCACGCAGCTCGGTCAACTGGCCACGAGCGCGATGTCGGGCCAAAGGGAGTTGTGGATCTTCCCGTGTAGCGATGACAAGGTGCAATTGGGGGGGCAGGTGCTCTAGGGCGAAGGAAAGGATGCCGTCGATGGCTTCCTCGCTAATTGCATGGTAATCGTCCAACACCAGGATGAAGTCCTGGGGAATGGTGGCAATTTCATTGAGTAGAGCTGTCAGCAGAGAGTCAATAGGTGGAGGCTGAGGAGATTGAAGCAGGGCCAACATCTGGCTGCCCACATGAGGCACAATCGTCTGCACTGCACCGACTAGGTACGTCAAAAAACGCAGCGGATCATTGTCTCCTGGGTCTAATGATAGCCAAGCGACGGGTCGTCCACAATCTGCTACCCAGGCACTGACCAGCGTGGTTTTGCCAAAGCCAGCAGGAGCCGAGATCAATGTTAACTTGCTCTCATAGCCTTCATTGAGCCGAGCCAACAAGCGGGTACGCTGCACGAGATTGGCACGCTGTTTGGGGATATAGAGTTTGGTTTGCAGAATCTCGTTAGACAATTGGTATGCCTATGATTAGCAATAGCATAGATAGCCAATCAGAAAAGGATTATCTGGATATCTATAGTATCGACATTGGGTATCCAAGGTGTGTACCTCTGATTATCAGGAAGCCGCGATCGACTGGGAAATGTCACCTCCACGAGGAACGAGGAGAAATCTTGCGCTCGACCAGTGTCAAAGATTGCTCCCGTTGCTCGAAATGACAGACTGCGCTCTGTCTTATCAATCAACAAAGATTAGAAGATTGCAAAGATAAAGAATCTGTAAAATCTTTGAAATTTTTGTTCTATTTTCAGTCCCTGTGGTGCAGCCCGTTGCATATCTAACTACTGATTATAGGCGAAAATTTGAAGAGGTTCAAGCTCATGCGTGTATCTATAGTCTTTAAGAAAAAGATTTTCCAGCCGCCCTTCGACAAGCTCAGGGGACAACTGGAAAATCTTTTTCTGGATATCTATATACTGCGGTCGTTTTGAAAACAGGAGTTTTCCGATGCTCTACCAGAGTGGCCAAACTCTTGTTTTCAAACGGAGCTGAGTATAAGTGAACCTAGGAGATCAAAAATGATTTGCTTCCCTACTTTGCCCCTCTTGCCTCCTTCCTGCTCTCTTTGGTAATGCTCTTGGTAATGCAATGGCTAGCGCTACAGTAATGATAGGCCCGTACCATACCAAGGCAACGGGAAACGCCTTCAAAACGCTGCAAAAACGCACTGCCACCTACACTGGTGAAAAGCAATCGTGAGAGATTGCTAAGGTGGTAAAAGATGTGTGGTTCAACCGTCACAATTGAATTGTCACGAATAGATGCAGAGTATCAAAACAGGAGAATTTTATGAAAGCATACCTACTGAACGTAAGCATACGGTACCTACTAATCGTTGCATTACTGAGCACGACCGTATTGCTCCGACTGCCAGGCCATGCCCAGGCAGCGTCATTGTCTTCCACATCGTTGGTTTCCGCACCCCTCGCTTGTGATGCGCCAACCCCTTACACGACTATCGGAGCCAATGCAGACGCCATTCGAGATGGTGTAAACGAATTCCGCGATGCCATTGGCCCCTTGAACAACCCTCATCCTATCAACCACTTGACTGGACGTCGTCAAATCAACTGGGATGCCGCACCAGATGGCGTTTCAGCGCCCAACGCATTTCCAGGCGACTTCTTTAATGCCAACTTCTTTCCACGGGCTAGAGGCATTGCTTTCACAACACCTGATGAGACAAATGAGTTTCAGTTAAGTGCCACTGCGGCATCTGGAGAAGGCATTGAGTTCGAGAATATCGACCCCAGTTACTCGTCTGAATTCTCAGTCTATTCGGCAGAGCGAATCTTCACGGCTCTCGACAACAATGTAATCGACGTCCGCTTTTACAACCCGGCCAATCCGAGCGAGTCAGCTCTGGTTGATAGCTTTGGTGCTATCTTTACAGATGTGGATCTGGCGGATTCAACCACATTACGTTACTACGACGCCGATGATAATCTTGTCTACACGTTAAACGTTCCCTCTTTTGCGGGTCAAGAATACCTGTCTCTGGCTGGTGCCAAATTTAGCGAAGCTTGCATCAGCCGGGTACGCATTACGTCGGGCAACATTGGACTCAAAGTAGGGATTCAAGACGGTGTTGTTGGATACGATGTGGTGGCTATGGATGACTTCATCTATGGCGAACCTCAGCCGATTACAAGCTGCGGTCTTCCCATGATTTATGAAACCACAGGGAGCAACCCCGATGAAATTCGCGACGGTGTCAATGCCTATCGAGATGCCTTGGGCGATCTCAATGCACCGGCGCCCTTCAACAACTTGGATGGACGTCGCCAAATCAACTGGGACGCGGCCCCAGATAGCATCTCCGCTCCCAATGACTTCCCAGGCAATTTCTTTAACGCTGATGTCTTCCCTAGAGCGCGGGGGATTGCCTTCAAGACCGATGGGACAGGTTTCGAACTCAGCGCGACGGATGCATCGGGTGAAGGTGTTGAATTTGATAATATCAACAGCAACTATTCCTCTATTTTCCAAACTTACTCACCAGAGCGCCTCTTCACGGCCATTGGCTCCAACGTTGTCGAAGCCAATTTCTACAACCCCGCCCAACAGACAAGTCGAGCCTTGACTGACGGCTTTGGCGCAGTCTTCACCGATGTGGATTTGGAAGGTAAAACAACTATTGGCTACTACGATATAGACGGCAAGCTGCTCTACAAGCAGGGAATCCAGCCCAAAGCAGGTAACGAAGGTCTCTCCTTTGCTGGCGTCAAATTTAATTCAAACTGCGTCAGCTTTGTCAAGCTAACCAACGGCACCGCCGCCCTGGGTGCAGATGTTAATGACGACCCTGAGAACACAGAAAACCCGATCGATCTCGTTGTGATGGATGACTTTATTTATGGTGAACCAACCCGAGGAAACGTCTGCGGCACACCTGAGATTTTCACCGCTGTCGGTGCAGACGCAGCGGATATCGAGACTACCGTTGAAAGTTATCGCACAGCCCTTGGTGACCTCAACGCCTTTGAGCCAACCAACTTCGCAGACGGTCGCCGCCAGATTAACTGGGATGCAGCACCGGACGCCATCTCGGCACCCAACGAATTTCCATTTGATTTCTTCAACTTCAATGCTTCGCCCCGTGCCCGTGGTATCGAGTTCACCACCAACGGCCAAGGCTTTCAGTTGAGCGCGACAGAGGAATCTGGGGTAGGCGTTGAGTTCGAGAACATTAACCCCAACGGACCAGCCTATTTCGATACCTTCTCGGCAGAGCGGCTCTTCACACCTGTCGGTTCCAACGAAGTCGATGCATTCTTCTTCGATCCAGCGAACCAGTCAGAATCGGCGCTGACAAGCGGCTTTGGTGCAGTCTTTACCGATGTGGATTTGGCGAACGTAACGGCCATTCGCTACTACGATGTCAACAACAGATTGGTCTATGCCCAGGCCGTACCCAATTTTGAAGGCAACCAGCAAGAGAGCCTCTCCTTTGCCGGTCTGAAATTTGATTCAGCCTGTGTAGGTCGAGTACGCCTGGTTAACGGCAACACCGTGCTCGCTAGCGAGTTCATGGATGATCCAGAGAATGGTGCTGATGTGGTGGTGATGGACGACTTCATCTACGGTGAACCGCAACCATCCCAGTTGAATGTCAATGCGGCCATCAATCTCATCAACGTGCAGGGAAATTTCGACCGTACGCCTCAGGACAACGCTCAGTTTGGCGTCTTTACCATCAACACCGAATTCAAGAACGTAGGTGACCAGCCGATCAAGAATATGTCTTTTGTAGTCACCGAATTGAATAATGAAAATACCTTGCTCAACAGCACGAACGAAGAACTAGGTGTCGGCGCACTGCTACCGATTCCGGCCACTGACTTAGGGACCGATGAGGTACTGGCCCCTGGCGAGACCTTCAACGTGGTCTTTGAGATCGGCATCAATCAGTTCCGTCCCTTCACCCTGCTCGTCAACGCCTTTGGCAGTATCGGCGCAGATGTAGATGCAACCGTTGATCTTGGCTGGAACTACATGATGGACTCTGATCCAACCGTCACAGGTCAACAGACTGACGGTTCGGCGCTCTATCTGCCATTCATCAGCCGCTAGCAAATTGAAGTGTCCATGACGGTTCTGCTCCTTTCACGATGAAATTGTCGGAGGTAAACAGTCAGAGGTAAACAGTCAGAAGTAAACAGTCAGAAGTAAACAGTCAGACAATGCCATTAAGTTAGTGGAGACTGCAATGCATGGCGTCCTGAGCTTTGAATCTACCTTAGGGGATACCGCCATGTATTGCAGAAGGAACGGCTTAACTGAATGACATTGAGAACAGTCGATGACCTAGGATGAAGTGATCAATTCAGGACTTACCATTGCGAGATCCGAATAAGCTGCATCTTTGCAAATACGCTCAATACATGTGTTAGTCCTGTTACCCACTAAGCCCGAGCACTAGGTCATCAAGCTTTATTAACACTATTTCTGTGAATGATGGATGAGAACCTATTCTATGTTTCCACAATCTAAAGGAGATTTACAGATGAATCAAAAACCATTTGTCTTGTTCATGGTAGCTATCGGTGCATTGTTGCTACTGGTGCTAAGTACAAGTCCTGTTATGGCCCAAACCGATGGCGATAATTATGTGCCGAACTGGACAAACTATCAAGGCTACATTACCGATGGCAGTGGAGCACCTCTTGACGGCAAAGTGGACCTATACTTTGCCCTCTATGATGCAAAAACAGACGGTAATAAGGTCTGGGCTCAATATCACGACGATGTAGAGGTGAATGGCGGCTACTTCTACGTCAAACTCGGCGGTGAGGCCAAACCTTTAGGCTACAAAAGCTATGAGAATGGTGAGCGCCACCTGGAAGTGTATGTTTCCACCACAGGTTGTCGCCCTGACTGTACCTTTGACACTCCTGGTCAGTATGAGAAGCTGCCCCGGCAGCAGATTGGTGCGGTTGCCTATGCAATCAAGGCCCATCGCGCCTACTCCGCAACGTGGGCGTCCAAGGTCCACTGGGATGGCGTTATGGGCAAACCCGAAATGGACAATGACCATGGCTATAAGTATGTCATTACTGTCGCCAAAGAAGGCGGTGACTATACCTCCATCTATGACGCGGTCGAGAGCATTAGCGATGCAGCCAAAGACAAACAGTACCTCGTTTGGGTTGCGCCTGGTATGTACACCGAAACCGAGACCATCGTCACCAAGCCCTATGTTCACATTCATGGCGCGGATCCTCGGGCAACCCACATCTATAACTTTTCCAAAAACAAGACGGTCGTGCTGCAAAGTTACGTTACGCTGCGCGATATCTCTATCCACAACTACTATAACGGCGAACGCTCATACGCCATCTACGCCAATAGCAATGACTATGAAGTGAATGATGCAAAGCTCCACTATGTCTACGCCTATGCAGGCAGCAAGGCCAGCTACCCCGAGTATCGTTCCGACTATCATTACGGCTTCTATGGGGCGGGCAGCATCAAGGTTCATGCCAACTACCTGTACGCTTATGGCGACTATGGCAAAGAGTACAACTACGGTGCATACCTGACCGATGGCGCAAGCCTCTACGCCAAAAATAGCCACTTCTATGGTTATTATGGTAAGTGGGCCTACGGCGTCTACGTCTGGGGTGGCGGTGACTACAATACGACTGACACCACCTACTTTGATGCATACTATGTAAAGAGCTGGGCTAAGTACGCCGAAACGTACAACTATGGCTACTACGCGGACAACGGTGGCCAAGCCAAAGTTTATCACAGCAGCTTCTATGGCTACTATGGCCAAGGCTACGGGCAGTACTGCTATGGTGTCTACAATCAGTCGAGCAAATGGACCAGCCATGACACGTATGGTTACGCGCACAACTGCACAATAGAGAACACGGGCTTGTACAACTGGTATGGCCGCGCAGCCATCAATGGTGACACATACTATGGCTATGTGGAGTCCATGGGAGCATCTGAGCAGGTATGTTACGGGATCTACAGTGGAGGCCAGAATGGCACCCGCGGCTGGTTGGACGGCTACAACACAATGGGTAAAGCCAAGAACTGCTATGCCAACTATGGCCTCTACAATAGCGGCGGCGGCCACGCCAAAACCTCCGGCGGCCACTGGTACGGAGAAGGCGGTAACATGGCTGTAGGCATTGCCAACAAAGACGCCAACAGTGAGCATTACGCCAATCAATGTAATGTATGGGGCACGGGCGGCAGCAATGCCAATGGCAACTTCGGTTACTACAACTGGAATGGCGGCAAGGCCCAAGTCGATTTCTGCACTGTACACGGTGATACATACAGCATGTTTACCAAAGACGCAGGGACCAGCACCTACGTCGGCCAGACCAAGTTTGTTGGTCCCTGGAGTTGGCCTAATACGGGTGTCTTCAAATGCTATGGCGTCTATAATGCCAACTACGATGCTGTAAGTTGCGTTTATGAAGCCCCGCAATAGTGGTGTGTTTGTAATCGGTATTCAGTCGAACAGTAATTGGTGTTCGGTAGGTCGCTCGCGACTGAGCGACCACTCCTGATACATCAATTATAGACATTATCGGAATTAACGAGATCCCACCGTTCAGACCTGACAGGTTTCGATCTTGCAGGGGACAATATGGGCCATTCGGGCAAAAACCTGTCAGGTCTAGGTCCGACCGCCTATTTCCGATAATGTCTTATGAATACACCGACCACAAAGACGCCGATTATTGACACGCTTAACAATAAGGAGACCCTTATGAACAACAATTATACTCAGGCTCCGCATAAAGGTACGTCTGTTCTCCCAGATAACAGCGTACCTTTATCACGACCGCCAGTGTATAAACGGGTTGCTGCATTCGTTTTGGCCTTAGGCATGCTGCTCCTGGCTGTCACTAGCACAACATTTGCGGATGACGAAATGGTAACCCGTTTCACCTTCGGCGGTGGTGCTGAGCGGGTCCAGTCAGAAAACATTGTCTTGCGCGGCGGGATGGGCCAGCCTATTGCCGCTATCGCCCAGAGTGAGAGCGGTAATAGCCAAATCTGTACGGGTTTCGAGTGTGGGCAGGGTGCACTTGCTGCCAACACACCCGAAGACGATCCATCCGCTTCACCAACGCCAACGCCGACCGCTACCGAGCCATCTAATTCACCCACGCCGACGCCAACTGCTACTGAGCCACCGTCTGGCTCTAGTGACGACGTGGTCATTAACGAAGTCTACTACCACGGTGACGCGGACGGTGACTGGATTGAGCTGAAGAACATCGGTAGCAGTACGGTAGATGTCAGCCAGTGGTATTGGTGTGCCAAGTTCAGCTACCACCAGCTTGGTGATAACCCAACTTTGCTCCAAGGCGATCTCTCCATGGAACCGGGCGAAATCGTCGTGCTCAAGGCGTGGACGGATCTGGATGCGGACGGTACCGGCTCAGACTTGGGACTCTTCAAGGACGATCCCAGCCAGGCCAATGGTCGCCCTAGCTTTGATGACCCCAATTTCATGGTAGACTTTGTGCAGTGGGGGACGCCAGAGGATGTGGGCCGCCCTGACGTAGCGGTGGCAAAAGGCATCTGGGCGCAAACGTCAACCAATCCAATACAGTATGACTTTGTACCAAAAGCACTCGACAGTCAATCGCTGGCGCTCACGAGCAGCAACAACGGTTCAGCTAGCGTAGATTTTGCCAATGGGAACCCGACCCAAGGGGCGAACAATCCGCCGGTGACAGGCAGCACCAACGAGACAGTTTACCTACCATTCATCAACCAATAAGTAGCTTTGGGTAAGGAAACGCTATCTCGCACAGAAGCGCACTAGCTCAATAGCATAAAGTCACTATCGAACGCCCCGCTCATTGCGAACGGGGCGTTTCTCGTGGGAAAGACAGAAAAACGCTTTTTACCCAGAATCCTCTTGCCGCCCCCCCCGTGAACCAAAATTCTATTTCTTGAAACGGATTCAAAACGCATTAAAAACGGTCCGCTTGCTAAACTATAAGCACAGGGTTAACTTGCCGAAGTACCAACGGGACATACAGTTAAAACAACATTAAACAATTAAGACTCAGCGGCGAAACGTGTACCGAATCGCTATGGCTAGTGAGAGTTCTTCTCTATACACGTTCGACCGATGAGTTAAAAATAGATGCCCAAACGATGTACAGAAGACAAGATTAACGAGATAAGCTTGCAAGCAGGTGGATCGCTTCCACCGAGAGATCTCTCATCTCAATAACCCTCCTTGAAATTTATCCAATTCACAAATCGATAGGAGATCGTGAGATGATGACTAAAAATATTACAAAAATTATCGTTGCTGTTGCATTGACATTGGCTGTTACGTTTGGCAGTGGGATAATTGAGAAGAAGATTGGGCTGGATGTTACGCCAAGTGTTTATGCGGGAAATTGTGGCCTAGGAGGCGGTGGCGGTTGCTAACAGTCACTATTTGCTGAATACTGACCGATTGAATTGTGATCGCAGCGTAGTTAATGGCCTGAAAGTCAGGACGTGGATTGAAAAGGATTAACAGGATCTTTTTATTCCTACATAGTTTGGCTTGAATCATGAAATGCTGCTGACTAAGCTGCGACTCTCTCGATCTCCTGTTGGACAGTGACAATACCCGACTGATTGTTGAGATTTTTGTGTAATTCCAAGGACTTTTGGAGATATTCTACAGCTGTATCGTGATTTTGCATTCCGTGGGCGATCAATCCTAAATTATTCCAGACATGAGCGAGGCTAAAGTAGTCAGACTGATATCTAAAATAGTCTTCTGCCTTTTTGGCATACACATTTGCATTTTTCCAATCATCACCTAATCGATGAGCAAAAGCAATATTATTCCAGATACTTGCTTGCGCTGACCTCTCTCCATTCTGCTCAGCTAATTTCCCCGCATCATCCAACCATTCAAGTGCTGGTTGAGGTTTCTCCATACTAAGGAAGAGAAGACCAAGATTCATACGACCATAGATCAAACTATGACTATCACCATTTTCTTCCCAAATAGTGCAAGCCGTTCTCAAGTTAGCTTCTGCATCACCCAATCGCTCTCGGCGTGTAAAGAGCAACCCCAAATGATTATGCGTATGCGCTCGCCCATGATCACTCCCTAACTCTTCAAAAATCTGAAGCGCATGGCAACTCAACACTTCAGACCGCCACCAGTGTCCCCCATCAATATAGGCATAGCCCAAATTTGAACAGGCCCGTGCCTCTTCAAAACGGTTGCCAGTGCGCCGGGCCATGCGGATCACTCGGCGGTAATAATAGACAACATCTTCGTAGCGGCTTTCACGTTGACAGAGACGCGCCAGCAGCGCCGTCAGGGTAATCTCCCCACTCGGATCCGCTACGCGGTGAGCCGCCTCGATAGCCCGTTCTAGAATCGAATGCCACGTGTGCCAATGGCCACGCCGCTCCATAAAGGGCGTAAAGGCAATAATCAGCGGCTTGACGATATCCCATCCCTCATCCAGCTCTATCCCCAAGGAGATAGCCTTGACCACCGAATCATACTCGTGATCCAGAATCGCCACATCAACTTCTTGAACTGCTTCGGCTTCACTCCACTGCTCCACCATGTACAGCACCCGTTGGATAAAGTACTGCGTCTCCTCACGTTCCTGCAACCCATCCCCATGTGTACTTATCGGGGAATCCATTCCCCCTTGCAACCCTGCCCCCTTGCTCCCTTGCTCCCTTATTCCTTGCCACTTCACCACTTCATGAATCAGAAAAGTCTCAGTCAGACGATGAAGGCGATAGCGTAGCTCATTTAGGTCGCCCCCAATTTCAACCAGGGAGAGATCCCGCAACTTCATAATGGCACGTTGCAACGCATCCAACTCTAAACTAGTGATGGTTTGGAGTTGGGTAAAGGTGGCGTTGGGCACTACTGGCAGGCAGAGCAATAGATGGCGGCTGGTGGCGTCCAACATCTGCCATGCTTGCCAGTAAATATAGGTATAGAGCTGATCTGCGCGCTCGCTGTCAGCCTGCCGCAGACTGGTTAGGATTTGGTTCAAGGGCAAAAATTGAAGCTGACCCAGCACCAACTTGAGCGCCAGTGGATTCCCACCCACCGTCGCGTAGATCGAACGAAGTTGCTCATCCGAGGAAGCGATGAGGGCCTCCATCCCCCTCGTTTCAGCTTCGTTGCGCAAAAAGCGCAACGCGTCTTCTTCACTTAGCTCAGAGAGAGAGTAACAGAAAACATCTCCCTGCCCAGCCACGCTCATGCGGCTGGTGATCAAAAACTTGGATGGATTGGCGAGATGGCGCATCAGTGGCAGAAGCGCCTGATAGTCGGTAGCCGTCTCCAAATTATCGACGACGACCAGACAGGTTTTCTCCTTCAGCAGGCGGGTCAACGCCAAACGCTTCTCCTGAGCGCTGCCCGTTGGATAAGGTCCGTCGGAAAGCTGGGCCAGCAATTGGTCCATGAGCGACTCTTCATTTAGCGCTGGCTTGCCAGTAGATTGCACCCCCCGGTCCGGCAGATACTCTTCCTGTTTGGCGCTCACCCATCCAATATCTTGATAGAGCAAGTGAGCAGGTTTGCAAGGCTGCAAGGTTGCAAGGTTGTCCGTCTCCAACCTTTCTCTGACAAGCGCGTGGGCAAGCGTCGTCTTCCCCAGGCCACCAATCCCTTCTATCGAGACGAGCCAGGAGCGGTCGGCTGCATCTATGGCATTCCCAACAGTCTCTATGGCCTTCTCGACACCAAAGAGGGCTTGGTCAGGCAGCGGGTCCAGGCGGGAGAGGATGGCGTATGGATCTAAATTGATGATTTTCGATTGAGGATTGACGATTCCTGGTGCTTTAGAAGAAGCCGGATTGTCGTCAGAACCCAATCTAAAATCGTCAATCTTTAAGCGCAAATTCCCTTTGCGGATCTGATCAATTAGCGCAACGGTCTCCTCGTTTGGCTCGATGCCTAGTTCTTCATGAAAAAGACGGACGCAGATGTCATAGTGGGCAAGGGCCGCGTTGCGCAGGCCACTGAGCGAGAGGATTTGGATGAGTGTGCGGTGAGCGTCTTCATCCAGCGAATCTAGGGATAGGCGATGGCGAACGGTCTTCTCAGCCGCTTGCCAATTTTGGGTAGCCATATGTGCGGATTCCAATCGGGGCAGTAGGTCCATGGCCTGCATATGGAAACGCTCCCGCTGGACCAACAACCAATGATCAAAGCTCTCGCACCCCTCCAAATGAAAGCCCTGGAGGAATTCCCCTTGGTAGAGATCCGCAGCCTTCGCCATATCGGCCAAGCAGGTAGGGCATTGGGTCGCGTCTACATGATCGTGGGATTGGACCAAAGCCAGATAGCGGTTGAATTCGGCTACATCCAGCCAAGCCGCACCGTCTGCTTCTAACTGCGTCTGATCAAAGCGCAGGGTATGGCGGTCTGAGAGGATCAAGGGCGGCTCTGAGTGATCCACCACTTTGCGTAGACGCGCCAACGATACGCGCAGATTATTGCGGGCTTGCTTCTGCTCTAACTCCGGCCAGAGTAATCCTAGAATGCTTTCTCGGTTGTGAGAGCGATCATGCTCAACAGCCAAATAAGCCAAGAGCGCATACTCTTTGCGACTGCGGATCTTGACTTCGTTTGGCGGGGGCAGAAGTACTTGGCCAGGGCCAAAGAAGGACATCTTTAAGACAGACATAATTGGGTGATTCCTGAACATTGGGATGGCGGATATTCGACAACGCATGGGCAGGACGATAGGTAAGCAGGACATTGCCAGAGGTCATTATACCATAGGCACAATAGAGTGAGACCATGATTAGAACTACAAAACGCTACCGAAATGCTTGAAAGATGCTGTCGTCTCTAGTTTAGAGAAATGGTTGCCCTTGCCCCAGATTCATCCTCTCGGGCGACATCAAATGGATCCCTCTGGGCTACGTGGGCCAACGCTTCTGTGCTAAAAGAACGCCCTTCAAAGACTGTCAGCAGCGGAAAGAAAGCCTGCGGCGCCTCATCCAGCCCCTCCCAGCTCACCTCAAACGAGGTGCGGACCGCCTGATCGCTGATTTTAAGCCCCAGCCGCCGACCTGTCTCACCATGACGTTGAATCATCTGGCCGAGTAGCTGGATGCCACTCTCGATACTCAGCTCCTCTACGGGGTGGGTAGTGGCATTGAGCGCAATAGACCACTCGCGATTGCGAGTGGTCAGTAAAACCGCACAGCCTCTGCCGTTGGGGAGCAGCGGGCACAGTCGAGCCGCGTCTTCGGCATTGTCTAGCACAATCAGCGTCTCTTTGTCTGCCAACTTGCTGCGCACTGCAGCGGTCCGACTCTCTAAATCAGCCCGCCCGCTAAAATCATAGCCATAGACCCGTCCCCACAGATTCAAAGCTACCTTGAATGCCCTGTCAATGCTCATTAGATTTGAGGGTGCCTTTGGGTTTCGGGGCGAGAATGTTAGCCAGTCGAGTGCGTCGCACTGTTCAGAGAAAGATCCAAGCGCCCATCCGCAATTGAACAGTGCGACGCACTCTTATACCCCCAAACTAAAACGCACCCTAGATTTGATGATACGTCATAAGTACCATCGTCGTTCTACCTGTTGACGATCTCCCCAAAGTGTTGATCAAGTGTTGACGAAGTGTTGACGACCGCCCGCTATCCTGTGAGTAATAGGGTACATTTTACTTGAGGCTCTGTGCTCCGCACAACCGCAGGTAATAGAGAATAGCTTGCAAGCAGGTGAAACCATTCGGCTCTATCCCCCGGATAACGAATGCCCCTCACCGAGAGATCTCTCATCTCTGATTAGATAGCCAGAACAAATTTATCTGGCGAACAATAACCCTCCTAGATATTTACCGATTCATAAATCAATAGGAGATCATGAGATGACTACCAAGAACCTTGCTAAATTTATCGTTGCTGTTGTTTTGACGCTGTCTGTTGCACTTGGCTCTGGCATTGTAGCAGAGGAGATTGGGGTTTCAGTTACGCCGTCTCTCTATGCTTGCACGGGGCATGGAGGTGGTGGTGGCTGTTAGATGTCTACAATATTAGGCTGAAATAGGGCGGTACAGCTTGTTCATATTATTGATATTGCAAGCTGTGCCGATATCTCTCAAGGTGTTGCTCAAAGATACTCCGATTGACTAGCTTAGCCTCGTTCATCAGATGGCTGATCTTATCAATGTTTATACGAACATTCGTCCAATTTTGCTGTCTATATTCACACTCAGTGATAGCCATCAAAGCCTTTATTTCACCATAGCTATCATGCAAATCGCGGTAGGTCTTTAAAGAAGATTCTAAATACTCTGATGCAAAATCCCAATTCTTTTGAGCACAGTAATGTTGGCCAAGATTTTCCCACACTTGGGCTAATTTGGTTATATTTGATTGCTGACGAAATTGAGATTCTGCTTTTTTCATATAAATCTCTGCTTTGCTTGAATTCCCTGTAAGCTTATACGCAATTCCTATATTGCCCCAAATACTTCCAATTTCGTTTTCTTCCCCAGTCAGTTCTATTTGATTGAGTGCTTGCTCCAAATAAAAAAGAGCCTGCTTCGGTTTGTTCATGTCGCAGTAGAGAACACCTAAGTTTTCTAAACCGTATATCTTGCTATGATAATCATCGATTGCTTCCCACAATTCGCAGGCATTCAGTAAATGTTCCTCAGCCTTATCCCACATGGATTCTCGCGTATACAACAACCCCAAATGGTTGTGCGTATGTGCTCGCCCGTGCTCACTCTCCAATTCTTCAAAAATCGCCAATGCATGACAACTCAACACCTCTGACCGCCACCAACGTCCCCCGTCAATATAGGCATAGCCCAAGTTCGAACAGGCCCGCGCCTCTTCAAAGCGGTTGCCGCTGTGCCGTGCCATACGGATCACCCGACGGTAGTAATAGACCACCTCTTTTGGGCGGCTTTCGCGCTGACAGAGGCGTGCCAACAAGGCGGTCAGGGTAATCTCTCCATCCAAATCTTTGGCGCGACGAGCAGCATCAATGGAGCGTTCCAAGATTGAGTGCCAGGTGTGCCAATGACCGCGCCGCTCCATAAAGGGCGTAAAGGCAATGATTAGCGGCTTGACCGTCGGCCACCCTTCCTCCAGTTCCAGCCCCAGCGAAATGGCCTTGACAACCGACTCGAATTCATGGTCGAGGATGGTCACATCCAATTCATGCACTGGCTCAGCTTCATACCATTGCTTTACCATATACAGAACTCGCTGAATAAAGTATTCTGCCTCATCCGTTCTCTGCCCTTCCTGACCTTGAAACTCATCCCCGAATGTGGTTGTCGGAGAAACCTTGCCCCGTTGCCATTCCGCCTCTTGCCACTTCACCACCTCATACATGAGGAACGTTTCGGTAAGACGGTGAAGGTGATAGCGAGGGTTGCTGAGATCGCTTCCCATCTCAACGAGCGAAAGACGACCAAGCGTCAATAATGAGTCGCGAAGTAGACCAGGTTCAAGTCCGCTGGCCGTTAGCAGTTGGGCGAATGTGGCATTGGGGACCACAGGCAGGCAGAGCAAAACGTGGCGGCTGGGTTGATCCAGCATCTGCCACGCCTGCCAATAGATGTAGGTGTAAAACTGATCGATGCGTTCTGTGTCAGCCTGGCGTAGGCTCGTTAAGAGTTGAGCTAGCGGCAAGAACTGGATCTGCCCCAATACCAATTTGAGGGCCAATGGATTGCCGCCAACCGTTGCGTAGATGGCGAGCAATTCATCGTCGGTGGCACCAGTTAATCCGGCCATTCCCCTTATTGTGGCTTCGTGGCGCAGAAAAGCCAACGCATCTGCCTCATTCAGCTCAGAGAGACCGTAACAAAAGACGTCACCCTGCCCAGATAGACTTAGGCGACTGGTAATCAAAAATTTAGAAGGGTTGGCGAGATGTCTCAGCAGTGGCAGCAGCGTTTCGTAATCAACCGCCGTCTCCAAGTTGTCAATGACCACAAAACAGACCTTCTTTTTGAGCAACTGGGTCAGGGCCAGCCGCTTTTCCTGGCTACTGCCTGTCGGGTAGGGTCCATCAGAAAGCTGGGCCAGCAGCTGATCCATCAGCGACTCTTCATCTAGCGCTGGTTTACCCGTCGCCTGCACACCCCGATCTGGCAGGTACTCTTCCTGCTTGGCGCTCACCCACCCAATATCTTGAAATCGCAGACTATTCTGATATTGTAGACTATTCTGATCCCGTAGACTGAGCCTGTCGAAGTCGGCTTCGGTTTCGACAGGCTCAACCTCCGCCTTGGCATTGCCCCCCTGCTCAATCAACCCTTTGACTAGCGCATGGGCCAGGGTGGTTTTTCCTAGCCCACCAATCCCTTCAATCGAGACCAGCCATGAGCGATTTGACGCGTCGAGCGCTTTGCCGACGGTGGCTAACGCCTTTTCGGCACCAAAGAGGGTTTGGTCGGGCAGGGGGTCTAGGCGGTTAAGGATCGCGTATGGATCTAAATTTACGATTGTAGATTGTGGATTGACGATTGGAGAGGCATCCCGGGTGTTCAGGCTGTTGACGGATGCTAATCTAGAATCGTCAATCTTAAATCGTAAATTCCCCTTGCGGATCTGTCTCATCAATGCCACTATCTCCTCACTCGGTGGCACACCTAACTCTTCATCGAGGGTGCGGGCGAAGATGTCATAGTGGGAGAGGGCGGCGTTACGCAGGCCGCTGAGTGCGAAAACCCGCATGAGGGTGCGATGGGCGTCTTCGTCTAGTGGATCCAGGGTCAGGCGGCGGCGGACGGCTGTTTCCGCAGCATTCCAATCTTGGTTGGCCATGTGGGCTTCTTCCAACTTAGGGAGTAGCGCCATGGCCTGACTGTGGAAGTGCTCCCGTTGAATCAGCAGCCATTGCTCAAAGGCTTCGCAATGGTCAATGTGGAAACTGTGGAGAAATTCACCCTGATAGAGATCGACAGCGTTACTCAAATCGGCTAAGCAAGCGGGACATTGGGCGAGATCTGTATGGTCGTGCGCATTGACCGCTGAGATCAGGCGTTCCACTGCGGCTACGTCCAGCCATGCTGCACCATCCACCTGTAGTGCCTGGGGATCAAACTGTATGGTTAGTCGATCAGAAAGAATGAGCGGTGAATTTGCGTGGTTGAGGGACTTGCGCAAGCGGTGCAGTGCGCCGCGTAGGTTATTGCGGGCCTGGCTTTCGCTTAATTCTGGCCAAAATAGACCCAAGATACTCTCGCGGGTGTGGGCGCGTCCATGCTCTACGGCCAAATAGGCCAACAGACCAAACTCTTTACGGCTCTGAATTTTCGCTTCTGTGCCGGAGGGCAAAAGAACTTGCCCAGAACCAAAGAAGAAGATCTTTAAGACGGACATAGGGCGGATTTTACTCAGGGTTAAGGATGACGATACGGCACAATACACAGCCGGATTGAGATGGCGACACGGCATCGTTGGGTGTGATTATACCATAAAGGAGTGAAATGAAATAGGGCGGTAACGGCACTGCTGACGGTGAAGTAATGCAACTGCTGGCGGTAGCGTAACGGGTAGGCAGTATGATGTGGGTGCAACACTATTCACATAATCAGTAGATCGCAATGTATTCGATGCTTGCCGCACCGACTCAGGACCAGGCGACTAAGCGACTGCGGACTGCTGATAATTATTCTCACAGTTCAAAAAGGAGCTCAGCATGAACAAAGTATTTAGGTTGGCCTTGCTTGTCGTGATAGCCATGTTCTGGCTAGCCGTTCCCACGGTGTCCGTCTTTTCCCAGAGCGATGAGCAAATCTTCCTGCCGTTGATTGGCAACCAGAGTCAATCCTCAACGAGCATTGCCCAAATTGACAATGTTGATACCAGTGAAGATGCCAGTGAAGACCCAAGTGAAGATCCTAATGAAGACTTTAGCGAAACCGATAGCGAGGTTGATCTGGCTGCGCTCGAACGGTCGGTCTATGGCGCTGAAACTCGTGCTTTTCAGCAGGGCGGCATGTCGCCTTCGTTGGAATGTGATGGTCAACCTGCGACGATCTATGTGGATGCCAATAGCCGTATTGTGGGTGGCCCCTGGAATGGGCGACGCTATCGGGGTACACTGCCAGGAACAAAAAATGCCGATGTAATCGCTGGCACTGAGCAGAATGATAAGATTTTGGGTAGACGAGGTGACGATCTGATCTGTGGTTTTGATGGCACCGATTCTATCAGGGGCAACGGCGGCAACGATACGCTCCTGGGCAACGGCGGTGACGATTCTATCAGGGGCAACGGCGGCAACGATACACTCCTGGGTGGAAGAGGTAAGGACGATCTGCGCGGCGGGCGTGGTGATGATACGCTGACTGGCGGAAATGGGAAAGACAAAGCCAACGGTGGCCCTGGCACCGATGATTGTGATGCCGAAAGTGAATCTAATTGTGAATCTGCCCTCTCGACCTATTATTTCGATGTGGATAGCGACGGCTTCGGCGATCCCAACATCTCGATTCAGGCGACCAGCGCCCCTGTGGGCTATGTGGAGAACGGCGATGACAACTGCCCGTCGACGGCCAATGCGGATCAATCGGACCGCTATGGGTCATCAAAGGGCGACGCTTGTGAAGACGACAGCAATGGCGACGGTATCCTTGATGTGGATGAACCCCACGTCTGCGTCAGCATAGATGGTGTTTCAGTCCTCCATAAAGGCACCGTCTTGTGTCTTAGCACCGCTAGTACCGGTGCGCACCCGAACATCGCGGTTGTCACTGGCGAGCGGAGCTTTGCCGAAGCGAGAGGCGGCCATAACAACACGGCCATCGTCAATGGCTCCAGCAGCGAAGCCATTGCGCTGAATGGTGATAACAACACGGCCACCGCAAGTGGTACGCAGACCGGAGCCTACGCGCGCTTCGGCAATAACAACACGGCCAGTGCCGCCGGCACTGGCGGTCCTGGCGAGGTCACCGTTGCTGCCGCGCAGTATGGCGATAACAACACGGCCGTCGCTGCGGATTGCACGATCACGGCGGGTGGGGTGCATGGAGCGCCTCTATCGAATCAGACGGCCACCTGTCCCTAGCTGGCACAAACCCGTCATCCGGCTTTGTGGGATGTCGGGTGAACCGCCATCAATGCTTTGAGCCTGATCGCGATTGTTGGGGTTCACCCGTTGTATAGCTTTTAAGGTAATGTTTTTTCGGCACCCAGACCTGACAGATTTTCAAAACCTGACAGGTCCTTGAAAAATCTTTTTCTGCAAGGCTTTAGAAAGCAACAGCCCAGCTGGCAATGGCTCAAGTCTTCTTAGAACCCGTCCGAAAAGATTGTGAGTCCACTCATTTCCTAAGCGAAAGGACTTCACCACAGAACTTTTCGAATAGACATTTAGTACGCGGAGGTTTTCACATGAAGCTTAAAATCCTCTTTCTGGCCGCTAACCCGCTCGATACAGACCAGCTTCAGCTCAATGAAGAAGCCCGTTCTATTGAAGAGGCCTTGCGCAAAGCTGAGTACCGAGACCGTTTCGAGTTAGAGACGCATTGGGCAGTTCGAGTCGACGACTTACAGAGCCTGTTATTGCAACATCAGCCGCATATTGTGCATTTCAGCGGGCATGGCTCAGCGTCCCATGAAATTATTTTGCAAGATCATAACGGTCAAAGCGTTGCCGTACCACCTATGGCGCTCGGCATGCTCTTTCAACTGTTGAAGGACAACATCCACTGCGTCGTGCTGAATGCTTGTTACTCGATTGGGCAGAGCCAAGCCATTGCCCAACATATCGATTGTGTGGTGGGTATGTCCGATGCGGCTACGGATACGGCGGCCCGCGAATATGCGGCATCGTTCTATCAGGGTTTGGCGTATGGGCGCACGGTTCAAGAAGCACACAGTTTGGGAACGGTGCAGATTGCCCTGCATGGGCTAGCGGAAGAGCATACGCCTCAGCTTTTGGGAGCAACTGATCCCGCAATGGTTCGCCTAGTCGATCCAGCTGCAGCAGGTTCTGCCGCGACTGGGAATGAGACTAAGACTAGCATACACGTCGATGGTGGTGGTCTCTATAGCGGCGGCAATGTCGTGGTTGATAGCGGTGGCTTTATTGGCCGAGACAAAGTTGTGTATGGTACTGAAGTACACGGTGATGAGGGGGACACAGTTAATGTTGAAGATGTTAGCGGATCGAGCATTGCCATCGGGCAGGGGGCGAAGTCAATCGTTAATAACGCTTATAGCACAATTAATCAGCTCTCGTCCCGTGCGCTCTGGGGCAGTGTTATCGGCATTTTATTGATTGCTGCCACTCTTTTTTGGAGATCATTTGGCCCCCAGATTACACCCTACCTGACGCCGTTACGCATGGACAGCACGTTTAACATTGCCGTGGTCGAGTTTGGCGAAATTCAACCTCAATCATCAGGGGAGATATCCGTCAGCGCCGAAGGTAGTGATCTGAGCGAATGGCTATATGAGGGACTCATGGCTTCATATCAACAATTTAGTGGGGAGATGACGGATGCCATTCATATTATCCACAAATCATCACCAGAGGCATCTGGTCAAGGCCGCAAACTCGCCCCGCTGCTTTTCCTAGAGCCAGCCGCGCGCTGCGCCGCCGCGGAAAAGCTGGCGGGTGAGATTAATGCGCAAATGCTCATCTATGGCACGATCGATAGGCGCGCCGAACCGGCACAATTTGAGATATCATTCTATGTAAGTCCAGACATTCAGACGTGGCTGGAACTCAACAACCTCCAGACCGGCACAAGTGAGGACTCTACCAACTGTTTGCCGCTAGGCGAAGCACTACCAGTACCGCTACCATTTTCAAATGCAGTTACGCGTGACCGGGTATCCGCAGATGTCTCTGGTCAGGGGATGTTCCTCTTTTGGCTTACATTGGGGCTGATTCAAGAGCAGCAAGGGGATTGGCAGAAGGCGCTTGAATACTTTAATAGATTAGAGACTCATTTTGCTGATATATCGCGGCATGAGGCCCGGCGCTACGGGACCGACCTAGTAAACTACCTTATTGGCCAGCTGTACATTTGGCAACTAGCCGACCAAATCGACAGTGGAGATATAGACGTTACCGAGCTTGATCTATCCCTGCTCGATAAAGCCGCGCAGAATTTTCAAAAAGCTGCCGCGCTAAAGGGAATCCATCAACATCGCGCAGAGAAAGGGCTAGGTGACGTTTGGTCATACCTTGCGAGTATTGCCCAAAAACAATTCCATCAAGCCGGGGCCGTTGACGACGAAGTGTTGATTATACCGCCATCGTTGACAGACGCTACCAATACAGACGCTACAGAGATGGTTACCCAGTTGTTAAAGCATACTCGCAATATGGCTCAGGCCCTCGAACACGCTTCTGGGCATTATGCCAAAGCGGCCGAGTTCGCCAGGCAATCTAAAGATCCCTACGTAGCGTTGTTAATTGAGTTTTCATTAGCCGATACGACTTGGGCGGAAGGGCAATTATTTTATATCTCTCGTGAGTATGATCTTGCCATTGGGAAAATGAGCGTCGCTGTTGAAAGCTTTATAGGCGGCAATGATTCCCTTCTTAATAGAGCGAAAGTACGGGGTGATCACCGTCTCGTTGCAAAAGCATATCAAACGTTAGGGATCGCCTATTTTCAGCTTTCGCAGATGCTGCAGAGTCAAAATCGGCATGAAGAGCGCTTGAGCCACCTAGAAGATGCTGAATTTTTTTTCCATCAGTGCGTTTCTAAAAAAGATGATGCTCTCTTGGACAAGCTTATTTCAAACGAAATGGTAACTGATGTTTGCCAACCAAAGTTGGCCGCGGTCCAGCACGAGTTGGAAGAAGCGTTAGCTCAACCAGCCCACCAGTAAATTTTTCCGAATTTTATCAGGAGAGCAACAATGATAGCAAAGCGAACTTGGATTCTACTAATAGTCCTACCTATAGCGGTTCTGCTGGTAGCCTGCCCCAACCGTCGTTTAAGCAGCAATCAGATTGCCCCCGAAGTAGCTGAAGAGAACACTGGTCTGGCGGCAACAACTGCTGACGCTGATAGTGGGACTGATAGTGAGGCTGATAACCCTATAGGCGAAGAAGCTACCCAAATAGAAAAGGCACCCCAAACAAGTACGGCAACGAAACTGACAGCGGCAACCCCCACGCCCATACCAACAGCGCCACCAGGACCACCACCCCCAACACCAACGCAGATTATCGTGGTGCAGTTACCAGTCCCGGGTGCCCCTAATCTGGTCCGCAATACTGGGTCTGACTTTGTTGGGCTGAACATTCTGTTACCAGGATTTGCGCCTCATGAAACGACCAACCCGATGATCTTTCAGGACCGTATTGGCATGAGCCTGAGCATCTACGCCATCAATGCACCTTCCCAAGTCGCGGGGGCGGGTATACGACAGGTGATTTTTACGATAACGGATTTAAAGACGGATGAAATTGTTTATGAGCGAGTCGAAAGGTCTTCTCTATACTGTCTGTTTGGTGGGAACACAATGCAAGAATGCTGGCCTCGAACCTTCGCTCAACTTAACTATCAATGGCCCAATGGCATGCCTATCTACAACGGTGAGTACGACGTCGAGCTTTATATTGAGACTGATGATGATAGTGGCACCTGGAATTTACCCATTATTATCCAGGGCGCGCAGGAACGGCCTAGGGGGGCTGGTGGTGGCTATGGCGGCGCGTGACAAGCTGGTGAGGATTAGGGTGTACCTTTTTTATAGTATAGTTATATCGTAAAAGAAATTCGATTTTTCAACACTTGATTATCGAACCGATTGTGAAGAAACATGTATCGCACCGTATCATCGCTGATGCGCCCCGCAATCAACTGCACCCAATCCTCTGCTCGCTTTAGTGCCTGACGTGCTTCTATAGTATGCCCTAAGGTAGAGAGAACTCTTTCACAATTGAGTAATAAGAAGACGGGATCAACAATGCCTACCAACCCTGCATCCTCCACAAATTCCAGAACTTCCTGGACCTGAGCCAACCCTTCTTTCTGTTTGCCTTGTTGTACTGCCGCCACGGCTTGGCCCGCAACCGCTTCGTATCGATTGGGATGTTGTTGCGGCTCCCACACGACAATCGCTTCGGTATAAGCCTTATTCGCATCGTCCCATCGTTCGAGCGTCAGTAAGATATGACCAACTCGGTTGCGTGCTTGCCCTTCCATGCGTGCGAGTCCCTGTGAGGCAAGGCTCTCAATCGCATCTAGGCCGTAGGCCAAACCCTTCTCGAGTTCCCCGTTCTGCCGCATGGTCATACAGAGATTGGCTTTCAGTAGAGCGCTATCGTCAACCCTCTCGCTCTCTTCTGCTAGGGCCAGCGCTTGGAGATTATGATCAACTGCTTCTACATACATCCCTGCAAACTGCTCGGCGAGAGCCAGATCAAGTAAGGCATTGAGCCTCCCCTTATAGGCCAATGAATTGGCCCGCTCAAGCAGTTGATGGGCATTGCGAATCGCTAATGCGTAATCACCATACCGAATAGCAACAAACCTAAGAGAGTTAAGGACTCTCGTGCGTAGATTCTCTTTGTCATCAATCGGGTTTGTTGCTGTGTCTAGCAGCTCCAGCATCTCTTCCAATCGAGCAATTCCTTGAGCAAAATCGCCACGGAAATGAATCGTATTGATGAAAATACGACTTGCAACTGCGTCGATGTACACACCCAGGTCAGAAGAACCTCGTGTTAGTTTCTCGACCTGATCAAAATGAAAGTGAACCTGCTCCCAGGCTCCTTCTTCAGCGTAATTATTCGCTAGGTCAATATGAGCCTTTGACTGCAACACGATGTCTTCTGTTAACGTTAATACTCGATTGAGTAAGCTAGTTTGTGCCCTTATACTGGCAGTCTTCCTAAAAATACACAGCTCATAGAGCAGCTGAGCGATGATTGAACCGTGTTGAGGGTCGCTGTCAAAGCGTTTGATTGCATTCTGAAAGAGTTTGTCCCCGTCTGACATTAGGCCAAAATTTCTTATAAAGCTGCCCAGGCAGCTCCCTGACTGTTGAAGCAAAGCAAAATCGCCAGCGTAGACAGCACTTTGCCAAGCACGACGTATGTTCTCATAGTCACTCAAGAGTTGGTCAGCATATTGGGTGTGCTCTAGGGTGGCAAGCTTATCCAAATAGTGATGACTGTGTCGATCACGCAAAGCCCTTACTTGATCAGGAGAAAGCTTCTGAACCGCAAATTCCTGCACAAGGGGATGCAGATCATAGCGGCCTGCCAGGACTCGTTGTACCAATGAATGTCCTAGCAGAATAGACAGTTCACTCAAGCTGCTGTGCGCCACAGCAGCGGCCGCTACTCGATCAAAGCCACCACGGAAAATGGAGAATTGAGCAAGCATCTGCTGCTGATACGAACTAAGCAGCCGCCAAGAGTATTCGAAGACGCCATTCAGACTTTGATGGTGACCGGCAAGGCTATTAGCCTGATGTGGCTCGACGGTAATCTCGGCAATCGATTGGCTGATTTCGGCAACAGTGAAGTGTTCTACCCAACTGGCAGCCAACTCGATGCCCAGCGGCAGACCCGCTACCTGTTGGCATATTTCGTATATATGGGGTGTCAGCTCAGGTTCCTTGCCCTCATCAGCAAAATTGGGCACAATGCGACGTGCCCGCTCTACAAAGAGCGTATATGCTTGGGCTTGGGGCAATCCATCCAGCGAAACGAAAATTTCGCCCTCTACCATCAGTCGGATGCGAGATGTGGTTAAGATGTGAACATCCGTATTCGTGAGTAGCGGATAGAGAACATCTTCGGCAGCGTGAACGAGGTGCTCCCAATTATCTAAGACCAATAACAACTGCTTGTCGGCCAAATATACGGTTAGATCGGACAAAGGAGCCTGCGCCTCAATTATGGGAAAGCCAATCGCGGCGGCAATGGCCACTGCGATCCGATCTGGAGCGGTAGCGTTCGACTCGATGCTGGTTAAGGAGACAAACCAAACCCCATGGGGAAACATGGGGACGACTTTGCTTGCCGCAACTTGGGCCAAGTGAGACTTACCCACGCCGCCGATGCCAAGTAAGCTCACCAGACGTTCTGTGGAAACCAACTGACAGAGACGCTCACTCTCTTCTTCCCGGCCTATCAAAGATTTCAATTGCGCTACCAGATTGTGGCGCAGAGGTGGTGTAGATTCATTCCCGTTGCGCAGGCGCTCAGCCAATGCTTGGGTGGCAGGTGAAGGCTCCACACCAAACTCCTCTTGAAGCATGTTATAGCACTTCGTATACTGGCTCAAAGCGGCCTGGATCTCCCCTTGGGCAGCCAGTGCTTGAATCAGATAGCGATGAGCTGGCTCGCTCCACGGGTCGAATTCAAGCAACCGCAGGGCCGAACGTTGAGCGGCGACATAATCTCCTCGGCTAATATGCTCCTCTACCAAAAAAGAGATAACTTCCTGCATCTGCTGGTGCCAATGTTCCCGCTCTAGCAGCAGCCACTCCTCAAAATCCAGGCTCTCACAGTTGAAACCAGGCAGCAGCTCGCCACCATAGTGGCTTAGCGCACCTGCCCAGTCAGATTGCTCAACGGCTTGGCGGAAGCGGGTCACATCCAAGGTGTAGTTGCTCTTTGGGTTGAACTGAACAGTCTGGCGAGTGATGAGGAAGAAGGGCGGGGCGTCGCTTGCACCCTGTTTCTTGTCATCTTTTAGAAGCTTACGCAGCAGATAAAGAGACTGGCGAAAGTTGGCGCGGGCTATCTGCTCCGGTTCGTCAGGCCAGAAGAGGGTCATCAGCACGTCGCGCGGAAAGGCCCGATCTGCTTGTAGAGCAAGATAGACTAGTAGACCCTGGATATTGGCCGAACGGAAATGGGTTATGGGTCGGTCATCTAAGGTAACTTGAAAGAGACCAAAGAAGGTGAGGTTTAGGGAAGACATGGAACAATTTGACCCCTGTTGATGATCTTCCTAAAAGTGTTGACGAACTATTGAAGCCCGCTATCCTAATATAGAACCCGTTGGATAAAGTATTCGGACTCCTCCGTTCTCTGCAACCCATCCCGACTGCAGTTATCGGGGAAGCCTTGCCCCTTTGCCACTCCGCCGCCTGACCGAGACCTTCCTCATGCATGAGGAAGGTCTCGGTC
>JBCCHB010000059.1:0-91159 GCA_039028975.1 Chloroflexota bacterium
GGGGTGGTCCTGGTTATTTGCACGAGGGGACCTCATTGATATCCACCCACAACAGCCAGAACAGGCTCTCGCCCAACCCAAGTCTTTGCCTTTTCAGCACAGTTTCGATTTCCCTGTCGCGGCGTAGCCGCTTTCTTGTCTCAAAAACATTCCTTGGAACTACACGCGTTTTTTGAATTACAGCGTCGATAGAATATTTCTTCGCCGTATTGGAGGTAGTTATATCTTTGTTCATCGTCTAATTTTAGAACACTTTGCTGACTTATCTGACGAGGATATTGAACGGATTACGACACGGCTAGAAAGTTGAATAAGTGATGGTGAGCTCAGACGAAAAGAATATCCAAAAAATGGCTAAGGACAGTTCCTTTAACCAACGTGGCCAAGCCGTACATGGCCCGCAAATCAACGTTGCTGGTGACTACATCGACCAGCGCATCACCAGAACGGACGCCCGCAACCAGCGCAACCACGCGGTCCTGCGTCAAGTCTGGATTGACGGCGTACTCAAAAGCTCGCTCTACAACGAAATGCTCATCCGCTTGGGCCTCGAATCCAATCCCGACGCTGTCGATAACCGCCCGTGGGATCTGATCCTGCAACAGCCCAACCAGCCAGACCGCACCATCGTCGAAGACAAAGAGATCATCGACATCTTCGACGAGATGAGCCAACAGATGCTCATCCTCGGCGAGCCAGGTTCCGGCAAGACGACAACGCTTCTCACGTTGGCCGATGCTCTGCTGGTCCGCACGGAAGCTGAGCCAACTTTACCCACGCCCGTAGTCTTCAACCTCTCTTCCTGGGCAGAGAAGCAGCCGCTGCTGGAAGAATGGCTCATTGAAGAGCTGAACATTCGCTATCAAATGCCGCGCAAAGTCGGGCAAGGCTGGGTTGAGAATGATGAACTTTCAGCATCCTGCTTTCCCAAGCGCTCTATCTCCTCCGAAAAAAAGATGGAAAGCGCCTGTTGTTGGTTGAGCCCTTTTTGTTCCTGTATCTGCTGAAATCGATGTAGATCTGTCAAGAAATTGTGGCCGCTATCGCTCTTGTGCAACAGTTGAAGAGCCTGTAGCACATGCTCATAGAGATTTTCCAAAGTCGCTACTGGCATAAACAAAACAATCCATACAAAAAGAAATGGCCTCTCTCATTGACAGCAAAACCGATTCTGTTAAGCCAATTCTGCAAACAAATAAGCGTTCAAGATTCGTCCAGTATACTACGAGCTTCCACAAAGGCGAACATCACATTCCCTTCGCGTAGACAACTATTCCGTTAATAAAAAAAGTGTGCCCACAATAGTTATACCGATTGGGCATTGTCTAGCGTATCATTAGCCAATTAAGAATTCACGACCTCTACACTGGTACCAACGAAGCGACTCAAAATGACCAACAAGGGCAGTCGTGAAAGAATCTCGTAAAATACAACGTCCCTCTGAATAAAGAAGCAGCCTCGTTTTGCCACTGAAAACGAACTTATCTGGAGGTCTATCATGAATCTACGTCACACAGAGTACAATGCCCGTTTCTTGGACCATGCTCGTCAAAACAACGGTGCGGCCAACCACGCCAGTGAGTATGGTGTCAAGATAGCTGGGACAGATGTGTCCCCCGATGCACCCTCCTGGCGGGTGATTGGCGTTCATCACCTGCTGCCGGAAGAAAACCGTGGGGACCACCACGTCTACTTTGACGTGCTGGATGAACAAGGAAATCGGGTGAAGAATAACAACCTAGCTGTCCACTGGACCTGGCAGGGACGCCAAGCCAATCAAGTGGCCAAACCGGCCAAGCTGGAGAAGCCAGACTCAGAGCCAGTGACCAATGTGCCCATTTCCCCCGGTGCTGTGCTGGAGGTATGGCTGGAGGGCGACGGCATACCGAGCGATCGTGTGAGTGGCCTACGGGCTGACCATGATGATGAGCCTGGACCTGGGAATAACAAATGGAATACCAAGGGCCACCACTCCTTCTACGTGGTCTTCCAGCGTGGACAAGGTCACAGCAACAACGGCACGGGTGACCAGCCAGGAAATACCAGCAACAATCAGAACAATGGGCAAAAGCCCGTCAAAGAGCCCAATGGCCAGCCTACACCACAGCCCAATCCCATCCCCAACAGCCGATTGGCCCAACTCGTTCCCGAGTACATCTTTGGGCTTCATGAACATGCTGGCGGTGGGGAACAGCTGCTGCTGCAAGCCGGAAAAACGGGCTGGGTGCTGGAACTGGCTTCTGTGGGATTGGACGGCGGTGGCGACAACGCTGATTTCCAGGCGTTGGCCAATCAAGGGTTGAGCGTGGCGGTGCGGGTCCATAACGGCTATGAACCCAATGGCGCGCTGCCCAAACCAGAGCACTATGAGCAGTTCGCCCGAGCCTGCGCAACATACGTAAGCCGCTCCAGAGGCTGCCACATCTGGGTCATTGGCAACGAACCCAACCATGCTGCCGAGCGCCCCCACGGTGAATTCATCTTCCCCAAACAGTATGGCGATGCCTACACCCGCTGCCGCCGGGCCATCCGTCACGTGCCTAGCCACGAGCAAGATCTGGTGCTGGTGGCTGGCCCCGCGCCGTGGAATGAGCAGACCAAATATGCTGGCAATGAGAGCGGGGACTGGGTCAAATATTTCGCCGACCAGATTGACGCCATCCCGCCAGGTGAATGTGATGGGTTTGCTATCCACACCTACACCCACAACCATGACCCATCGACCATCCGCAGCGATCACTTTCATGGTGCGCCAGGATACCAGCACCTGCGCAACGAGTTCCGCACTTATCAGGACTTTATGAACGCCATCCCTGCTCGCTGTCGTCACCTCCCTGTGTTGATTACCGAGACCGACCCCACAACGCCGGGTCAAGGTTGGGGAGCAGGCCACAACAACGGATGGGTGCGCGAAGCCTACCGTGAAATTGCCGACTGGAACAGCAATCCCGACAACCAGCCCATCCAGGGCATGATGCTCTACCGCTGGCCCGACCCGGTTCACCATGGCCAGAAGGAGTGGTCTATCGCCAATCGCCCTGGCGTCATTGAGGACTTCAAGGCGGCACTTCAGGCAGGACCAGCAGCCGACTTCCGAGTGCGATTGCCTAAGCTGACCAAAGTAAGTATGCCAACACCGTCCACCAAACGGACCATCGGACGCATTCCCAATATCTTTAGCAACCAAAGTCTCATCAATGCCTGCTTTGGGGCCGCCCAGAGCCTCGGCATAATTGGGGACGATCTGATGAGCAAGGGCGGATTGGATGTGCATCAGCTGGCTGCCAACCAAGTAGTGCGTCAAATGCGCTATGGCGGGCCACGAGTGGCTGATCTGCCCAATCTCGGTGACCAAGAGCGCAGTCTGATCGAAATCAACCTCATTAAAGAATTGCGTGCCACGGCCAAATGGCGCGGCCAAGTTCAGGCTGAGGACGGCTTGAACTTACGAGCCGAGGAAAACAAGGGGGCTGACGTGCTGATCCTCCTACCCGATGGTACAAATCTGGATGTGTTGGACGATCAGAATGAGTGGCTCTGCGTGGCTGCAGATGCTGAGACGGCTGGCTTTGTTCACAAGCAATTTGTGCGCAACCTGGACGCCTCTCAGCCTACCCAAGGCAAGATTACACCAACCGGACCAACTGCCCATCAATTCTTCCGTACTGACCCGACCATCCAAGACGTGCCAATGGCCCCGGACGCTGTCGACCAGATCCAACTAAGCCCCCATGCCCAAGGAGGTGCCAAGCGGCTAGCCCACATCTGGAACAGCTACGGGGGCTTGATTACCGTGCTGGCAGAGAGACTGGCCATTGATCCAACTGTGGCCGTGGCTGTCTTCAACGTAGAGTCTGGCGGTGCGGCATTCTTCTCGCATAACCAGCCCATCATCCGTTTTGAAAACCACATCTTTCAGAGAGAATGGGGCCATCAACAACCTGACGTCTTCTCCCGCCATTTTGCCTTGAACCATTCTGTTCCCTCTGACGGCCGGAGCCATGGCTGGCGTGGCAACGCCAATGAGACCTTTCAATTCTTTCACGGGAATCAGAGCCTGGAATGGCAGGTCTTCAGCTTCGCCGCCAATCTTCAAGGAGGCGATACCCCCGCCAAGCGCTCGATTAGCATGGGGCTTTCCCAAATCATGGGCTTTAACCACAAGCGGATAGGCTATGCTACGGTGCAGGAGATGTTCAACGCTTTTTCTGCCGATGAACGCAGCCACGTACTGGGCTTCTTCGATTACGTGCGAGCCGACCCCAAACTGGTGCAGGCGCTGCGCAACCGTGACTACTTCAACTTTGCCAAGGGATACAATGGAACTGGCAATGCACCAACCTATGAGAAGCTCATCAAAGCCAGTCTAGCAGCCTTTGAGCAGCTTACCGAGGTTTCATTCAACTTGGGTGAAGGCGTTCTGCTGGACGATGAACTAGACAACGAGATCGCCTTTATCCCCATACCTCAACAGCCCGAAGTATTTGCAGGTAGCGAGATATCCCTTGATGAAGAGCATGCCCAGATAGCGCAACCGGCTCAAGGCGCGGCCGAAAGTGTGGCCCCGAGTCATCTACCTGCGCCGGAGTCACCCCGTTCTGCCGTTGATCCGGAGGTGCATGAGGCGTGGATCGACTACGTCAAGCAAGGGCTGGAGAACAATAACATCCTATTCAGCAGAATACTTCGTGCTTTTATTCTACCCTACTACCTGACCGTGGCCATGTATGTGCTGCTCTTCTTGGTCGGCATTGGCCTCTTTGTCATGGCTGTCATGCTTGGCTTGCAAGATGGCAAAGAGATCTTCGGACTCATCTTTGCCGGGCTAGGGGTTGCCACATTCATCGGCTACTTTCTTAGCCGTCCGCTACGGGCTTTAGAAGAAAACCTTCAGCTGATCACGTGGCTAGGGATCGCCTACAATACATACTGGACTCGACTGCTCTACATGAATGACCAGAAGACGGTGCATGAGGATCTCAAAGATGCCAGTGACGATGCCGCCGCCGAGATTCAGCGCATCATCGACAAGAGCAAAGAGCTATCGAGACGACGCCCCGATGTGAAAGGAGTAGGGGAAGAGTAAGCGTCAAACCGATTTTCTTCTTCTACATACGGAATACGGAACACGCACACTAAGGAATCAAGATCAAATAAAACCCGAAAGTTCGGTCCTGTCATCTCGGGTACCCGGGAGATCTTCCATTACGTTTTATTCAATTCTCGATCCTAAGTAGTCGTTCAGCTCCCTGAGCTTGTCGAAGGGGCAAACCGGCTTCGACAGGTTCAGCCTACGGGGGGAGCGAACAGCTACCACACCAATGACCGTCCAAGAGAATATCATGACCAACCACACACAAACCAAGTAACCGCCTATGAATGCAGCCGAAATAGAAATTGCCATCCACCGCCGCAATGCCGAAAGCTACAACGTGGACCTGCGCTTTGTCCATCCAGAGAGCGAGGCCGATACCCGACCGGGTTATGGGGATTTGGAACCCCTTCGAATCGACCATGATGCATGGCTGGGTGCCACAAGCTCCGCCGAGCAGGGACGTGTCCTCACCCAATGCCTCATTGTCCAAACCAAGCTCCAAGCCGCGTTTGAAGAGGTGGATATCCTCGCTGGTCGCGAAGGCAGTTCGGCAGTCTATGAGTTGACGGTGACGGAGGTTGGTGGGAAGTAGAGACACACGATCAATCCGGGAATGGGCCAAAGAACTACAACGGATTCTGGGATGGAACTGATTCAAAAATGGATCAACGAGCGTGGCCATATCAATTGGCGGTTCTACAGGAGACAAAAAATCCGCTGATTCCGCGAATCCGTTGTAGTTTTCCGGGTGTAGGCACTCTTACCCTTCCACATCCCAGTCAACGACATTCCGGCTCTCGTAATCAAAGACTACGCCCAGCGCGATAATCCGTTTGTCTTTGGTGGCATAGGGCAATGCATACTGTTTGTCTTGAATTTGGGTCAGCGCTACATCAGCCGGATCTTCATCATCGACATGGCTCATCTTGAACTCCATGATGACGGTCTCGTCTGTTTCTAGAACGGCGTCAATGCGGCCGATATTAGTTAGCTTTTCGGGGTCGATATCAAAGCCCAACAATTCTAGCAAGAGATAGACGATAGAATGATAGTAAGCTTCTTGGGGTAAAAAGAGGGTGTTGGGTATACGGCTGAACATGGACTTCAGCAGCATGATAAATGCATCCATGTCTAAAGCATTGAGCGCGTCTTCAAAATCGAAAAGCAGCTGTCGCCCAATGCTGCCCGCCCCAACATCTAGATAATCGGCTAAGAGGTGTTTACGAAACGATTGGGCCACTTCGTAGTTGGGGTACCCAAGCTTGTAGCGCAGATAACCCAATGAGGAACGCACTTCTTTGATGGTCAAGTACCCAGTCTGGAAAAGAAGAGACTCGATGCTCACGTCATCGATCTCCATCTGGTCCAACAGCGTGTCATCAGCAGTCACATCTTCCAGTTTATAAGCAGGGAATTTATTCTGGCGCAGTAGCTTGATCAGGAATGTGGGCGTTCCGGTGGAAAACCAATGATTTTCAAAGGTCTGCTTCTCCAAAAAGACCAACGTCGAAAAAGGCACATAGACCGATTCAACACCATCCCACGAGTAGCCGTTATACCAGTGAGCAATCGTTTTGAGCAATGTTTCGTGGTCTACATCAAAACGCTTCGCCAGCCGCTCAAGATAATCGGGGAAGTAGGTTTCCAATTCCTGTTGCGTAATGCCCAACAGCGTGCCAAAGCGGGCATCGGTTGTCATATCCAGCAGGTTGTTCAAATCAGAAAAGATGGAGATTTTGCCATATTTGGAGACGCCGGTGATAAAGGTAAAGTGGAGGTGGCTGGCATCGGTTGATTTGAGAACCGAATAGAAGCTCTTGAGCGTACGGATATTCTCTTTCACCTTGTCATCTTCACCCAGGAAATCGGTGATCGGTTTATCATATTCATCTATAATCAGAACGATACGCTTTTCAACCGAAAGTTTTACAATAAATTCTTGAAACTTAGATTTATAGTCTGAGCTGCGCAGTGTTACATCGCTACGCTCAGCGAGGCGATCAATATATTCTTCGAGCGCCACAGTAAGGGGTCTATCAAGATAGTTAATATCGTTAAAATTGAGCAATATAACAGGACTGGGTTTCCAATCAATCTTGTCTTCGATCCACAAGCCATTGAAGAGTTCTTGCTTTCCCTGGTAGATTGCTTGCAACGTTGTCGTTAACAAAGATTTGCCAAAGCGACGTGGGCGCGCCAAAAAGACAAACCGTCCTACATTCATTAGCTCATGGATCTTCTTGGTTTTGTCAATGTAGATTTGGTTGCTTTCGCGCAGCAGGCCGAAGTGCTGCTCACCTATGGGTAATCGTTGCATCTTGTTGCTTTTCGGAGATGATTGTCTGTTATAAGTAAAAACCATTATACCACAGCCAATCTAAGCATCTTTTGATATCGCAAAATTGAGAGAACTAGTAGCTGACACCGCCTTATAAAACAGTATCTCGACAACGTTATCTATCTCTGGATGAGTCGCCTCACCGATTGCATATAAGCTCGCAGCGTTTGCACTTCAAAGATGCCGTCGCCTGCAAGGCTGTATTTGGCCGCCCCATATCTTCTTATTCTGCCCCATTTTTTGTCGCTTCTATAAAAACAGGCGCTTCCTTAATGGGCCAAAGCCAGGCAACTGATCTGCTGTATATGAACAGGTGGCTCTTCATTCTTCCTCAAGCAGATGAGCTGGCCCTAGTTTGACAATGACGGGTAGCCCGGCTGGTTTACCCTGCTTTTGAGCCTTTGTCAAGAAGACGCGGGTGCCGCTCTCTCCTTCGGTGAATTCCTTGAGAATGGAGACTTCTTCACAGTCCATAAACATCTGTTGAAGGAGTTGGGTGCAGCATGGGGGATATGAGTGAGAAGGAAAAGTAACTCGAGTACTCATTCGATTTGTCTCTCTTTGTGATTATCATCTTTAGAAAAACGCCGCTGAAAACCATCATTACGTCCATCATATCAAAAAAGATGATGACAAAACTATCCAGAACCTACCGAAAAGCTACGCGATGTTCAGCGGGTCATCGTGGGGCTGGAGATCCCATATCTCTCTGACTTCCTGACCGACCAGACCCTGATTGGGGAATAGGAGGGGCAGCAGCTTGCAGAGATTCTGGAGCGCCATGTCCAAATTGTAGAAAACTTATGGACATGGCCCAACTCGGCCTTTAGCCTCGTTATATAGATATCCAGAAAAAGATTTTCTGTACGCCCTGGCCCTGAGCTTGTCGAAGGATACGCATGGAAAATCTTTTTCTGAAAAATTATATCAATGATTTGTGCTAAATTGTAACAGGAAACTGAGCGATTAACGCGTTACTAGAGACGGAGGGAGTAAGAGTACGTAACCAGACTAAAACTCACACAGCGTTTTTCGTAGTTATGGATACGATGAACGTAGTGTTCGCTGCATTCTTCGCGACCAATCAAGGGATGTATAGCCTGATGCCTTGCAGTGTGCTAGCTATCCCCATCGTCCATCTCAGTTATGGAGTGAATGCCAGCAAACAGGGAATACATGAGACGCTGTGGAGTTTGACCTACTACTGACCACCAATTGCAGAATTTCTAAATATCTTCTCAATGGATTACCGTCTCTCTATTCGGCAAAATGGATTTGACGTACTACTGGCTTTTTAGGAAAATGTAATCTACCTTAAATGCTTTACTACATCCAGATAAACGCAGCGGGTTTGAGTAATTTATTTTCTGGACTAGCTTGTAAGGTTTTCTGTATATTTTATTATTTTTGGAAAAACCTAAATAAAAAACCGAATGACCACTCAACTAAACCAACGAAACAAAGAGATCATCTGGAAATTCTGGCAGTCGCTAGAGAACGCAGAGCCAAGCCAGATACACGATATAGCCCGTTCTTCGATGGACGCCAATGTCATTTGGCATGGCCCTGACCCTATCAACCAACTCAATGGGACAGATACATTTGTATCTGATTTTTGGCTGCCGCTGCTGCATTCGTTCTCAGATCTGAAACGGCAGACCCACCTCTTCTGTGGAGGGAAATCCAACGGTAGGATTGACGGCAATATCGGTCTAGACGGGCGGATGTGGGTCAGCGGGACTGGCTATTTGCATGGCATATTCAAAAATGATTATCTAACCATTCCGGCAACCGGAGGCAGCGTGAAGATTCGTTGGGGCGAATTCTGCCGCATGGAAGACGGCAAGATTGTGGAAGTCTTTTTCCTGCTGGATCTGATTGATCTCATGCAGCAGGCTGGCTTTCACGTATTGCCACCCAGTCGAGGGCAAGATGGGATCTATCCACCACCGCGGGCTGGCGATGGCATTTTGCTGGAAGCCCAAGATGAAGCTGAATCTGCCTATGGACTCGAGCACATACGCCGCTTTATCTTCGATGGCCTGAACGCGTATGACCAGTCCGAATTAGAGAGCATGGGTATGGCCGATTTCTTCGACCCTAACGTACGCTGGTATGGACCAGGCGGGATCGGTGCCTGTCTCAGCTTGAAAGAGTTCGAAGATTTGCATCAGCAGCCCTGGCTCATTGCCTATCCAGATCGCCAAGTGCAAGACCTGAATGCTTTAATCGCGGAAGGGGCCTACAGCGGCGCACCGGGCTGGGCAGGCGTCAAAGCCACTCATACCGGCCCTTATCTCGATTGCCCTGCGACGGGTAACGCCATCGAATTTAATGGCTTGGACTGGTGGAAGCGCGAGGGCGAAATGTATGTGGAGAACTGGGTCTTTGTGGATATGATTCACCTCTTCCGACAGTTTGGGGTGGATCTATTCAAGCGATTGGCTGAACAAATCAAGTAAGAGACTTATATTTGGGTTCGGGGACCGATCCGCGTGGACCGCAATGTATCTGTGCTCAGTTCCGTTTAAGAACCGTAGTTTGGTCTCTCTCATAGAGCAGTTGAAGACTACGGATAGGATTCCTCTTTACCCTCTGATTTCCGAACCCTTAGGAACGAGAATTGAATAAAACCCATCGAGAGTTCTCATCGTTTTGGCAATTTGACATTGGTGGAGAAGAACGAATTGTACTTCTCTTTGGTAAGTAGGGCTGGACGGCGACCATAAGGAAAGGTAAGCGAAGGAAAGGTAAGCGTTTAGCCCCCTGAACCTGTCAAAGCCGGACGTTCGGCTTCGATAGACTCAGCCTGCGTGGTGAAGCGAACAGTTACAAGGAACGAGACGCATGGAAAATCAGCACAAATCTGGCAAGAAAATGAACCTGGCACAAGAATCTCCGACCTCGAATCACCTCAATTATGATTACAATGGGACAGATATTGCAGTTGTTGGTATGGCCTGTCGCTTTCCTGGAGCACGGGATTATGGCCAGTTCTGGGAAAACCTAATTTCTGGCGTAAACAGTATTACGGAAATACCAGAAGAACGTTGGGATTGGCGCGCGTATTGGGGCGATCCGCAAGCAGAGCGGAACAAGACTGACAGCAAATGGGGCGGTTTTGTACCCGATGCAGATCAATTTGACGCCCCTTTTTTTGGCATATCTGCCCGGGAAGCAGAGCTAATGGATCCCCAGCAACGGATCATGCTAGAGCTTACTTGGGCCTGTTGGGAAGATGCTGGGTTGAACCCACAAGCCTATGCAGGTGACAATGTGGGCGTCTACCTAGGTGTCTTCAACTTTGATTACAAAGAGTTGCTGGAAAAGACAACGATGGACGTTCCCGCCCACCATGCTACTGGGACAGCGAGTGCAGTCATTGCCAACCGCATCTCTCACTTCTTTAATTTCAAAGGCCCCAGTTTGACGTTGGACACAGCCTGTTCCAGCTCTCTGTACGCGATTCATCAGGCTATCCGAGCACTCCAAGAAGATGAGTGTGAGCTAGCTCTGGCTGGAGGGGTCAATTTTCTTTTCACGCCCACCCGACATATCTCATTTGCCAAAACCGGAATGTTGTCACCCAGCGGACAGTGTAGAACGTTCGATGCAGGTGCCGATGGATACGTACGAGGCGAAGGCGCTGGCATTCTGCTCTTAAAACCACTATCCCAAGCTGCCGCCGATGAAGACGATATTTATGGTGTTATCAAAGGCAGCGCAGTCAACCATAGTGGTAAGACCTATACGCTAACCTATCCCAACCCACAAGCTCAGAGTGAGGTGATTGTTGAGGCCCATCGCCGTGCAGGCCTTACTCCCGATACAATCAGCTATATAGAAGCCCACGGCACAGGCACACCCAAAGGTGACCCAATTGAGTTTGAGGGCCTGGCCCAAGCATTTGCCATCTTAAAATCAGATTCATTTGAAAGTAGGCCTTTAGCCCGTACTGTGGGAGGGGAGGAATACGACGATTTTCAAAGCGACCGCAGGGTAGCCGAGGAAAATGGCACCAACTCAAGTCAGATAACATGTGGATTAGGATCGGTCAAAAGCCAGATCGGTCATTTAGAAGCAGCCGCTGGTGTTGCAGGGGTTATCAAAGTTTTACTGGCTATGAAATATCAGACCTTGCCAGGGCTCCAAAACTTCAATCAGCTCAACCCTCGTATTGACATCGAGCCAACTCCATTCACAATCGTGCAGAAGACTCAGGAATGGTCAACTCCACAAGATATCGACGGCAACGCAATTGCGCGCCGCGCTGGGGTTAGCTCCTTTGGCTTTGGTGGAACCAATGCACACATCGTGCTGGAGGAGTATCGTTCGCCAACCAGAGAGAACGAGAATAATTCTGGAGATGGAATGCACCTGGTTGTGCTTTCGGCCAGGAATGAAGAACGACTTAAAGCCTATGCCGAGAGGCTGCTGTCTTTTCTGGAGGAAGAGCAAGAGCACAAAACGGATCTCTCTTTGGCAAGCATTGCTTATACTCTGCAGATGGGGCGAGCGGCGATGGATAGTCGGGTTGCCTGTATTGTGGAAGATATAGTGTCCTTAGGCAGTAAATTGAGCGCCTATTTGGCTGGTGAAGAGGATGTGGAGCATCTTTTCTGGAATCAAATCAAGAGAGACGAAACGCAGGTCAATCTTTTTGCCCAGGATGAAGATTTGCAGGAAGCGGTCAGCAAATGGATTGTCAAGGGGAAGTTGAGGAATTTAGCCGAGTTGTGGGTATCTGGGATCGAGATAGATTGGGCATTGCTGTATGGTTCAGAGAAGCCTCGACGGGTTCGTTTGCCCACTTATCCGTTTGCCAAAAAACGCTACTGGTTTGACGGACATTTAGCGGAGAAACAACAAGGCGCTGCCGCCGCAGCAATCCCCATGGGTGAGCTCGCTTCTTCAACCCAATCGCCTCCACCTCTCAGTACCCAAACGAAAAAGGTTGTGTTGTCAGACATACATGTGCAACCTACAGAAGACCGGGCAAAAAAATTAGCAACATCTGATCCGTTGACGTTGGTTGAACCGGCTGAGGCAATGGAACCATGGGAAACCGAACAAGCTGCCCCCCAAGAGCTATGTACAATTGTTTCTCAAGTTGATATGGTGACAAAAGGCACTCATCGACAGCGGGCAGCCCTTGAGCAGCAACTGCGGCAGCAACTGGTCGAACTCTTGTATGTTGAGCCGGAGGCTGTAGAGGCACATGGGAAGTTTCTTGATTTGGGGTTGGATTCCATAACGGGAGTGGAGTGGGTCAGACGGATCAATGGTGACTTTGGATTGAACATCGCCGCAACCAAGCTCTACGATTACCCGACACTGCAACGTTTGGTTGGCTATCTGGTAGAGATAATTCCCCACCAAAGCAGCAAGGCATTGGCAGCCCCAATCGACTCAGGGTCGGATTTTGAAAGCCCAGAGGCCGAAACCCCAAATGCTAGCTCCGCTAGCCAGATATCCCTACGCTTAACGCAACCCACTGCACAGCCTGAACAAAAAGCCGAGATATCCGGCAAAGCCTATGGCCTGACAGTTTCAACAGTACAGTCAGTAGCGGAGAGCAATTTGGCACTCTGGCAGGTTCCTTCACCCCAAGCGGATGAAATCCAGATAGAGGTTCGAGCTTCAGCCATCAACTTTCCCGATCTACTGTGTATCAAAGGGTTGTATCCGACGATGCCAAGTTACCCTTTTGTACCGGGCTTTGAAGTCTCTGGGGTTGTGACCGAAGTTGGTAGCACCGTGAATCATTTTGTAGAAGGTGACCAGGTCATCGCCTTAACTGGACAGCAAATGGGTGGACACGCCAGGTATGTAAACGTGCCTGCTCTCTCTTCGGTCAAAAAGCCACTAAATCTCTCTTTTGAAGAGGCGTCTAGTTTACCCATTATCTTCTTAACTGTCTATCACGCACTGCGGCTCGCTAACCTCAATGAAAGAGAACACATTCTCATTCAGACTGCGGCTGGTGGTTGTGGCTTAATGGCTGTCCAACTGGCCAACTTACGCCGAGCGATCCTCTATGGCACATCGAGCCGAGATGAGAAGCTCGCTTTTCTGGAGCAAATCGGGGTCGAGCATCCGCTCAATTATACTGGGAATTTCGATGAGTCGATCAGGGCAACTACCAGGAGTCGAGGAGTAGATGTGGTGCTCAACATGTTGGGCGGGCCAGCCATTCAAAAAGGGCTTAATGCGCTGGCCCCAGGAGGGCGTTATTTGGAATTGGCCGTCCACGGTCTGAAAGCCAGTGCCGCGTTGGACCTGTCTAGGCTGGTGCATAATCAAGCGTTTTTCAGCATCGATAGTCGTCAATCAGGCTTTGGCGATTCAACACTTGTGGCTGGCTACCTGAGTCAGATGGTCGAAATGGTCGAAAATAGAGAAATCTGCCCGGTGGTTCATCGGATCTATCCTCTTTCACAGATCCAAGATGCACTACACTATGTTGAAAGTGGGGCACATATTGGCAAAGTAGTCATCAGCCATACCCTGGAACAGATGAGCGACCTGACCGAAAAGTGTCTCAGGGATCTGGCTGACCAGAAGGAAAGAAGTCAGCGTCAACCATCTATTCAGCCACAACCTCAAGAGGATGCAATAGTGGTTCGCCGCCCGTCCGATGATGGAATTGCCGTTATCGGAATATCTGGTAGATTTCCAGGAGCAAACGACGTTCATGAATTCTGGCAGAATATTGCTGTCGGCGTCGACTCGATTAACGAGGTCCCTCCCGAACGTTGGGATGTCGCGCGCTACTATGACCCAGATCGGCAGGCGCCTGGTAAGAGCTATAGCAAATGGCTGGGGGCGCTGGATGACATTGACAGATTCGACCCGCTTTTCTTTGAGATATCTCCCCAGGAAGCCGAACGGATGGATCCCCAGCAGCGGCTCTTTTTGGAAGAGGCCTGGAAAGCCCTTGAAGACGCCGGATACGCTAGAAAGTCTTTTTCTGAAAGCAAATGCGGCATCTTTGTTGGGGCTGGAACCGGTGAATATCAAACCAGCTTAAACCGGAATGGCACGGAAGCGGATGCCTATACGCTCATGGGCAATTCATCCTCGATTCTGGCAGCTCGTCTCTCCTACATCTTGAACCTGACAGGGGCCAGCATGGCTATTGATACGGCCTGCTCCTCTTCACTGGTAGCCATTCATGAGGGGTGTCAAAGTCTCTTGACCGGCCATAACGAGATGGTGTTGGCTGGAGGTGTCTATGTGCTGACTGGTCCCCAGATGCATATGATGACCAGCAATGCCCAGATGTTGGCCTCTGACGGACGTTGTAAAGCTTTTGACGACCGAGCCGATGGTTTTGGCATTGCTGAGGGAGTAGGAGTGGTCGTCCTAAAACGGCTGGCCGACGCCGTACGCGATGGCGATCAGATTTATGGCGTCATCAAGGGCAGTGGCATCAATCAGGATGGTGCAACCAACGGCATCACCGCACCGAGCGCCAATGCGCAAGCGGCATTAGAGCTGGAGGTCTATCGTCGGGCGGGGATTAACCCGTCAACCATCCAACTGGTAGAAGCCCACGGGACCGGAACAAAGCTGGGTGATCCCATTGAGGTTGAAGCATTGAGCACTGCGTTTCGGGAATATACCGAGCAGACTGCATATTGCGCCATTGGTTCGGTGAAAACGAACATCGGCCACACCTTGATGGCCGCAGGTGTGGCTGGGGTGATCAAAGTCTTACTGGCACTGAAACATAAGCAGCTACCCCCGTCACTCCATTTTGAGAAGTCGAATGAGCATATCGATTTTGCGAATAGTCCCTTTTACATGAACACCGAGCTAAAAGTGTGGGACGCAGGGACCGATCTTAGGCGTGCCGCGGTCAGCTCGTTTGGGTTCAGCGGGACGAATGCCCATTTGGTGATTGAGGAATACCAGGGCGCAGCGTCACAGAGTTACAAGGTTGTAGATAACGAAGAACCCCGCCTGGTTGTGCTGTCGGCCAAGAATGAAGAGCGCCTGCGAGTGTATGCCAACAAGCTGCTGCTTTACTTGGAACAGGCGTCTGCACCACCAGCCACTACCCATCGTCTGCCAGCCACCAACTATCAGCCACCAGTCCTATCTTTGGCCAGCATTGCCTACACCTTGCAGGTAGGTCGTGAGGCCATGGACGCACGCTTGGCTCTAGTTGTGTCTAGCATCGGGGAATTGATTGAGCGGTTGAGTCTGTACACGCAGAAAGAGAGCTCCATCACAGGTCTCTACCAAGGCAATAGCAAGATATACAACCCGCTGCATAGCAAAGAGCAATTAATCGATGGGGAAGCTGGCGCCGCATTCATTCATGCTGCAATTGATAATCGCGAACTGAACAAGCTGGCTCAACTGTGGATCTCAGGTGCCGAAATAGATTGGCCTCTATTGTACGAGATAAAGAAACCTCATCGCATCACTTTACCGACCTATCCCTTTGCCAAAGAGCGGTATTGGGTACCCGAGAAAGGTCGTCGCTCCGTCCCTCACGCCAAACCCTACAGAGGATCAATTGCGCTCCGACACAGCGACGAAGAGGAGATGTCCTTGGACAAACGGACGGTGCGCTATAGCAAGCCCATCTGGCAGCCTGCGCAAATTGGTGCGACTGTGACCGATGTGGAAGAACCGGTTTCGCTGATGGGAGTTGGGCTTGAGCCATCCGTGAGCGAGGTGATGGCTGCTGCTTTCAAGGGAGCAGACGTAGTTTCTTTAGAGGTCGTGACACAGCAGGATGCCGCAGAGACCGTTAGCAGTGATCTCCTGCAGCTTTGGCGGCATCTGCGAGGCGTCCTGGAAGCGAAACCAACCGTACCCAGGCGAGTCATCATACTGGCCACTGAGTCCGAGAGCTACCGGGTGGCTCCACTGGCGGGATTCTTGAGAAGCACCCGGCGGGAACACCCCAACGTATGGGGTAAGGTCGTGACTGTTTCAGACTCACAAATCAGCAACATCGGCACACTCCTGCAGCAAGAAATAGCAGAAGAGACCTTTGCTTGGGATGAGGTCATTTACGATCGGGCTGGCACCAGAAAGCTCAGAACGTTCGTGGATATCGAGCCAAGAGGGGGGCGTAAGTGGCTCAAAGCTGGGGGCGTTTATTGGATCACAGGGGGGATGGGCGGCTTGGGACGCATCTTCGCCCAATATATGCTTGAGCAAGAGCAAAACATCACGCTCATCCTGAGTGGGCGCACTACCTTGGGTGAAGTCGGTCAGCAGCAATTAGAGTTGATGCGGAAAGCTGGTGGGAGGGTGGTCTATCTACCCGGTGATGTGAGCCAGCGGGAAGATGTTGAGCGGGTGGTACAGAGCATTCGCGAGCAATATGGCGATTTGAATGGCATCATTCACAGTGCGGGGGTGACTAGAGACAGTCTGTTGCTCAACAAAACTGCCGATGAGATCGAAGCGGTGTTGGCGTCCAAAGTGGCCGGGCTGGTCAATATCGACCTGGTGACGCAGGACGACTCGCTGGATTTTATGGTGCTCTTCTCCTCGCTGGCGGGCGTGCTGGGTAATATGGGGCAGACAGACTATGGAGCTGCCAATGCTTTTCTGGATGGCTTTGCTCACCACCGACAACGGTTAGTGGCTGCTGGCAAAAGGTCAGGTCACACGGTGGCAATCAACTGGCCGCTGTGGGCTGAGGGCGGCATGCAGGTAGATGAGTCTAACCAAATATGGCTGGCGCAGCGGTTAGGGCTGATGCCCCTCACAACGGCGGAAGGCTTGCAGGCGTTTGAAGACGCATTAGCCGCGGAGGAAAGTCAGGTGGTGGTCACCACTAGCAACATTAACATTCGCAACGCTTCGGGATTCCCAAGAGAGTCGTACGGGCGGAGCAACACAGAGTGGATAAGACAAGAGAGTATCGGTGTAGAAAGTAATCTTCTGAAGGACCTGCTAATTCGAGACCTAAAGCAGCAGGTGTCGGCCATCACAAAAGTCAAGATTGAGCAATTGGACGAGGATGAAAATCTGGGAGTGATCGGGTTCGATTCGATTCTGTTGAAGCGGTTTGCAGTCAGCATAGAGGAACGCTATGGCGTAGAAATGACCCCTGTAATTTTCTTCGAGTACGGTTCTCTCAGCGGAGTAGCTGGACATCTGTTGGCGCAGTATGGGAGGGAAATTGAGGGCTATTATAGAGAGCAAGTGGGAATCGAAAAGGTCAACACCGCCGAGCATGATCCCGCTAAGGAGCAACCAACTTTGTCCCAAGCCGTATCGCCAGAGCCGATAGAAACAATCGATTCGATTTCGCCACAAGCGGTCGCCATCATCGGCATGAGCGGGGTGCTACCCCAATCACCTGATTTGGCCACATTCTGGCAGCATTTGGAGGCTGGTCATGATCTGGTTACCGAAATTCCAACGGAGCGCTGGGATTGGCGTCCCTACTATGACGCTTCTGGGCAACAGTCAGACAAAAGCCGATCTAAATGGGGCGGCTTCATCCCTGATGTAGATACCTTCGATCCATTCTTTTTTAAGATTTCACCCCGCGAAGCTGAGATGATGGATCCCCAACACCGGCTCTTTTTGCAGACTGCCTGGCAATGCATCGAGGATGCGGGCTATCGAGCCTCCGCGTGGGCCGGGCGACCGATCGGGGTCTATGTGGGGGTGCAGTTTCAGGAATATCGGGAGTTAATCGCACAGACGCCGGTTAAGAGCAACGCACAGATGGCTACCGGCAATGCCCATGCCATGTTGGCCAACCGCGTCTCCTACTCGCTGGATCTACGCGGTCCCAGTGAAGCCATTGATACAGCTTGTTCCAGTTCGCTGGTGGCTTTGCATCGCGCGGTTCAGTCAATCCGTAGCGGAGAAATCGAAAGCGCCATCGTCGGTGGAGTCAGCCTGGCGCTCTCCCCTGCAACCTATGTGATGACCAGCCAAATGGGGATGTTGTCACCGGATGGCCGCTGCAAAACATTCGATAAAGAAGCCAACGGCTACGTCAAAGGTGAGGGTGTGGGCGCTCTGTTGCTCAAGCCCTTGGCCCAGGCCCAGCAAGACGGTGACCACATTTACGCCATCATACGCGGCAGCGCCGAAAATCATGGAGGACGGGCCACATCATTGACGGCACCCAACGCAAAGGCGCAGGCCCAGTTGCTCGTAAAGGCCTACGAGGATGCCCGGGTTGATATTGGTACGGTAAGTTATATCGAAACTCATGGTACAGGAACCGAATTGGGCGACCCAGTGGAGATAGAAGCTTTGAAGCAGGGTTTTGCCCAATTGCGCACGCTGCAGGGGCAGGCTATTCCAGGACAATATTATTGCGGACTAGGGTCGGTCAAGACCAACATCGGTCATCTAGAGCCAGCTGCGGGCATTGCTGGCGTCATGAAGATGCTGCTGGCAATGAAACACCAGAAGCTACCCGCGACCCTCCACTTGGAGGAACAGAATCCTTATATTGAACTGACTGATAGCCCGTTTTACTTGGTGACTGAAACGCGAGCATGGCAGGTGCTTACTGACGAAGCTGGAGAGCCGGTTCCCAGACGAGCCGGAGTCAGTTCCTTTGGCTTTGGTGGCACCAATGCCCATGTGGTGTTGGAGGAATATGTGGATGAACGGTCGCAAAGTTGCACAGATGCAGAGGACGGAGAGCCACACCTGATTGTGTTATCGGCCAGAGATGATGAACGGCTGCGCGAGTATGTTCAAACGATGTTGACCTTCTTTGAGCAAGTTACCACCTTGGAGACAACTGAACAAGAACGTAATGAGGTTGAGCACACCAAGAAGATTCAGCAATTCCTGCGGGAGATAGTTGCGGGAATCCTTATGGTTGACGAAGCTGAGATTGAGTGTCAACAGACCTTTTCCGAGAGTGGTTTCGATACTGTACAACTGAATCGCTTGCAAATGATGATTGAAGAACGGTACGGTTGTGAGCTACCGAATTCATTTTTCATACCAGAAGCATCCATCCAGCAACTCGCACAACAAGATGTTCTGCTTGCGGCAATACCCACAACCCTCCCGTACCGCAAACCATCAACCACCAGCCACAAACCATCAGCCCCATCATTAGCCAGAATCGCCTACACATTGCAAGTGGGCCGCGAGGCTATGGCGTGTCGAGTTGCCTTTGTGGCAAGCACCATTGCTGATGTGCTTGATAAGCTCACAGAGTACCTCGATAATAAGATAGAGCATCTCTATCAAAGCCAACGCAAAGCCGGCAACGAATGGCTCCCAATTCTGACCAAGGGGGAAGAGGCCAGAGAGTTTATGCAGGCTCTCATCCGGCGCGGAAAATTGAGTGAATTGGGTCAGCTTTGGGTGGAAGGGGCTGACGTGGATTGGCATCTCCTTTATGCAACAGAGAAGCCCCAACGGGTCAGTTTACCCACCTATCCCTTTGCCAAAGAACGCTATTGGTTTGACAGACATGTATCCGAGGCAAAACAGCTCCAATCCGCCATCCCTACTTCGCTGACAACGCCGTCAACAGTTGGTGTAGCTGATTCAATCCAATCGACTCTGCCATTAAAAGTAGGAGAACAGAAAGTAACCTTGTCCGAGCTATCCTCAGCTCCTTTTGAAAACTCGAGCCTGATCTCTCCTGATGAGGCTACGGAAAATTCCGGTTTTCAAAGGGACCCTAGTAAAGAGGCTCAATCATTCGCTAGTAAAGACGAAGGAGACCTGGTCTCATCTACCCCGGTGTGGGCCTACGACCCAGTTGATGAAGCTGACAGCTTAATGCCCCAAACAATCACCCCTTTGGAACATGCTTCGGCCGTTGAGCCGATTAGCCCGACCGTATACCGTAACCTTCAAGACCAGATGACGATTGAGCAAAGGTTGCGGCAACAGCTCGTCAAAATCCTCTACGTAGAGCTGCAAGATATAGAAAGGCACGAGAAATTTTTGGATCTTGGCCTGGATTCAATTACGGGGGTCGAATGGGTTAAGCAGATCAACGCTGAATTTGGGCTGGATATCAATGCCACCAGACTCTATGATTATCCGACAGTACAGGATTTGGCTGGACATTTGGTTGAATTGGTTACGCAACAATCGAGCAAGTTAGCCACGCCCATAAACCGTAAACCGCTCTCTTTGAAGTCAACGACTGTCACTGACAAACACAAGGCTAAAGTTATCGGGGATAGGCAAATGGTTGCCGAGGAAGCAGCTATTTCCCAGGTAGATTTAGTTCAGCATGATCAGAAGAACCTGCGTCGAGAATCTGTTCTGCCACAATCTGCCGAGGACGCCATACGCGTCAACCATCTACCTAATGACGGTATCGCCATCATTGGAATATCCGGTCGATTTCCGGGCGCGAAGGATGTCGATGAGTTTTGGCAGAATATTGCTGGCGGGGTCGACTCGATCGGGGAAGTTTCCTCAGACCGCTGGGATGTCCAGCGCTACTGTGATCCTGACCGGCAGACACCTGGCAAAAGCTATAGCAAATGGTTGGGCGCTCTGGACGACATTGACAAGTTCGACCCGCTTCTCTTTGGGATTTCTCCCCATGAAGCCGAACGGATGGACCCCCAACAACGACTCTTTTTAGAGGAAGCCTGGAAGGCCCTCGAAGACGCCGGGTACGCTGCTCCATCCCTGGCCACCACCCTGTGTGGAGTTTTTGCTGGGGTTGCTGCTGGAGATTACCAGACCCAACTTAACCAGAGCGGCCTAGAACCGGATGCTTATACAATGATGGGGAATTCTTCATCTATTCTTGCCGCCCGCCTCTCCTACATCTTGAATCTGAAAGGGGCTAGCATGGCCATTGACACGGCCTGCTCCTCTTCGCTGGTGGCCATTCACGAAGGATGCCAAAGCCTGCTGGCTGGCCAGAACGATATGGTTTTGGCCGGTGGGGTCTGCGTGTTAACTGGCCCCCAAACGCACATCATGACCAGCAAAGCCGAAATGCTAGCAGGCGATGGCCGCTGCAAAACCTTCGACAACCGAGCCGATGGCTTTGGCATTGCCGAGGGGGTGGGTGTGGTGGTCTTAAAGCGGCTGTCCGATGCCTCACGCGATGGTGACCAGATTTGCGGGATTATTAAGGGCAGTGGTATCAATCAAGATGGCACGACCAACGGCATCACTGCACCGAGTGCCAAGTCCCAAACGGCCTTAGAGCTGGAAGTCTATCGACGAGCGGGGATTAGTCCTGCCACCATCCAACTAGTCGAAGCCCATGGGACCGGGACAAAACTGGGTGACCCCATTGAAGTGGACGCCTTGACTGCTGCGTTTCGGGAATACACTGAACAGACGACTTATTGCGCCATTGGTTCAGTCAAGACCAACATCGGCCATACCATGACAGCGGCAGGAGTGGCCGGGGTCATCAAAGTCTTGCTGGCACTAAAACATAAACGGCTACCTCCATCGCTCCACTTTGAGAAGCCGAATGAGCATATTGATTTTGAGAACAGCCCCTTTTATGTAAACACTGAACTAAATGAGTGGGATGCAGACGGTATGCCACGACGGGCCGCGGTCAGCTCCTTCGGCTTCAGTGGCACGAATGCCCATCTACTGATTGAGGAGTATAAGGATGCGAGATTGCAGAATGGTAAGGTTGCAGGGCATGGAGAACCTCACCTGATCATTTTATCAGCCAGGAACGAGGAGCGACTTCAGGAGTATACCCATAATCTGCTGCTCTATTTGGAAAGCAAACAATGGTCAGAAAGCAGTGCTCAGATACCGATGAGTGGCCGCCACCAGTCACCAGCTACCAGCTACCAGCTACTAGTCTTAGCTGATATCGCATATACCTTACAGGTAGGACGGAGCGCAATGGAGCAAAGGCTGGCACTGGTTGTCTCTAGCGTTGAGGAACTGATGGCGCGATTGGGCCAGTACCAGCAGCATGAAACAGCTATCGAGCGGTGCTATCATGGCAATGTCAAAACCAACAATCTTCAGCATAGCCAAAGTTTATTGATTGGCGGGCGGGCCGGGGAAGCCTTCCTCAGCGTGGCCATGAACGACCGAGATCTCGATCGACTGGCCCAATTGTGGGTATCGGGTATCGAGATAGATTGGCCGTTGTTGTATTCCACCCAGACGCCTTACCGAATGAGTCTACCTACCTATCCCTTTGCCAAAGAAGCCTACTGGATACCAGCAAGCACAACAAGCGGGAACGGCCTGAGAAGCTTTGGGCTGTTGCATCCACTCGTTCATCAGAACACTTCTACCCTCACAGAGCAACGCTTCGACACGCTCTTTACAGGAAGCGAGTTCTTCTTGACCGATCATCGGGTACAGGGTGAGAACGTGCTGCCTGGCGTGACCTATCTGGAAATGGCCAGAGTCGCTGGAGAGATGGCAGTAAACAATGATGGGGCTGGACACCTCCAACTTCGAGATGTAGTCTGGGTCAGGCCGATGGTGGTGAAAGATGAACCATTGGAAACCCATATTAGCCTACATTTAGATGAGGACGCAGAGATAACGTTTGAGATTAGCAGCAGCGGTCAGGAAACTCCCACAATTCACAGCCAGGGAAAGTTGACGGTTGAGCGGTTAACTCTTCCCGAACCGTTAGAGATCGCCACCATTCAAGCCCGCTGTCGGTCAACGATTGAAGGTCCAGCATGTTACCGCCGATTTGAGGAGTACGGGCTGGTCTACGGTCCGGCGTTACAAGGGTTGGAACAGATTGGATTCAACGAACGCGAAGCGTTGGCCCGGTTGAAACTCCCTTCTCTAGCAGGCAGCGAAGCAGACAGAGAGGCGTACGTGCTGCATCCGAGCTTGCTGGACGCAGCGTTGCAGGCAACGGTAGGGTTGGCGTTCGACCAGGATCTTCAAGGGCAAAAGAAACTTTACCTACCATTTGCCGTGCAGGCCGTCAACATTTACAAAGACGTTCCGGAAAGTGCCTTTGCGTATGTACAATATAGCGCCGAGTTGCAAGAGCCGCTATCGATTGACGGAGTGGAGTCAGATGCCAGTGTGGTCAAATACGATGTCATCCTGACCGATGAACAAGGGGCCATCTGTATCGTGCTTGAGGGCTTAACGATGCGCCCCATCTCCGAAAAGCCCCGCCCCGATATTCTTTACCATATGCCAACATGGCAGGTCAAGCCCCTGGATGAAGTGAGCGATATCTCGGATGGAGAACCAGCCGCAAACTCCCTGCTGCTGATAGGTCTGGAAAAGAGAACTGTCGAAACGATTACCACGACCTTTGACCAAGCTGAGGTTGTTTCTCTTCCGGTGATAGAATCGGATGAGGTTGGAACGGTGATGAACCTGATGCAAAAAGGGTTGGCACATCTAAAGGCTCTGCTTGCAAGGAAGTCCACGCAAGATGCATACCAAATTTTGGTTGTGGCTGCCAACAACATCAAGCGCCATCTGTACGCACCGCTGAGTGGTATGCTGAAGAGCGCTCAACTGGAACACCCCCACATCCGCAGTAAGATCATTACTATTTCCAATCTGGATACCCGTACTCTGCCCCCTCTGCTAAATCGGGAGATGCAGGCGGATAGCTTTCAGGAGATGGAGATATCCTATAATGCAGCAGGTATCCGGACTATTCAAACTCTCCAGGAGATTGTACCAAAGGCAAGCTCCCCAGACACTGGGCTCTATCTCAAACCAGGTGGCGTCTACTGGATCACTGGCGGGTTAGGGGGATTGGGCCAAATCTTCGCCCGCCACTTCTTGAATCAGGGCGAAGCAGTAACCGTTATCCTGAGCGGTCGCACCCCGCTGGATGAGGCTGATCAACAGCACTTGGCCAAATTGAACCCGACCAATGGTACCGTCGCCTATCTACAAGCGGATGTGAGTGTGAAGGCCGATGTTGAGCAGATTGTACAGACTATCAGAGAAGCATACGGCCCCCTCAGCGGTATTGTCCACAGTGCAGGGGTAATTCGAGACAGCTTTATCATCAACAAGACTGAAGCCGATTTCCAAGCCGTGTTGTCTCCCAAAGTAACAGGTACCCTCTACATCGATGCTGCCACCGAGGCAGAGCCGCTCGATTTTATGGTGCTCTTCTCTTCGCTGGCGGGGGTGGTGGGCAACATCGGGCAAGCGGATTATGCTAGCGCCAATGCCTTTTTGGATAGTTTTGCCCATCACCGGCAAGCCTTGGTCGAAGCGGGTGCGCGTTCAGGTCGAACCCTGTCCATCAACTGGCCGCTGTGGGCAGAGGGCGGAATGAAGGTCGATGACGAGATTGCTGCTTGGCAGCACAGCGAACTCGGACTGACCGCGCTGGAGACATCAGACGGACTATACGCCTTTGACATCAGCCTAACGCAGATGGATACCCCGCAACTGCTGGTTGCCAACGGTGATCGACAGATATTCGGCCCATATTTAAGAAAAATTGGACAAAGTCGTAGCGATATGAGTCGTCAGAGTCTTGAGCTGATTGGGACCGAAAAGGGACATTTGTTCGAGGTAGCCGAGAAACACCTGAGAGACTTGTTATCTGAAACCTTAAAGCTACCTGCGACCCGCATGGAGCCAGATGCACCTTGGGAGAAGTATGGAATCGACTCGATTCTAGTGCTCAGCCTGACTCGAAAGTTGGAAGAGCAATTTGGTGCGTTATCCAAAACCCTCTTCTTTGAGTATAGGACCCTGACAGAACTGACTAGGTATTTCATAGATGCTTATCCGAACCACTTACTTAAAGTTCTGGGGCAGACGACGGAAAGAGCTGAAGCAGCACCAGAATCATGCCATGCGATACCTGATGAGATCATCCCAAGCTTATCCCCTCCACATCGACTGCGCCGCACTCCCGCGGCGAAAGGCAAGGCCGAGCGTGCCACTGGGTCTGTCCCTTCCAGCGAATCCGAAACCATTGCCATTGTGGGACTAAGTGGCCGATATCCCATGGCAGAGAGCCTGGAGGAATTTTGGGAAAATCTGAAAGCGGGCCGCGACTGCGTCACCGAGATACCAGGCGAGCGTTGGGACTATCGACACTACGTTGATGTTAATAAGAGCGATCTGGATAAGAGCACCGCAAAATGGGGCGGCTTTATGACCGATGTAGATAAATTTGACCCCCTCTTTTTCAATATATCCCCTCGCGATGCCGAATTAATGGATCCACAGGAACGGATCTTTCTTGAAGTCGCCTGGCAGACATTGGAGGATTCAGGCTATACCCGTCAAACCCTAGCCGCCCAGTTGCAAAGCCGGGTAGGCGTCTTTGTAGGCGTAATGTGGGGTGAATATCAGCTCTATGGACAGGAGCAGTTCAGCCTAAGTTCATCCTATGCTTCTATTGCCAACCGGGTCTCCTATACGTTCAACCTACATGGGCCGAGCATGGCCGTGGATACCATGTGTTCTTCCTCTTTGACCAGCATCCATCTGGCTTGCGAGAGTATCAAGCGGGGCGAGTGTGTCGCTGCGCTGGCGGGCGGGGTCAATCTATCCGTCCATCCCAACAAATATCTCCAGTTGTCGCAGGGAAACTTTGCCGCCAGTGATGGACGCTGTCGCAGCTTTGGTGAAGGCGGCGATGGCTATGTACCCGGCGAAGGTGTAGGGGCCGTGCTGCTCAAGCCCCTTTCTCAGGCCGAAGCGGATGGGGATCAGATCTATGGCGTCATCCAAGGCTCTAGTGTCAATCACGGGGGCAAAACCCACGGCTACACTGTACCCAATCCGGTGGCCCAAGGACAATTGATTGCAGAGACCTTGGACAAGAATGGGATCAACTCGCAGAGCATTAGTTATGTGGAAGCCCACGGCACTGGCACAGCTCTCGGCGACCCTATTGAGATTCGAGGCTTGAGCCAAGCATTTGGCAATGACCTACCTGTAGGGCATACCTGCGCCATTGGCTCAGCCAAGTCGAATATCGGTCACTTAGAGTCGGCGGCGGGCATTGCAGGATTGACCAAAGTGCTGCTGCAAATGAAGCACCAGCAGTTGGTACCTTCGCTTCATGCCGAGACACTCAATCCCCATATTGATTTTGACGCAACGCCATTCCGAGTACAGCGTACATTGACCGAATGGGAACAACCCAGAATTGAAATGGATGGTGTTCAGCAAGAAGTTCCGCGTCGAGCAGGCATCAGTTCCTTTGGGGCCGGTGGCGCCAATGCCCATCTAGTCGTGGAAGAGTATGAAGAGGCAAGATTGCGGAGCCTTGACCGGCGCTCAGACCAAGGTGACAAGGCCGCAGAGAATAGAAAACCGCACCTGATTGTGCTGTCGGCGAGGACCGAAGATCAGCTTAAAGCATATGTACGTCGGATTGTGACTCATCTGGAGGTCAATGCAGATATTTCGCTGGAGCGGATGGCCTACACCTTGCAGATCGGACGAGAGGCCATGGACGCGCGGCTGGCCCTGGTTGTGACGACTAGGGAGGAGCTGATTGAACGGCTTAGCCAGTTTGATGCGAAAGAGACGGCCAGCAAGGATCTCTACCAGAACAATACGGAAACAGGCAGCATGCTATCTAGCCCAAAGGGCCTGATTGGGGGTGAAGCTGGGGAAGCCTTTGTCAGAACCGTCGTCCGCAACCGAGAATTGGACCGACTGGCCTACCTCTGGGTCTCTGGTATTGAGATAGATTGGTTGCTGCTCTATCCTGCCCGGAAACCCCGACGGATGAGCCTGCCAACTTATCCCTTTGCCAGAGAACGATACTGGATACCGGAACCAGCCCAGAGCGCAACGAACATCAATGGGGTGGGGCGAATTGCTCCCCAGAAAAATGTCTTACCACATCCCCCAGAGATGCGTTGGGGCAAAACTCTTCTGGATAGGTATATCGACATATTGCATCCGTTGGTACATAAGAATATCTCAACGCTTACAGAGCAGCGCTTTAGCACTCTCTTCACCGGAACCGAGTTCTTTCTGACAGATCATCGGGTGCAAGGCGAGATGCTGCTGCCTGGGGTGGCGTATCTGGAAATGGCCCGCGTTGCCGGAGAAATGGCGGTTGAACATCAATCGTTCACCCGGCTTAGGGATGTGTTCTGGATCAAGCCGATTGCGGTTATGGATAAACCGCTGGAGGCCCATATCGGACTTTATCCAGATGAGGGTGGTGCGATTGCCTTTGAGATCAGCAGCCTTCAGCAAGACAGCGTTATCCATAGCCAAGGAAAGCTGGTTGCCGGGATAGTGAGTCCCCCAGGGCCATTGGATATTCCTGCAATTCAGGCCCGCTGTCGGTCAACGATTGAGGGCGCAGCGTGCTACCAGCATTTTGAGGAAATAGGGCTGACCTACGGTACTACTTTTCAAGGGTTGGCACAGATTCATGTCAATGAACGCGAAGCGCTGGCTCAGCTGCAATGTCCAACCTTGGTGGACCAAGAGACATATGGGCTCCATCCGAGCGTGATGGATGCGGCTTTGCAGGCAACCATGGGTTTGGTAGTCGGTCTGGATTTTCAGGAGGATCAGGGAATATTCTTGCCGTATGCTGTGCAGTTGGTCAACATTTATGGTGCGTTGCCAGGTCAAGGCTATGCCTATGTGCAATATAGAGACGCCGCAGAGCCGAATGGTGATGTCGCTACCTTCGATATTGCCATCTGTGATGAACAAGGGAGCATCTGCGTCGAGTTAAAGGGTTTGACGGTGCGAGCTATCCCTAAGCTAGCCCACCCCACAATTCTCTACAGTACGCCAACTTGGCAGCTCAAGCCGTTGGGTGAAGATAATGACACGAGCGAGGAGGCGGATGCATGTACCCTGCTGCTAGTTGGGCTAGAGCAGAGCGTTGCTCAGGTATTCGCTGCGACTTTCAACGATGTCCAGGTAGTTTCTCTCCCAGAACCGGGATTGGATGTAGCCAAAACAGTGGCGGAGCTGCTGAAAACGGCATGGCAGCATCTAAGATCCATTGTCGCCAATACATCCACCAAGCTATACCAAGTTTTGATTCTGGTAGCCAACACGGTTGAGCACCATCTATATGCTCCGTTGAGCGGCCTGCTGCAGTCAGCTCAGCTAGAACAGCCCCACATACGGAGCAAAGTCATCACGGTCGCTGATGCAGATCCTGAAGTGCTGGTCTCTCTGCTAGGTTGTGAGATGAGGCCGAATGCCTCTCACGATCTGGAGATACGCTATGATGCAGCAGGCACACGTTCGGTCAAAATACTACGTGAGATCGAGGCGCTTTCCCTGGAAGAGCCGAATTATCTCAGGCCCAATGGGGTCTATTGGATTACTGGCGGGTTGGGTGGGCTGGGTCGCATTTTCGCCCGGCATCTGTTAGAAAAGGGCGAAAATATAACCGTCATTCTAAGCGGTCGTTCCACACTGGATCCGAGCGAACAAGAACGTCTAACAGACCTCAGCAAAGCAGGGGGAACCGTTGCGTACCTATCGGTCGATGTGAGTGCAAAGGCAGAGGTAGAGCAGGTCGTGCGAACCATTCGCGAGCAGTATGGGTCACTGAATGGCATCCTCCACAGTGCAGGGGTCCTTCGAGACAGTCTTATCGTTACCAAAACTGAAGCCGAATTCGCGGAGGTTCTGGCCCCGAAAGTAAGCGGTACCCTCCATATCGATGCCGCAACTCATGCCGAACCGCTCGACTTTGTGGTGCTCTTCTCCTCGCTCACTGGGGCACTCGGCAATGTGGGACAGGCGGATTATGCAGCAGCCAACGCTTTTCTTGATAGCTTTGCCCACTACCGGCAAGCACTCGTCGAGCGCGGCGAACGTTCCGGGCGGACTCTTTCCATTAACTGGCCTCTATGGGCCGAAGGCGGGATGTCGCTGAATGATGAGGCGGTCGCCTGGCTGCAACACAAAATCGGGCTGACCTTACTAGAGAGGACTGCCGGGCTGGAAGCCTTTGACGCGTGCATGACTCAGCAAGGGTTCACACAACTGTTGGTCACCAGTGGCGAACGTCGGAGAATCAGCGCCTATCTGATGGGAGCAGGACGAGACAGGGGATCTGCAAACGCCCAATCCGCTACTATGAATTTTGCCGAAAAGGAGCATCTGTTTCGGGCGACCGAGTCGTATCTAAAAGAGCTTTTGTCAACAGCCTTAAAGTTACCTGTAAACCGTGTAGAGTCCAATGTGCCATGGGAACGGTATGGACTCGACTCGGTTCTGATGCTTAACCTGACTCGGCAGTTGGAAGAGAGTCTTGGCGAATTGCCCAAGACCCTATTCTTTGAGTACCAGACACTGAGCGATCTGACCCACTATTTTGTGGATGCCTATCCGGACCAACTGGGAAAGACGCTTGGATTGGGGATTGGGGATCAGGGCGTAAGGAATGGGGAGAAGGAATCAGGGATTGGGGATCAAGGAATGGAGGCAGTTGAGACCACCCATTCCGATGCAACTGATTCAGATATGATATTACACTCGCCACGGGCAAGATGGCTGCATCGCATCGATCCTACTATGAATGGATCACATGTCGTTTCAGATCGGGTTAATGATATTGCCATCGTAGGGTTGGGTGGTCGGTACCCCATGGCCGAGAACCTGGATAAGTTCTGGGAAAATTTGAAAGCAGGGCAGGATTGTATTACCGAGATACCGAGCGAGCGTTGGAATCATCAGCGCTATTTTGACAGCGATAAAAACAAAGCGGGCAAAAGCTACAGTAAGTGGGGCGGTTTTATGGCCGATGTGGATAAATTTGACCCCCTCTTTTTCAATATCTCCCCTCGCGAAGCCAAATTAATGGATCCGCAGGAACGGCTCTTTCTGGAAATCGCCTGGCAGACGCTGGAAGATGCGGGCTATACGCGCCAAACGCTAACCGCGCAGTTGCAGGGGCACGTTGGAGTCTTTGTAGGGGTAATGTGGGGAGAATATCAGCTCTACGAACAAGAAGAGTTCAGCCCAAGTTCATCCTATGCCTCTATCGCTAACCGGGTCTCCTATCTTCTCAATTTAAATGGGCCAAGCCTGGCCGTAGACACCATGTGTTCGTCCTCCTTGACCAGCATCCATCTGGCCTGCGAGAGCATCCGGCGGGGTGAGTGTAGCGCTGCGTTGGCCGGTGGCGTCAATATCTCAATTCACCCTCACAAATACCGCCAGTTGTCACAGAGCAACTTTGCCGCCAGTGATGGGCGCTGTCGAAGCTTTGGCGAAGGGGGCGATGGCTATGTGCCCGGCGAAGGGGTCGGCGCTGTGCTGCTCAAGCTACTCGTACAGGCAGAAGCGGATGGCGATCAGATCTATGGAGTCATCAAGGGTTCCAGCGTCAATCATGGAGGCAAGACCAATGGGTATACTGTACCCAATCCGACTGCCCAAGCTCAGTTGATTGGGGAAGCCTTGCAGAAGAGTGGCATCGATCCGCAAAGCATCAGCTATGTGGAAGCCCACGGGACTGGCACCGCCCTAGGCGACCCCATTGAGATTCGCGGTCTGAGCCAGGCCTTTGGCAAGGGACTGCCAAAGGAGAGCGATTGCGCCATTGGCTCGGTCAAATCAAACATCGGACATTTGGAGTCGGCAGCGGGTATTGCAGGGTTGACCAAGGTATTGCTACAAATGAAGCATCAACAGCTAGTGCCTTCACTCCATGCCGAGACGCTCAATCCCCATATTGATTTCGGGGCAACCCCATTCCAGGTGCAGCGCGAGTTGGCTGGATGGAAGCGACCCATCTTGGAAGTTGACGGGGGACAGCGAGAATATCCCAGGCGGGCAGGCATCAGTTCCTTTGGGGCCGGTGGGGCCAATGCCCACCTTATTGTCGAAGAATATCAGGATGTAGGGTCGCAGAGTTGCAAGGTTGCAGAGAATGGAAAACCGCATCTGATTGTGCTCTCGACCAGAAACGAAGACCGGCTGACAGCCTATGCCGAAAGGCTACTGACTTTTGTGGAGAAAGAAACTAATGTCTCTTTGGCAAGCATTGCCTACACCTTGCAAGTCGGGCGCGAGGCGATGGATAGTCGAGTTGCCTTTGTGGTGGCGGATACTGTCGCTTTGCGTGAAAATTTGAATGCTTACTTGGCCGGAGAAGTCGACATCAAAGAGTTCTATCAGGGCCAGGTAAAGCATGACAAAGATACCGTTGCCATTCTGAATCATGACGAAGATAGTCAGACCTTGATTCAGCAATGGATTGCCAAGGGGAAGCTCGGCAAATTGGCCGCGGGTTGGGTCAAAGGGTTGGAGATTGACTGGTCTTTGTTCTATGGTGACCAGAAGCCTAACCGGATTTCACTGCCGACCTATCCCTTTGCCAAGGAACAGTATTGGGTCTCTACTGATGACCGCAGATCGCCGCTTGCGCCGCTCCTTTCGTTGTCGTCTCCTCAACGTCTAACCGCTGTCCTCCATCCGCTGATTCATCAGAATATCTCTGATCTGGAAGAGCAACGCTTCAGTACTACCTTCACAGGTACGGAATTTTATTTGACAGATCATCTGGTGCAGGGCGAAAAAGTCTTACCCGGAGTGGTTTACCTGGAAATGGCCCGGGTCGCTGGTGATTTGGCAGTCAGAGGTCGGACCGTGACTCAACTCAGGGACGTGGTTTGGTTCAAACCTCTCGTCGTCCAGAATGAGCCGCTGGAAATAAATCTTAGCCTTCACCCAGAAGAGGGGGGCACGGTTGCTTATAAGGTCAAAAGCATGACTGGCGAGGCGCAACCTGTTGTGTATGCACAAGGGAGCTTATGTTTTGGACCGCTCGAAGAAGCCACGTCGATCGATCTGGGCGCGATCCGGCACCGCTGTCCAAAAACTCAATCAGGCGAAGCGTGTTACCAGCAGTTCCATCGACAGGGGCTACGCTACGGCCCTGCCTTTCAGGTTATCAAAGAGGTTGTCCGTAATGCAACGGAGGCGCTGGCCCGACTGCAGTTACCTAGTGAAGTAACAATCGATGGGTATGTCCTGCATCCCAGCCTCCTGGATGGGGTACTGCAAAGTGTAATTGGGCTAACCCAGGGTGATGATTCCCGCGATCCAGAGCTGTATTTGCCGTTTGCCCTGGACATGATGGAGTTATTGGCACCGCTACCTGCGACGGCATACGCCTATGTCACTCGGCTAGGGGCGATATCGGATACAGTTCATTTTAACTTGGCGTTGTTGGATGAATCGGGGCAGTTGTGCGCTAAACTCCATAATTTGACTGTCAAAGCACTTTCACCGTCAAAGGAGGCGTGGTACTACCATCCGTATTGGGAGCAGAAAAAGCTGCCGAGTGCACGCAAGGCATCTTTACGCAGCGATATAGTTTTAGTCATTCCAAAGACAATTGGTGCTTTAGGTGATGCGCTGGCGTACCACCATCCCCAACAGCGAGTGATTCGACTCTTTCTGAGCGACAAAACTATCCGATTAAGCGAGTCGGATTGGGAAATTGACCTCACCGATGAGGCCGGTATGGCGGAGGTCTTGAACGTACTGACCGATATCGACATCCTCTATTTTCTGGGCGGTTTGTCAGGGGAGCAACCCGACCCAACGGATTTAAGCAGACTGGACCGGGGCCAGGAACAAGGCGTCATTAGCTTACTTCGCATCGTAAAGAGACTGGGGCAGCGTGGCCTGATGGCTCACGTGTCAGCCCTTAAGGTGTTGACCGAACAGGCCCATCAGCTCGGCCCCCAGGAAGTGGTACACCCCTGGAGCGCTGTATTGAGTGGGCTGACCATGAGCCTCGCCAAAGAGTATCCCGCTGTAGATGTAAGTTGTATCGATGTGACGCTGACCATGAATGATGCGGGTCAGATCGGGCTAGACGAGGCCGATATCACTGCCATCCTTGTTGAAGCAGGGACCCGTGGCCAACCCGTTCTTTTGCGTCAAGGAGTTAGATATAGTCGAAAGCTGGCCCCCTTGACATTGCCACCTTACGACCCTACAACCATTCCCTACCGACAGGGTGGAGTCTATCTCATTCTCGGTGGCGCTGGTGGGATTGGGCTGGAAACCGCAGTTCATCTGGCCACACAGGTGAAGGCCAAGTTAATCCTAGTGGGTAGAAGTGGCTTGACGCCGGAAAAGGAAGAGCAACTGAAGCGCATCGAGGTGGCTGGCGGAGAGATTCTCTACTGTCAGGCGGATGGAACAGATCTCACCCAGATGCAATCTGTCGTCCGCCAAGCCAAGGAACGGTTTGGGGCAATCCATGGGGTCATCCATTCAGCTCTGGTGCTGCGGGACGGCGCTATCGCCGCGATGGGCGAAGATACCTTGCAGGCGGTGCTGGCTCCGAAAATTTCCGGCACTGTGGTGTTGGCCGAAGCTGTCAAAGAGGAACCGCTGGACTTTCTGCTCTTTTTCTCATCGAGCCAGTCATTTTGGGGCAATGCCGGACAGGGGAACTATGCGGCAGGGAGTACATTCCAAGATGCCTACGCCCTCTATCTCGATCAGATTAGACCCTACCCAGTCAAACTCATCAACTGGGGGTACTGGGGTTCAGTCGGCGTGGTGGCCACGGAATCATACCAGAAACGCCTCGCACAACAAGGTGTCCACTCAATCGAGGTTGCCGAGGGAATGGTTGCGATTGATCAGATCCTGGCTGGACCATTGACCCAAGTGGCGGCCATCAAGGCTGACCGTTCAGTTTTGGAACAGATGGGTGCCGATTATGCACGCCAGATTGAGGTGGTTCAGCCGACTTATCCATCCGTCATGAAAGATGTGATACAGCATATTCATGCAAACTTGCCGGCTTTGACTCCTGACCATATGACGTTGCAGCAGGAACACGCTGGGCTTGAGGAGTTAGAAGACTATGCCCGAGCAGGTTTGTACCAGATATTCCAACAGATGGGAGTGTTGCAGCAGCGCCGTGAGACCTCTGCTCGTCAGACTCTGGCGCAGCAGTTGAAGATCGCACCCAGCTATGGACCCTTCTTCAATACCTGTCTGGACATCTTGCAACAATGCGGCTACATCATCCCAGGCGAGGCGGAATTTAAGAACCCGGGCAGCGCATCTAAGGCCAAAGCCCAAGAGCTGACTAAGCAGCACCCAGCCTTGGTTCAACGGTATCCCATGCTGGAACCCCATCTTACGTTACTAAGTACGTGCCTGGAATCGTTGCCCGAGATTGTGCAAGGGCGCGTACCTGCCACGGACGTGCTCTTTCCCAACAGTTCGCCAACGCTGGTGGCAGGCATCTATCAAGGGACACCTCTTACCAACTACTTCAATCAACTGACGGCTCTTGCGGTCAAAAGCACAATCGAGCAACGTCTGCCAACATTACGTACAGGTGAGAAAATTCAGATTATCGAGGTCGGAGCAGGGAGTGGCGGCACGACGGATTTTGTCCTAGCGGCAATCGAGCCATATCACGATCACATCGAATACCGCTACACCGATATCTCTCAGCGCTTTATCCGCCATGGCCAAAGCCAGTTTAATGACAAATATCCCTTCCTGCAATTCGGGCTTTTGGATATTGAGCAACCATCTGCACCTCAGGCCATGGAACTCAGCAAATCGGATATTTTGCTAGGTGCCAACGTACTACACACCACTAGGAACATCGCGCAGACGCTGCAAAACCTGAAAGCGTTACTGAAAGCCAATGGCATCCTCATCCTGAACGAAGCCACCCAGTTTACCGCCTTTACCACCTTGACCTTTGGCTTGCTGGACGGCTGGTGGGCTTTTGAGGATGGAGAGCAGCGCATTGCGCATACGCCTTTGCTCAGCCCAGAGCAGTGGGAATGGGCGTTACAAACTGCAGGGTTCAAGCAAGTTCACCTTGCAGCACAAACAAGAGAAGAGTTGGCTGGGCAGGCAGTTATTTTGGCCGAAAGTGATGGTGTCGTGCGGTTAAACCTTGTTGAATCCAAGTCCGCAACGATCAATTCAACCATGGGTGTGCCCCAAAAAACCGTTGAAGGTGCAGACCGTCGAGTGCGTGGCACAGACCTGGCAGGTGCGGTCGGCGGATTCAGGCCTCATTTTGCTCCTGAACAATCTGTTTCCACCCAGTCGCACTTGACAGGTCTCGACGACCACCAATTTGGGATCCGCTCTATCACCACAACCAGTCCTCGCTCAGAACTGCCAGCGACGACCAGTGCCTTGCCCCTCGCTGAGGTCAATTCGACTCGGGAGTTTGTGGAAAGAGCAATCATCCAAATCGTCAGCGATGGATTACATATTCGGGCTGAAGACATTGAAGTCGATATGCCATATGCCGATCTCGGTGTTGACTCCATTCTGGCGGTCGACATTATCAATCAAATCAACCAGCAGTTGCAGATCACGCTGCGGACGACCGATCTCTTTAACTATGCTGATATACAAAGCCTGAGTAGACATATTGTCGGCGCGTTCCCCGATCGACTGCCGCAGCCTATCTCTCAACAGGCGCTGGTCAACCCTAGCTATCAATCCGTCGAAAAGCTGTTTGAGCAACCAGAAATGCGGTTCAAACCTGTCATTGAAGAGAGTGACACCGAACAGAGTGACATGGAACGAACAGAGACCGAGAAACAGGGCGGAGCGAGCAGATTGGAGCAGCCTATGGACATTGCCATCATTGGTCTCTCTGGTCGCTTTCCAGGGGCTGATGATGTAGATACCTTCTGGCAAAATCTGGCCGATGGACACAATGCCATTACCGATGTAACGCATCAGCGCTGGCCAGCCGCCGACTTCTACAGCTCCGATCCCAACATGCTAGGCAAAAGCAGCAGTAAATGGGCTGGATTGTTGACGGATATCGACAAATTCGATCCCTTCTTCTTCAACCTCTCCCCCCGAGAAGCCGAACTTATGGATCCCCAGCAGCGCCTGTTCTTGCAAGAAGCATGGGCAGCTTTGGAAGATGCTGGCTATGCCGGGGCGACTTGGGCTGGCCAAAAATGCGGCGTCTTTGTTGGCTGTGGAGCTGGCGACTATCAGCAACAGTTGGACAGGGCTGGGGTGATTGATGCCCATCGCTTCATGGGCAATGCCACATCCATTCTGGCCGCCCGGATTGCCTATCACCTCAACCTCAAAGGCCCTGCGGTCGCCATCGATACGGCCTGCTCCTCCTCCTTGGTAGCCATTCATCTAGCCTGTGAGAGCATTCGCTTGGGAACCAGCCAGTTGGCGATTGCGGGCGGGGTTTCACTCATGACAACCCCCAGCTTTCATATTTTGGCCAGCCAGGTGGGAATGCTCTCTGGCCAAGGTCAATGCCGATCCTTTGCCCAGGGTGCCGATGGCTTTGTGCCCAGCGAGGGAGTGGGAGTGGTGGTCCTTAAGCCACTGCCCAAGGCGTTGGCCGATGGCGATTCTATCTATGGTGTTATCAAAGGTTCTGCCATCAATCAGGATGGCAGAACCAACGGCATTACTGCACCCAATGGCCCGTCCCAGACGGCGCTCGAATGTGAGGTCTATGAGCAGTACCAAATTGACCCGGCCACCATCAGCTATGTGGAAGCCCATGGCACGGGCACAGCGTTGGGCGACCCGATTGAGGTAGGTGCGCTGACCGATGCCTTTAGAAAATACACCGACAAGAGCGGATACTGTGCCATCGGTTCGGTCAAGACGAACATTGGCCATGCCCTGACGGCAGCAGGCGTGGCGGGAGTCATCAAGGTGCTCCTGGCGCTGAAATACAAACAACTGCCGCCCTCACTTCACTTTGAGGAACCAAACGAGCATATAGATTTTGTAAATAGCCCATTTTATGTGAACACGGCATTAAAGGATTGGCCCAATGGGATTGGCCCACGACGGGCTACCGTCAGTTCATTCGGCTTCAGCGGAACGAATGCCCATCTTGTATTGGAGGAGTATGAGGGAGCGGGGTCGCCATGTAACCAGAACATAGGTGCAGGCGTGCCGCAGGTAATTGTGCTGTCGGCGAAAGATGAGGATCGACTGCAAGCGTATGCCCAGAAGATGGTTGCGTTTTTGGATAAGATTTTAGTACCACCCTTGACAAAACAAGAGTTTGTCGGGACAGAGCATATTCTGGCTGTTCAGAAAACTCTGCAGAAAATGATTGCTGAAATGATGGGGGTAACTTCGGCTGATATCGAAGTCGAGCAAACCTTTGCAGGCTATGGCCTCGATGCTGTGCAATTGAGCCACTTAAAATCGATGATGGACGAGCAGTATCAGCGTGAGCTGCCCAGCACGCTCTTTTCTGTACAGGATTCGGTGGCGACGGTGGCACAGCACCTTGTCGCGCTTGCTACAGAAGTTAGCGCTACGAACCAAGCGACTTTGCCGCCTGGACTCTCTCTAGCGAATATTGCCTATACCCTGCAAGTGGGGCGGGACGCAATGAATGCGCGGCTGGCGTTTGTGGCCCATGATATTTCAGCGGTTCACCATAAGCTCCGTCAATACCTCAATCATCAGACAGAGGACATCTATTATAGCCATCTAGAAATCAATCAGGAGCGGCTCAGTCTGCTGGCAGAGGGCGAAGAAGCCGGCGAGTTTATCAATGCACTCATCCAGCGGGGCAAAGTGGATAAACTGGCTCAATTATGGGTAACGGGTGTTGACATCGATTGGTCTCTACTACATGGCGATGGAAAGCCTCGTAGAGTCAGCTTACCGACTTATCCATTTCAACGGCAGCGCTATTGGATACAGGAGCAAAGCGTGGAAAACCCAATACAAATGAGCGACAAAGAGCGTTCAAGCGATAGGCAATCAAAAGAGGTAGACCAGATGGTAAACCATGATGAAATTGATTCGGCTCCTGATATGCAAACCATAGGAGCCGTACATGAATTGTCACGCCAAGAATCGATTGCGTCAACGCTACGCTCCATGTTTGCCCGCATTCTGCGCATGTCTCCCACCGATATTGATGGTCAACGATCGATTCTAGAAATGGGTGTCGATTCAGTCATGATGATGGAGGCGGGCCGCGGGATCAAGCATCTCTTTGGCGTGGAGGTATCGGCACGCCAGTTCTTTGAAGAGTTGGCAACTCTTGACGCCCTAACGGTCTATCTTGATCAACATGCGGATCCACAACATTGGCGGCTCCCAACGCAACCCACCGAAACCGTAGGAGGGGGTACGACAATAGAAGATGTAAGGAAAGATGATGTAAGGAAAGATGATGCCTCAAAGACCGAACACCCCGTCTCTTCCACCGATCTCTCTAGGAGCGATATCGAACGGCTTCTTAGCCGGCATCTAGAGACCGTCAAACAAGTGGTTGCAGAGCAGATGAATTCGCTGAATGTAGGTCAACCATCGGGACCCATTCGCCATTCGGAGAAGCCAGATCCGATACCAGTTCAAGCTACTCAAAAAGCCAGTAAGAAGGTAGCTGAGTCATTGACGACTCTTCATGTTCATCATGATGCGACTCGTGATGAGAAGAGCAGCCACAACGACACGGATAAAGCGCGGAGTAATTTATCCAACCATGAACACACGACAACCCAGCCAACTGCTGCCCAACCATCCAACTTGCAAACCTCCTTCTTTGGAAATGGCCAGAATGGACAATCCAATCCACTGGATGCACAGCGACAGCAGCATTTGGACGCCCTTATTACACGCTACAACCAACGAACCGCCACTTCAAAGCGGTTGACCCAGGCCAATCGTGCTGTATTGGCTGACTCACGCGCCTCTGCCGGATTCCGCCTCTCCACCAAAGAGATGGTCTATCCCATTTTAGGAGAGCGGGCGGAAGGTGCCCACATCTGGGACGTAGACGGCAACGAGTATATTGATCTGGCCATGGGCTTTGGTGTACATCTGTTTGGACATCAGCCTGATTTTATTACCAAGGCGCTCCAAAGATACTTGGCCCAATCTCCTCCCATGGGGCCGCAGGCGAGTCTAGCAGGCGACGTAGCCCGTTTGATCTGCGAATTAGCCAGTGTGGAACGCGTCACCTTTTGCCAGACAGGCACCGAAGCGGTGATGACGGCTGTGCGCTTAGCTCGCGCCCGAACGCGTCGTTCTAAGATCGTCAAGTTTGTCGATTCGTATCATGGTCATTTTGATGGTTTGCTGGGGACAGAGCAAATTTGGGGTGATTCTCAGAATATGGTTCCGGCCTCTCAGCCCATGTCTCATGGTATATTGCCAGAGATGATCCAGGATCTGGTCGTGTTGCCTTATGACGATCCCCAAGCCCTTACTACCATCAAATCACTTGGGGATGAGTTGGCCGGTGTGCTGGTGGAACCGGTGCAAAGCCGACATCCAGAGGTACAGCCGCGGGCGTTTCTGCACCAATTGGCTCAAGTGACCCGCGAAGTTGGCGCTGCCCTCATCTTTGACGAAATCCTCGTTGGTTTCCGCATTCATCCTGGCGGTACCCAGGCGTGGTTCGATGTGAAGGCCGATATTGTGACCTATGGCAAGATTATCGGCGGGGGCTTATCCATCGGAATTGTAGCGGGAGATGCGGCATATCTGGATGGCATCGATGGTGGCATGTGGCAATTTGGCGATCAATCGTACCCGGATCAAGAGAAGATCTTCTTTGCAGGTACCTTTAATAAGAATCCCCTCTCCATGATCACGGCGCAAGCTGTTCTGCAGCAGATTCAAGCATCTGGGGTGAAGATGTATGATGCATTGAATCAAAAGACTGCATATTTGGCGGAGACGCTCAATGCCTACTTTTCCCAAAACCAACTGCCGATTCAGGTTGTTTACTTTGGCTCACTCTTTCGCTTTGTCTATCAGGGCGATCTAGAGCTATTCTTCTATCACCTGTTGGAGAATGGCGTCTATATTTGGGAAGGCCGAAGCTGTTTTCTCTCCGTCGCCCATACAGACGACGATGTCGCGGCCATTATCCAGGCTGTTCAGAACAGTGTCAACGCTTTGCGCTCTGGCGGATTTTTGCCCTATGGAGATTCGGTAAATCCTACCTCTACTACAACGAATTCTATATCTGCTTTCGGTGTTCCTGCATACCGTGCTCAGAAGCCTGAAATTCCCTTATCCAAGTCAGATCCATCTAAGCCAGTTTCACCTACATCAACCTCGTCTGCACCAATCTCGCCTGAGTCACTTGCACCCAAGACAACAGATTCAACAGAACAAACCAAGGTTGTCCAATTCAGCCTTTACTACTTTGGTGACTACCCACGAGAATTCAATCCAAAAAAATATGATTTGATACTTGAAGGGGCCAAATTCGCGGACCAGCATGGGTTTACTGGAATCTGGTTGCCAGAACGGCACTTCCATTCTTTTGGAGGCTTTTCGCCCAACCCCTCTGTCATGGCTGCAGCTTTGGCGAGAGAGACCGAGCAGATCCAGCTAAGAGCGGGCAGCGTGGTCTTGCCGTTGCACCACCCCATCCGCGTTGCCGAAGAGTGGGCGCTCGTGGACAACTTATCCCAGGGACGGGTAGGGCTATCGGTGGCCTCTGGTTGGCACCCCAACGATTTTGTCTTGGCGCCAGATTTGTTTGGTACTCATAAAGAGGAAACCTTTAGCAGACTCGAAATCGTGCAAAATCTGTGGCGAGGTGAGGCGATTCACATTGAGAATGGAACTGGTCAGGATATTGATGTCAAACTCTTTCCACTTCCTAAGCAGAAAACACTGCCCATTTGGATCACAGTGGTCAGGAATCCAGAGTTATATATAAAGGCTGGTGAGATCGGGGCCGGCATTTTAACCAACCTAGCAGGACAGAGTGTGGATGATCTGGCTCGAAATATCGCGCTCTATCGAGGAAGCTTGGCTAAGCACGGGCACAACCCTGCATCTGGCCATGTGACAGTTCTACTTCACACCTTTGTTGGGTCTGATCTAGAGGCGACTCGCGAGCAGGCACGTACCCCTTTCTTCAATTATATGCAGTCGTCGCTTAGCCTGTTCAAAGGTATGGTTGAATCGCAGGGATTGGAGGCGGATTTCGACAACCTGAGTGCCGAAGACCGAGAGTATATCTTAGCCTCTGCCTATGAACGCTATGTCCAAACCAGCGCCCTGATTGGGACACCCGGCTCATGTATGCCCATTGTAGAGAAGTTAGTATCCGTCGGTGTGGACGAATTAGGCTGTTTCATTGACTTCGGTATCGAGAGCGAAGATGTATTGTCACACCTGCCTCATCTCAATCGATTGCAGGAACGGTGCCAGGACCAGGGTGGTAAGCATGGCGGAGCGACTCCCGCTTCATTGACGAAGAATCGAAAGCAAATTCGTCTGACCTCTGCAGTAGCAACATCTCAATCTGATCTCGCAACGCTGTCAAATGACGTCCAAACGCGAGAACTACCCTTATCCGAAGCGCAACAGCAACTTTGGGCATTGGCCCAATTATCGACGCAGGGAACCCTCGCCTACAACGTCTATCTTGCCGTTCAATTCAAGGGCCCATTGCAGATCCAAGCGATGCAGCAGGCAATACAAGCATTGGTCGATCGACACGAAAGTCTGCGCTCAACCATCTCGCCCGATGGGGAACGGCTCCAGATTGACTCGCATTGGCGAGTTGATAGTCCGATGGTTAATTTTTCTGCATGGACTGCGACAGAGAAAGCAACAAAACTCAGGGCTTGGTTTCAGCGGGAGGCAGAAACGCCTTTTGATCTGAGCCAAGGGCCACTCTTTCGGGCCACTCTTCTCAAAGTGGATGTGCAGACACATATCGTTGCATTCGCAGGGCACCACTCGATTGTGGATGGTCTGTCGATGGATATTCTCGTGCAGGACCTGGGTGCATTTTATGCTGCTCAATGCCAAGGTGTTGAGGTGGAGCTTGCACCGGCAACCCAATTTAGCACGTACCTACAGTGGCTAGACCAACAACTTCAAACCCCACAGATGGCAGCACATGAGCGGTATTGGCTGACACACTTGGCTGGTCCATTGCCGGTATTGAGGCTACCCACCGAACAATCCTATCCATCTCGGAGAAGCTATGGAGGCGAGCGCCAATCAATTCGCATCCAACCGCATCTGATGACCGCTTTGCGCCAACTTGCCCAAGACCAACAGTGCTCATTCTTTATGCTCTGTTTTGCTGCCTATCAACTGCTCCTACATCGTCTAACCGGAGACGATGAGATCATGGTAGGCGTGCCGACGGCAGGACGTTCGTTAAGTGGTGGCGATTCCCTGGTGGGCTACTGTACACACCTCCTTCCCATTCGAGGTACATTCGTTGGCAACCCAACTTTCGTAGAGTATTTGGCACAAACCAAATTGACTCTATTGGATGCCTATGAACATGCTGACTATCCATTTGCGCGTTTGCTCAATCGGCTCAACCTTCCCCGGGATTCCAGCCACCCGCCCGTCTTTAGCACGATCTTTAATCTAGACCGATCCACAACGCCAAAACAGATAAGTGATCTAGAGGTTGAATTCTATGAATCGCCGCTTCAATATGCCCATTACGATTTTGCCGTCAATATCTTAGATCTGAACGATGAACTGGTCGTGGAGTGGACCTACAATACCGATATCTTCCACAAGGAGACCATCCAACGCTACTTGGGCCATTTCCGGACGTTACTAGAGCGTATCGTTGCCGACCCAAATCAATCCCTAGCATCTCTCTCATTGCTAACAGAGGCTGAACGTCACCAAATCCTGGTGGAATGGAATGATACGGCAACTGACGACCCGAAAGAAAAGTGTATTCATCAACTATTTGAAGAGCAGGTGGAACGCACGCCGGATGCCGTAGCAGTCCAAGGTCCAGAGTCGATGGTCCAAGATCTAGAGTCGATGGTCCAAGATTCGGAGATGGCGGTCCAAGGTCAATTTGACCCGATAATGTTTCACAACCCAGAACCCCGGACCCAGGATCCCAGGACCCCAGACCCCAGAACCCCGGACCCAGGATCCCAGGACCCAGGACTCAGAACACAGGACCCAGGACCCCAGACTTTGGACTTCTTGACCTACCGCGAGTTAAACCATAGTGCCAACCAACTCGCTCACCATCTGCTGTCACTGGGCGTCGCGCCAGATATTCTGGTGGGCATCTGTGTGGATCGGTCGCTGGAGATGATAGTGGGGTTGTTAGGTATCCTCAAAGCTGGCGGGGCTTATGTGCCGCTAGACCCGGCCTATCCCCAGGACCGGTTGACCTTCATGCTCCAAGACGCCAATGTCTCAATTTTGTTGACCCAGGAACATCTAATAGATAGCCTACCACCAACCACAGCACAACTGGTCTGCCTGGATAGCGATTGGTCACAGATTGCCAACCAAAGCAAGGCGAACCTACCCAGGCGGACACAACCTCATAATCTGGCCTATGTCATCTATACTTCTGGTTCTACCGGAGGGCCAAAGGGGGTTATGATATCCCATCTCGGACTATGCAATGTGACTCTTGCTCACATCAGGGCATATGAAATTCAACCTACAAGCCAACTTCTTCAGCTTGTTTCGTTAAGCTTTGATGTGGCAACTGCAGATGTATTTATGACTCTTTGTGCAGGCGCAACCCTCCATCTGGTAAAACAGAGAGAGTTGGTTGCGGGTAACTCTCTTCTACAGCAACTGCGCAGCCGGACAATTACACATGCCCATATACCACCGTCCATGCTGTCTGCCACTCCGTATGAAGACTTATCTACATTACAAGCCATTATTGTTGGCGGTGAAGCCATTCCTCTTGATGTGATGAGACAGTGGGCTGTTGGACGGAGCTTTTATAATGCCTACGGTCCCACGGAGGCAGCTATCACGACAACCATTATGGCCTGTGATGAAACAACGGCCCACTATTCGAAACTACCAATAGGCAGGCAGATAGAGAATGCGCAAGTATACATCCTGGATCGGGAGATGGAGCCTGTACCAGTAGGTGTGGTGGGAGAACTACATATCGGAGGGATCGGGTTAGCGCGGGGATATCTGAATCGACCGGACTTAACGACCGAGAAGTTTATCCGCAATCCCTTTGGCGCGGGGCGACTATACAAAACAGGAGATCTGGCGCGTTGGCTACCGGATGGACATATCGAATTCTTGGGCCGGACGGACCATCAGGTTAAGGTGCGCGGCTTCCGCATTGAGCTAGGAGAAATCGAAGCTGTACTAAGTCAGCATCCAGATGTGCAGGATGTGGTGGTGATTACGCGGGAAGATACGGGACAGAATCGATTGATAGCGTATGTAGTGGAAAAGTTGCAGAGAGGAAACGTTGCAACGTTGCAAAGCGAGGAGCCTACCTTGCGCGACTACTTACGCACCAAATTGCCTAATTATATGATCCCTTCAGCATTCGTCGTGTTGGATGCGTTCCCGCTGACGCCCAATGGTAAAGTGGATCGACAGGCACTGCCGACAGTTGAGCGGTCGGCACTGGCAATGACGGAAGAATTTGTGCCACCCCAAACCCCAACCGAAGAGGTGCTTGCTACAATTTGGGCGGATGTGCTGGGCTTGGAACAGGTGGGACGACACGACAACTTCTTTGAGGCAGGAGGCGATTCGATTATCAGTCTCCAGATTATCAGCCGCGCCCAAGCCACCGGGCTACACCTGACACCGAATCAAGTCTTTGAAACCCAGACGTTAGCCGAACTGGCGCTGTTGGCGACACAGGTTCGTCCTGTTCAAGCAGAACAGGGGCTGGTGACGGGGAAAGTGCCGCTGATGCCGATTCAATCGTGGTTCTTTGAACAAAATTGGGTGAATCTCCATCACTTCAACCAGTCGGTGGTAGAGACGGTTGATGGCAAAATTGAGAAAGACTTCCTGGTGAAGGCAGTGGCCTATTTACTGCAGCATCACGATGCGTTGCGCTTGCGCTATACACAGACCGAGAGTGGCTGGCAGCAGCACCATTCGGAACTCTCCACCATTCCAACCACCGACATGGCGACTTGGCGAGCAGAAGCCGAAGCCTGTGTGCATCAAATTGACTTGAGCCATCTTTCGTCAGCGCAACAAGAAGACGCGCTGATAGAACAGAATCTCCTCTACCAGGCCAGCCTCGATATCACCCACGGACCTCTCATGCAGGTGGTGAGCTTTGACTGTGGTGTGGATCAGCCACAGCGTTTGCTCTTGATCATCCACCATCTAATCGTAGACTGGGTCTCCTGGCGGATTCTGCTCCCAGACTTGTGGCGCATCTATGATCAGGTGGCGCAGTGTCTTCGGGTCCAGTTACCAGCCAAAGGGTGTTCGTTCAAAGCGTGGGCGCTGTGGCTACATGAATATGCCCAGAGCAAAACGCTGCTGGCGGAAATGGACCATTGGCTTTCTCTCCCCGAGCCGAGCATTCGACCCTTGCCAGTTGACTATCCAGAGCATCAGGCGAAGGCGACGGTTGGTACAGCGGATGGGGTAACATGCTGCCTGTCGGCGGAAGAGACCCAAGAGCTGTTGCAAGAAGTGCCAGCGGTCTATCATACTCAGATCAATGACCTGCTGCTGACGGCGTTGGTGCAGAGCTTCGCTGCATGGACAGGAAACCCAACCTTGCTTCTCGATTTAGAGGGGCATGGTCGGGAGGCGTTGACAGAGACCCTGGATGCTTCTCGAACGGTCGGCTGGTTTACCTCTTCCTTCCCAGTCTGTCTCACTTTGGAGGCAGCGGATCCAGGAGCAATCATCAAGTCTGTTAAAGAACAACTGCGGAAGATCCCGCAACGAGGCATCGGGTATGGGCTGCTGCGCTATCTGAACCCAGAGACCGGGGCACAACTGGCAGCACTGCCTGATGCTGAGATCAGCTTCAACTATGGCGGTCAGTTCAGAGAGGTCCAGATGGCATCGCTGGGAGGTGAATGGGATGAGCGGGAAGCATTGGGCTATCTCTTCAACATCAACGGTGCGGTAGTTGGGGATCAGTTGACCTTCTCTTGGCTTTACAGTCAAACCCTGTATCGACGTGAGACGGTAGAGCAGTTGGCTCAGGGCTTCGTCACGGCCCTGCAAGGCTTGATTGCTCACTGCCAGTCGCCCGATGTTGGTGGCTACACGCCCAGCGACTTTCCTTTGACAAACCTGACCCAAGGTCAACTGGAGGAACTTATCAGTCGGGGAGAGAGGATCACTGATCTCTATCCGCTCTCGCCCATGCAGACGGGAATGCTCTTCCATAGCCTTATTGCACCAGAGAGTGGAGTCTACGTGACGCAAATCAATCTGCGGTTGATCGGCGACCTGAATGTGGCGCGCTTCAGAGAGGCGTGGCAGTGGCTCATCGACCGCCACGAGATTCTGCGCACGGCCTTTGTCTGGGAAGGGCTGGGTACACCGGTGCAGATCGTGCATGAACAGGTAAGCGTACCTTGGGATGTGCAAGACTGGTGTCACATGGCTGAGAATGAGCAGGAAGTCAAGCTAGCAACGCTACTCGGGGCTGAGCGGGCGGCAGGCTTTGAGCTCGACCAGGCTCCGCTGGCGCGTTACACCCTGTTGCGACTGAGTGAACGCAACTATCAGTTCATCTGGCACTGCCATCACCTGTTGATCGATGGGTGGAGTCTTCCCATTCTCCTCAAGGAGCTATTCACCCACTATTCAGGAAACACAACATTACTTTCTCGCCCCTATCCCTATCGGGAATATATCGCCTGGCTGCAACAGCAGGATCGGGATCAGGCCGAACAATTCTGGCGACGAACACTGGCTGGGTTTACCAGACCCACGCCCTTGGTCGTGGACGGAACTCATGCACAACACAATGAAGATAACGAGGCAGTATACCAAACCCACTATAGTAATCTGCCGACCGAACTCAGCCAACGCTTGAGCGACTTTGCCCGCCAGCATCGTCTGACCCTGAATACGCTGATACAAGGGGCATGGGCACTTCTGTTGGGGCGCTACAGTAGTGAGGAAGAGGTGCTCTTTGGCGTAACTGTATCAGGCCGGCAGGGAGAATTCCAGGGTATGGAAGAGATGGTCGGCTTGTTCATCAACACATTGCCTTTGCGGGTCAAGCTGCCATCTGAGAAGGAGATCATTCCCTGGCTGCAAGAACTCCAGCAACAACATGTTCAGCAGGAAGCATATAGCTACACCCCACTGGTGGAGATCCAGAATTGGAGCGAAGTGCCTGCTGCTGGGGGACCTCTAGGGGCACTCTTTGAGAGCATTCTGGTCTTCGAGAATTATCCCATTGCAACGGGGCTAGCCGAAGAGTTAGGGGAATTGAACATAGAGTACGTTGATGCAGTTGAGCAGACCAACTACCCGTTAACAGTAGGTATTGTACCAGGAGAAACCGTGACGCTCATGATGAGCTACGATGTAGATCGCTTTGACCCAGCCACGATAGAGCGCATGATGGGCCACATGCAGACCCTGCTCCAGGGTATTGTGGATAATTCAGAGCGACCCATTGCTGAATTCCCTTTGCTCACCTTAGCCGAGCAGCATCGACTCTTGGTAGAGTGGAATGATACACAGGTCGCTTACCCCCAAGACAAGTTCATTCATCAGCTTTTTGAAGAGCAGGCGGAACGGATGCCGGATGCCATAGCAATCCAAAGTCCACGGTCGGAAACTCAAAGTCCACGGTTGGAAGTCCAAAGTCCGCGGTCGGAAGTCGAAAGTCAATATGGCAGGACACAGACCCAGGACCCAGGACCCAAGACCCAAGACTCAGGACTCAGGACCCAAGACCCAGGACTCAGGACCCAGGACTCAGGACCCAAGACTCAGGACCCAGGACTCAGGACCCAGGACTCAGGACCCAGGACCCAGGACTCAGAACCCAAGACTCAGGACCCAGGACCCAAGACCCAAGACCCAGGACTCAGAACCCAAGACTCAGGACTCAGGACCCAAGACCCAGGACCCAAGACTCAGGACTCAGGACTCAGGACCCAGGACTTTCTGACTTATCGAGAGTTGAACGAACGCGCCAACCAACTAGCCCACTACCTCCAATCTGTCGGGGTGGGAGCCGAAACGCTGGTTGGTCTCTGTGTGGAACGTTCGCTGGAGATGGTCGTCGGGCTGTTAGGTATTCTGAAATCGGGTGGGGCGTATGTGCCGCTGGATCCAGACTATCCCACGGAACGCCTGGCTTTCATCCTGCAGGATACGAACATTTCCGTACTGTTGACCCAAGATGACTTAGCGGGGTATTTGCCATCGACTACGGCGCAGATCATCTATTTAGACAGTGATTGGTTACAGATTGCTGAGCAAAAACGAAACAACTTGGCTGGACAGATGCAAGCCCACAATCTGGCCTATGTCATCTATACCTCTGGCTCCACGGGCCAACCCAAAGGCGTAATGATTGAACACCTTTCGCTGGTTGGGCATATCAACTCTGTTCTCGACAAGTATCGGCTAAGCGCCCAAGATCGTATTCTTCAGTTTGCCTCCACAAGTTTTGATGTTTCGTTAGAGCAGATATTCTCTGCCCTCTGTTGCGGTGCAAGGCTCCTTGTACGGGGACACGACGTCTGGAGTCACGAACAGTTTAATCAGCAGGTAGTGAACCAGGGCATTACCGTTGCCGACCTAGCTCCTGCCTACTTCCACGGACTGGTTACTCAATGGCTTGAGGAACCGTCGCTTTATAGAAACAGTCAGCTGCGCCTTATCCTGATCGGTGGCGAAAAAGTTCAAGCGGAAGCCATCCATCTATGGCAACAGTTGCCCGCACCCAAACCTCAGTTGCTCAATGCCTACGGACCTACTGAAGCGACCATTACGGCGACATGTTTTGAGTTGTCCAGCTATCATCCTGACGAGGGGGCGTCCAATCTGCCCATTGGCCAGCCGCTAGCCAATAGGAATATCCACATTCTCGATTCAAATCTGCAACTAGCCCCGATTGGTATTGAGGGTGAACTGCACATTGGCGGTGCGGGGCTGGCACGAGGCTATCTGAATCAACCCAACCTGACTGCCGAAAAGTTCATCCCCAATCCATTTGGTGAAGGGATAATATACAAAACGGGCGATTTGGCGCGCTGGCTACCAGATGGAAACATTGAATTCGTGGGCCGAATGGACCATCAGGTGAAGGTGCGCGGCTTTCGCATCGAGTTGGGAGAAATCGAGGTCGTACTAGGCCAACATCCAGACATACACCATGTCGTAGTGGTTGTGCAAGAGGATGCCGAGCAGAATCGAGTGGTGGCCTATTTAGTCCAAAGGCAGCGGGCCGAAGTCGATGGTCTCACCCAAGGCGATACGACTCAGAACTACCGGGACTATCTCCGTACCAAACTGCCCGACTACATGATACCCTCAGCATTTGTGGTGTTGGATGCATTGCCGCTGATGCCTAACGGTAATGTAGATCGTCAAGCACTGCCCATGATTGATCGGTCGTCACGGGCAATGACCCATGCATTTTCGCCACCGCAAACCAAACCCGAGCAAGTATTGGCCACCATCTGGGCGGAGGTGTTGGGTCTGGAGCAGGTCAGTCTGCACGATAACTTCTTTGAATTAGGGGGCGATTCAATTGTCAGTCTCCAGATTATTAGCCGCGCGCGGGCTGTTGGGTTGTACTTCACCCCTCGTCAAGTCTTTGACGCCCAGACGTTAGCCGAACTAGCGCAAATGGCGACAACGGTTAATCATGTGCTGGCCGAACAGGGTTTAGTGAAGGGACGCATGCCGCTTCTGCCGATCCAAGCATGGTTCTTTGAACAGCATCGGGTGAATCCCCATCACTTTAACCAGTCGATGGTGGAAAAGGCTAAGTACCAAATTGACAGAGAAACCTTAGCGCAGGCCATGGCCTATCTACTGCAGCACCACGATGCGTTACGCTTACGCTACGTGCAGACAGAAGATGGCTGGCAGCAGCACCATGCAGAACCCTCTGCCACGTCAACTAGCAATCTATCAACCACTAACATGGCGGCCTGGTTGGCAGAAGCGGAGGATTGCGTGCATCAGGTTGACTTGAGCCATCTCTCGCCAGCCGAACAACAGGACGCGCTGGTGGAACAGAATCGACTCTATCAGGCCAGTCTAAATATCACCCACGGACCGCTCATGCGGGTAGTGGTGTTTGACTGTGGTCCGGAGCAACCGCAGCGTTTGCTGAGCATCATTCACCATCTGGTCGTAGACCTAGTCTCCTGGCGGGTTCTGATTTCGGACCTGTGGCGCGTCTATGACCAGGTGGCGCAGCACGAATCGATCCAGTTGCCCGCCAAGAGCAGTTCGTTCAAAGCATGGGCGCTACGGTTACGGGAATACGCCCAGAGCGAAGCGTTGTTGGAGGAAACGGGCCATTGGATGTCGCTAGCTGGGCAGTCGGTTCCTGCACTACGGGTCGATTATCCGAGACAACGAGCGAATGCGACGGTTGGTACGGCGGATGTGGTGACGTGTCGGCTATCAAGGGAAGAGACCCAAGCGCTATTGCAAGAGGTGCCAGCGGTCTATCATACCCAAATCAACGACCTGCTGCTGACGGCGCTTGTGTGGCGGGTGATGGAGTGGTCGGGCTGCCCAACCCTGTTGCTCGATCTGGAAGGCCATGGCCGAGAAGCACTGGATGAATCCTTGGATCTCTCACGCACGGTGGGCTGGTTCACCTCGCTCTATCCGGTCTGCTTGACCTTGGATAGCACCGAGCCGGGCACAGCAATCAAGTCAATCAAAGAGCAACTGCGCAAGATCCCGCGGCGGGGCATTGGGTATGGTCTGTTGCGCTATCTGAACCTGGAGACTGCGACACAGTTGGCAGCATTACCTGAGGCTGAGATCAGCTTTAACTATGGAGGTCAGTTCGAGGGGAAGGGAATGGAGTCGCTAGGGAACGAAGAAGATGAACAGGAATTGTTGAGGTATCTGTTCAATATCAATGGAGCAATCGTCGCTGACGAACTGATCATGACGTGGCAGTACAGCCGGAATCTGTATCAGCGAGAGACGGTAGAGCAGTTGGCTGAAGGCTATATCACGGCCTTACAAGGACTGATTGCCCACTGTCAGTCGCCCGCTGCTGGCGGCTATACACCCAGTGACTTTACAGAGATTGCCATTGACGATCAAGTACAATTGGATGCTCTTCTGACCAAGATTGATTCAGCCATGGAACCTATTCGAAAAGTGGTTGTAAGTCCGACTAGTTTTTCGGGGCAGAGCACACCGTCACAAAACCTATCGGAGATGCACGTAGAAGATCAAAGGGCGCAACGGCAGATTGAGACTATCTATCCGTTATCGCCCTCTCAACAGGGAATGCTCTTCGACACATTATCGTTTTCTAAATCGGAATCAACGTCGGATAAGTACATGGAAATCACTGTCCATGATCTGCATGGTCCTTTAGATGTCGCTACTTTTCGTCGGGCCTGGCAGGATGTCATGGCACGGCATCCGGCTTTGCGGACTGGCTTTGTGTGGGAAGATCGGGCTGAACCGCTACAGTTTGTCTTACAGCAGGGAACTGTACCCTTTGTCTATCAGGACTGGCGCTCGTTTTCGCCTGAACAACAGCAGATTGAAGAGGAAGCTTATCTAAGAAATGTGCGAGCGGTAGGCTTTAACCTGGCACAGCCACCCTTGATGCACATTGTGCTATTCTGCCTTGGGGATCATCGGCATCGCTTGGTTTGGGCTTCTCACCATATTTTGGCCGATGGTTGGTGTGTCCCCATTGTGCTACATGATCTCTTGACCTTTTACGAAGCCGACCAATCAGGTCAGAGAGTGTCGTTGCCGCCAGCCCCGCGGTACGAACAGTATATTCACTGGCTCAAGCAACAGGATGTCTCCCAGGCCAGGCAATTCTGGCAAACCTACTTGCATGGCTTCACGCAGACAACACCCTTGGGAAGAGAAGCTGAATCTAGCCACGTCGTTCCCGAAGAAGAAGAGTTCGGTGACACAACAGGTGCTTTGTCAATAGAGACTACGAAGGCTCTCCAGAGGCTTGGACAACGCAATCGCTTGTCACTCAATACGCTGATGCAGGGAGTTTGGGCACTTCTGTTGAATCGATACAGTGAACGATCAGACGTTGCTTTCGGCGCAACAGTCTCTGGGCGTCCCCCAGCCATCCAACAGGTGGAGGCGATGGTGGGTCTATTCATCAACACCGTCCCGATTCGCGTTCAAATAGAGTCGGATAGCCCCATGCTGTCCTGGTTGCAGGCGCTGCAAGCCCAAGTGCAAGAACAAGAGGATTATGCATATTGCTCCACTGGACAGATTCACGCCTGGGGGGAAATCCCCGCTTCACAGCCGCTCTTCGAGAGTATTCTGGTATTCCAAAATTATCCTATATCGTCACTAGACGAGGAGGCTTCTGCACCCTCAATCGAACTAATACCTGCTGATGGATACGGCGCGCGAACGCCCTATGCCATCACGATCATCATCGCATTGGTTCCGGCATTAACCATTCAAATCATTTTCGACACCTCTCGGTTACTCCGTGAAGACGTGGAGCAGATCGTCGGGCATTGGCAGACTCTGTTGCGTGAGATGGCAGACAAACCAACCCATTCGGTAAGCCAACTAGCGACACTGATTCCTGCTACGCAAATCCCCAAAGTAACTCCGATACAACACAAAGATGCTGCGCACAACTATGTGCCGCCGCGCACAAAACAGGAGCGCCAGCTGGCACAAATCTGGGAAGAAGTGATTGAGCTGCATCCAGTGGGTATCCGGGACAGCTTCTTTGACCTGGGCGGCCATTCGCTACTGGCTGTACAGTTGATGACGCGTATTCAACAGGTCTTTGACCAGCCATTGCCCATCAGCCTGCTCTTCCAACATCCGACGATCGAGGCGTTGGCCGCCTATCTGGAACAGCCAGCAAGTGCCGATATCTGGGCACCGCTCGTGTCCATTCAACCCCACGGCGAGAAGCCACCCTTCTTTTGTCTACCGGGGGCCGGGGGCAATCCGCTCTATTTGCATCATTTGGCGCGATATCTAGGTCCTGACCAGCCTTTTTATGGGGTACAGGCCGTGGGCTTGGATGGCATCACTTCACCTCATCTCACTCTGGAAGCCCAGGCAGCGCATTACATTGAAGAGATCCAGCGGGTACAACCGCAGGGACCGTACCATTTGGGTGGCCATTCCTATGGGGCACTTGTGGCGTTTGAAATGGCGCAGCAACTGCTCCGTTCCGGCGAAACGATCGGCCTATTCGCTAATCTGGATATGGCGGCACCTGAACAGGCTAACGAGGATGTGCGGACGCTCGATGAAGTGGAGCTGATGATGAGCATGGTGGATGCCTATAGCCAAGTTAACGGTAAAGGTCACACGCTATCCCCTGAGCAAATCAGACCTTTGACCCATGAGGTACGCCTGCAATTGGTGAAGGAAACACTCCAGGCTGTCGATTTTCTGCCGCCGGGAGCAAGCATGACCCATATGCAAGGCCTCTGGAATATCTTCAAGTCCAATATGTCTACCATCTATCAGCCAACCGATCTGCAACCACTCCCCATCACTCTCTTTGTTGCACAGAAGAATCCAGAGAGTGATGACCCAGAAACCGAGCGGCAGCGGCTGGTCGACGGCTGGGCGAAATATGGGCCGGTTACGGCGAAGGAAGTGCCGGGGAGCCATCTAACAATGGTTACTGAACCACATGTGCAGGCGTTAGCTCAGGCGCTGACCGCCTGTTTGCAAGTATCGTCCGGGACATTCGCATAGTTGTTGCTTTGTCGCTTTCTTTGCACGAAGTAGGAGTACTGCTCTGTGGGATTTCTCATCTTCAACAGCGTCGTGTTGACGGGTTGACCTGCTCTTGGAAAAACTCATCGCCACGGTTTAGGGGTAATCCCATGAGCAGCTTGCCAATGTCATTTGGGGCGCTGCCTCAGAGCGTTTCTTGTGGAGGAAGGTGGGACTGAAGGCTATCGCCGAGAAAAACTATCGATAATCGACGGTCCCTGAATGCGACTCCACCTCAATTGTTCTGCTCCAACTGGGCTTCGTCTGGTATAATCGAGGGTATCTCAATATCCAACCCAATCCCATCCATTTGGAGGCACACATCAATGAGCGATTTCCTCTCTACCCCTTATGCCCTGACTCAGGCCCAGATTGACCAATTTCAGCGGGATGGTTACATCAGGCTTAAAGAGGTTCTCTCACCAGAGATTCTCAGCGAGTACAGTCCCGTGATCAGCGAAATGGTTCATAAACTAAACAAGCAGGATCTACCCTTAGCCGAACGCGGCACCTATGGCAAGGCTTTTCTCCAGATTACCAACATATGGGAACATAGCGAGAAGGTTACCGAGCTGGTCCTCGCCAGGCGGCTAGGTCAGATTGCTGCCGAGCTGATGGCAGTCAAGGGTGTGCGACTTTATCACGATCAGGCGCTCTTCAAGGAACCAAGCGGCGGCTTCACCCCTTGGCACGCTGATCAATTCTACTGGCCCTTGTCCAATGAAAATTCTATCACCGCTTGGATTCCGCTGCAGCCTGTCCCCCTGGAGATGGGGCCTCTCTCCTTCTGCGTTGGCAGCCAAAAGATCATGGAGAACCGTCATATGGCCATCTCTGATGACTCGGAACAGCAGATCGATCGCTCCCTCAAGAATTACCCCAAAGATGTCAGCGCATATGATCTGGGTGAAGTCTCCTTCCACCGGGGCTGGACCTTTCATCGGGCTGGCCCCAACCAGACTGACCAGATGCGGGGCGTTATGACCATTATCTATATGGAAGATGGTATGAAAGTGGCTCAGCCGAAAAACGCCAGCCAGCAGAGCGATTGGGATCGATGGCTGCCAGGGGCCAAGTTAGGCGAGGTGATTGGGACGCACCTGAATCCAGTGGTCTACCGGCGTGATTCGTGATTCTTGGATTGACAGAAATTAGATAGAGCCTTATGAGCTACAAAACTGACAGCCACACCACCACCGACTTTCTGAATTTCTCTGACTTTCGCCCCGCTCTGCGATCGATTATCGAACGTGCAGATACACCGCTGACCGTTGGCGTCTTTGGCCCATGGGGAAGCGGAAAGACGAGCCTTTTGCGCATGTTGTGCCAGGATCTAGATGAGATGCAGAAAGCCAATATCCGCACTGTCTGGTTTACGGCCTGGAAATACGATCGGCAGGATGCTCTCTGGCGAGCCTTTATTTTACGGGTTTTGGATGCTCTCTACCCGCCCATAGGAAGCTCCTTAGAGATTGATGAGTATGGGGCTGAAGAGCATGGATATACTGTCGAGCCCCAATTGCTTACCAAACTGGATCGACTCCAAGAGAGCGTCTATCGTTCGGTCGAGTGGCAGGAGATGGGCAAGTGGGCCATCAACTGGCTTCAGCTTGCCCAAAATAGCAAAGAAGCCGCTCTAGAGCTAATTCCCTTGTCCGGTGGACTCAAGAGGCTTCTCAAAATTGCCACGGGCCGAGACGTCACAAAATCACATAAAAGTGAGGCCATGGCCGGCATCGGCAGAGAGATTAAGCATCATCATCGGGAGCAATTGACCTCTATGGAGCAATTTGAGTCCACCTTTGGTGAGGTGTTGAGCGAGATTTTGGGATATGATGGACGACTCGTTGTCTTTGTGGATGATTTGGATCGTTGCCTGCCCGAGAAGGCCATCGAGGTGCTGGAGGCCATCAAACTCTTTTTGGACGTGCCAGGAACCGTCTTTGTTCTGGGCATGGATCGAGACGTTGTGCAGCGTGGCGTAGAGACTCGCTATGGCGCGCTCATGCAACACGATCCAACTGACGAGCGAGAATTCCCCATTTCTGGTGACACTTATTTGCAAAAGATTATCCAAATTCCCTTTCACCTGCCCCCCTTGGCCGTTGAGGATATGGACGATTTTCTAGAGAAACTAGAGGGTGACGCAGACGATGCTTTGGACTCCATGACCCGCCGAGTCTTTGCCCGGGGTCTATTTGCAAATCCGCGCCAGGCCAAACGGTGTCTGAATATCTTTCGGTTGCTGCGAGCGATTGCCCAAGAACGTCAATGGCGACCTGCCGCCCAAGGGGGGCTGCCTTCTGGAACCATCGCCCAGCCACTGCTGGCCAAAACGGTCGTCATTCAGACCCAGTATCCTGAACTCTACCAACTTTGGCGGCGCTATCCCACCATCGTCCAGACGCTAGAGGCAGAATACGCCCGCTTGCCAACCGATGAGGAGGCTATCCTTCACGGCATTGCCCACCGAGATCTGGCTCCATCCTTTGCCCCGAGTCCCCAAGCGGAGATGGCTCGGGAAAGTGTGACGTTAGAAGACAAACCACCAAAAGGTGAAGCAGTGGCGGGTGATACGTTGGGAGATGAGGCCCTGAAAATTGTAGCCCCAGAAGATGTTCTTTCAGGACTTGGCGCTTCAGGACTTGGCGCTTCGGAACTTGTTGCTCCAGAAACTGAACACCATGCACCCAACGAAGGGCAAGCTACCAGACAAGAAAATCCTTCCTTGCCCCGTTTGACAACCTCCAGCGGCATTCTGGCACCCTTCTTGGAGAATCGGCAGCGTTATGGGTTGCTAGAGCAGATGCTCACCTATCCACCTAAAGAAGAGAGGGTGAATGAAGGGAACGGGCGCACTCATTTTGCCGGACTTAACCGAGAGCAGATGCGATCCTATTTGCGCCTAGCCGGAACCGCGTCCGCGGAAGATTCTGTTGATCTGCCCGATATTCCTGATGATATGATTGGTCAACTGCTTTCGGGTGACTTGACGCTAATTCAGGAGGGGGTTAGCCAGTTGAAAAGCCGGGTCCCTGATGAGTATTCACCGCTACGTCAGTCGGTACAACAGCGATTAATGACTGAGCTAGTCAACCAGAACCAAGCGATGACCGTACGTGCTGGAGCTGGATTGGCCCTAGGGCAGCTTGGTGATCCACGAACTGGTGTTGGTATTAAAAATGGGTTGCCTGATATCGGGTGGTGTTTTGTCGACGCTGGCCCCTTTACAATGGGGAGTGATAAAAAAAGGGATGAGTATACCCGGGCAAATGAATTACCTCAATTTACCTGCATCATGATTGGTAATCCATACCACATTAGTCAATACCCCATTACCGTTGCTCAATATGGTGCCTTTATTGACGCTGGTGGCTATGAGGAACGATCTCTGTGGACTGATTCAGGCTGGGAGTGGAAGCAGGCCAACCGCATTACAGGACCAGAAACATACGGTGACCGCTTTGAAACCCCAAACCATCCCCAAGTGGGTGTTTCCTGGTATGAGGCGACAGCCTTCTGTCACTGGCTCTCTGAACAGAGTGGCACTCCGATTCGGCTGCCTACCGAAGCCGAGTGGGAGCGGGCCTCTCGTTCAGACGATGGCCGCCTCTACCCTTGGGGGAATCAATTCGGCACGGACCGGTGCAATATGGCCGATACTGGTTTGGGCAAAACAACCTCAGTAGGTGCGTTCCCCCATGGATTGGCAGCGTGTGGAGCCGCCGATATGTCGGGCAATGTTTGGGAGTGGTGCAGAACAAGCAAGGTTGAACAGTATACCTATTACGCTGAAGAGATCGATGACACGCTAGAGGGGACCATGAATCGGGTCATCCGGGGTGGTTCATTTCTTGATGTTGCCTTTAACATGCGCTGTGCTGTTCGCAGCGGAAACGATCCACGCGATCGAGTTGGATTTATTGGATTTCGTGTTATTTCTCAAGGGATTTGACATTTTACGACCATTTTCCTAAGACAATCCGCCAAGTTGACATGGGAAAATAGTACCAAGGTACTACAGACAAAGCGCCCACCCCGTGCTACAATTGACCTCGATAGACTTTCTCCTCCTTTTGGGTAAGTTTTCTCCTTTTGGGTGCAGGAATGGGTGCATGAGGCTCGGCAGAACGCCGGGCCTCTTGTATTTCTGGGGCCAAAATACTTCTTCAACTCGCAGAGCCGTTTGACACCAGGCGTTTGGCCTCTTTTTCTATCTTCACCACTCTACAATCAGCCACTCAGTCGTCATCTAAGCAAAGTCAAAGCGTCGAGAAATCGGTTACCTAGCACCGAGCAGTAGCCAAGAATTTTGTTAGAAATTTTGATAATAATACGTGATAGACTTGTTTTATGAATGAACGAACTTACTACCACCAAGCACCCAGGATTTATGATGAATTTCATGCCAGCCCATTCCCACTGGAAAAAATGGCTCTCCCGATTTGTGTTGCCATTCTTTGTTCTTGTTCTGCTCTATCTGGTTGTTGTGAAGCAGCTACCATCTTTCGCCCAATCAACTCCGTCGGAGACCAATCAGGAAGCCATTGGGATCATCGACTTTCTCTTTTCCCCGCGTACGCTCACTGTAACCGCTGGAACCGAATTGATCTGGACGAATTCTGACAGTGTACCTCATACGGCCACGGCCAATGATGGTTCCTTTGACTCTGGCACTCTTGGGACTAACGACACCTTCTCGGTGACCTTGAGTGAGCTAGGTATCTACGAATACATCTGCACCATTCATCCCAGCATGGTAGGGAGCATCACTGTTGTTGAGGATGAAGAGGAAACTGCCACATCATCTATCTTTCTACCCTTAATCGATGGGGCCTTAGATCCGACACCGACCCCAACTGCAACCGACAACCAAACATCGACTGTACCACCGACGGCCACTGACACACCTACCGCTACTCAGGAACCTGCACCCCTGCCTGAGGAGACGCCGACCAATCTACTACGCTGGTCCGACCCTGCTACATGGGGAGGCACGCTACCTGTGGCTGGTGCCAATGTCACCATTCCAGCCAATCAATCAATTCTGCTCGACGTTAGCCCACCTGCCCTCAACAGCCTTACCATCGAAGGGACACTTTATTTCGATGAAGTGGATCTGAGCATAACTGCTGGTTGGATTATGGTGCTTGGGACGCTGCGCGCTGGCTCTGAGTCTGCACCCTATGGCAACCAAGCCATCATTACCTTAACCGGCACGGGCGAAGATGTAATGGGCATGGGGGACAAGGTGTTGGGCGTCATGGGTGACGGCATTTTGCGGCTTCACGGTCAGTCCCGCCAAAGCTGGACTCGTCTCAACGCGACGGCCAATCAGGGAGACGCTGAACTGATACTGGAAAGTGCGGTAAACTGGACTGTAGGTGATAAGATTGTGGTCTCATCCACTGACTTTGACTATCGCCAGGATGAGGCCTTTACGATTACCGGCATCGACGGAAACCTGATCTCGTTGGATGCGCCCCTTGAGTACATGCATTGGGGGGAGTTGATGACTTATGATGGCCGGACGGTAGACGAACGGGCGGAAGTGGCTCTGCTCTCTCGCAACATACGCATTCAAGGGGACGCTGGCTCTGAACCCGATGGTTTTGGCGGGCATCTCATGGTGATGGTCAGAGGCAAGCTTTACTTAGATGGTGTCGAATTATACCGCATGGGGCAGCGAGGGGAACTTGCCAGATATCCCGTTCATTTCCATCTGATGGGGGACAACTCGCGGGGATCTTTTGTAAAGAATACCGTCATCCACCGCAGCTTTAACCGCTGTCTCACCATTCATGGTAGCAATGGCGTGCTAGTTCAATCCACTGTGGGATACGACGCGGCTGGCCACTGCTTCTTTTTGGAAGATGCTGCCGAGTTTGACAATGTACTGGAAGGCAATTTGGGGTTAGGAATCTACAAGCCCGAAGTGGAAGATGCCCTTCTACAATCGGATCGCGTCTACCTGGGGCCAGCCGTCTACTGGATTACCAATCCGGCCAATACCTTCCGCAATAACGTGGCCGCTGGTTCTCAAGGGACGGGATTCTGGATCGCTCTACCCGAACACCCGACTGGACCTTCCTATACCACATCAATTCGACCCAATCGGTTGCCCATGCAGGAGTTCTCTGGCAATGTGGCCCACTCCAACACTGTCAACGGCCTCCACCTTGATGATGGCCCCACAGGCGATGAGGCCGGCACGATAGGCACCACCTACTATGCTGTCTACACCGATCCCGAGGACACAGACTCAGATGTTCTCGATGTCACGTTGACCAACTTTACCGCCTACAAGAATCGCAACAACGGTGCTTGGCTACGAGGCCGCAATCACATCATAGATGGTGCTATCTTTGCCGATAACGCCCAAGGGGTCACCTTTGCGTCCACTGAATCGTTTGCTCGTAATAGCCTCTTCGTAGGTGAGACAGACAATATGGGGCAGCCCGAGCCTTACATGATCGAACAAGGTCAAGTTGGGGAGGATGGTCGTTCCCTACCCTTTCCCTGGTTCAAAGAAGTAGTGATTCGAGGGTTTGAATTCTATGATGGCCGGATCGGCGTAGAAGATAGCCACTTTGTCAACTTTGCCCCCAATAGCTTTCGAGAAGCCGCGGCCCTCTCTTACCTGGACTATACAAACTTCGCTATCCATCCCACCAACTTTGCCCGTGGCCTCACCTTTGGCCAGGGAACCAAGCGCGTTTACCTAGCCAGCCGCAGCAACCCTGAGGATCCAACGGAAGGGACTGAAGATGGTTATCGCTCGTCCGTCTTCCTGGACGTGGATGGAAGCGTAACAGGGACAGCCAATCAATATGTGGTGGTCGACAATCCCATTTTGCGTACTGAGCAGTGTACCCACCAAAGCGAGTGGAATGTCTGGCTCTGCCCCGAAAGTGAATATGTTGCGTTGACTGTCAGGATCGATCAGCCAGAGCTAAACTCGGTTTCCCTTACTCGTGGTGGGGGAACCCATACCATGTTTGGCGCTGGCAGAGCACCAGGGACCTATTTCCGCAGTATGGCATTGGCCGCTACGGAAAATACCGTAACCTTTGACGATCACATTCCACAACAATTCAAGGTGCTGCTCACCCATAGCACGGGAAAGTGGTCGTTGGTCAAGATACCCAACTATACCCAATATCCCAAGGTCAGCCGCTATAGCCGGGAATTAGCGCCGGCCAGCAACCTGACCGAACTCGGTACAGCTAGCCAGTCCGGCTGGTATTATGATGTCAACGCAACGACCCTCTACCTCCGCTTGGTGGCGGAAGGAACGTACGAAGCGCTGACAGTGGAACAGAATGGTACGCCAGCCCCGGTGACAGGTAGCGGAACCGGATTGCGGGGCGAATACTATGCCAACATCGATTTGGCAGGCACACCCATTGAGCGCGTTGACGGTTCTATTAACTTCCAGTGGCCAGACGCGCCCATGGATAACTTTCCGGCAGACAACTTTACAGTCCGCTGGACGGGACAAATTGAGGCACCTGAAACGAGTACCTATGAGATCTTCGTGATTATGGATGATAATGTTCGGCTTTGGGTCTGCGGAGAACAGTTGCTCGACTTCTGGCAGGGGTATGATCCCGATCCCAGAGGAGGAACCGTCACCATGACGGCTGGTCAACGCTGCGATGTACAGATCGACTACCGAGAATATACCTCGTGGGGATATGCTCAACTATGGTGGCAGTTTGGGGCCTATGCGAGGCAGGTCGTTCCGCAGCGGCAGCTGTATCCGTAGACCTATTGACGGAATGTGGTGGCGACTTGAACGGCTATACTGCGTTCAGAATGAAGACCGGAGTTTTTCACGGCCCATTTACAGAGTAGATTCGCATTCAAAAACTCCGGTTTTGAAATTGACTTCAGTATAGCAGTCAGCCCCGATTCGCCACAAAAACACCACTCAAAATCATTCCCAAAGCCAAAACCATCTGACTCGTTAACCGTTCATCTAGGATGATGATTCCCAATAGCACACCTGCCACGGGGATCAAATAGATCGTATAGGATGCCGTTCCGGCACCCAGTTCCTCAATTAGATAGAAGTAGACGAGCGTGGCCAGCAGCGTCACACCAACGCCCAGAAAGAGCATATGGCCCATCACCGCCCAGGTGGGACGCAGCGTCCACGGTGCATCATACCAAAGGCTGAAAGGCAAAAGGAGCAAGGCCGAGGTGATAAATTGGGCCGCGGTAATTCGCAATCGCAGCGCCCAAGTTGATAATCCTGGCGGCTGTAGAGGATAGACTTTGCGGATATAGACGGCACCGATAGCATAGAGTAGCGCCGCCAGTACGATGGCCAATTGTGCGGCTAGATTCTTGCCTACACCAGCCAAGGCATCCGGCCCAATCAGCAAAACAATGCCTCCCAATCCTAAGCCAATTCCTATTAGCTTGGCGACCGTCAACCGCTCATCGTCGGTAAACCAGTAGGCTAATAAGGCGGTGAATAGGGGCATAATTGACAACAGAATCGAAGCCAGACCTCCTTCAATGTATACTTGACCCCATGCCACTAACCCAAAGGGAATGGCCTGATTCGTAGCTCCTAGAATGAAAAAGGGCCACCAATCGGCCCACTTCCTCGGCAGAGTTCCACTTACCAATCTTAACAAGAAGAGGAGCATCACCACCGAGATGATGCTCCTTCCCAACGTCAAGGTAATCGGCGGAATAAAGGGCAAGATCAGCTCTACCGCGATAAATGAGATGCCCCAAACAGTGCCGGGAATCAGTAGGAGTAAGTTTGTTAGATATTTATTCAAGGAAACTATCTTTGTTCGCGGTTATGAAACTCCATGGGCGCCTTGGGCCAGTTCTCTACCCAGGGCACGGACCGCGTCGACTCCGTTTTCCCCACCTGCCGCTTTCACCAAGGCGGATCCCACAATGACCCCATCTGCAATCCGAGCCACTGACGCAGCCTGCGCTTGGTTGCCGATGCCAAAGCCAATGGCCAATGGAAGGTCCGTATGGCGGCGGACTCGATCAACAAAATCGGTCAGATCAGTGGGCAATTCGGTGCGAGCACCTGTGGTTCCAGTCACGCTAACCAAGTAAATGAAGCCCGTTGCCCGTGCTGCGACAGTCCTAATGCGATCTTCTGTGGACGTGGGGGCAAGAAAATAGATAATCGCCAGACCAGCGGCACGACAAGCTGCCTCTAATTCATCAGCTTCTTCTGGCGGTAGATCAGGTACAATCAAGCCATCCATCCCTGCTTCTGCCGCGTCTGCTACGAATCGCTCAATTCCATACGCGAAGAGAGGATTGTAATATGTCATCGCGCAGAATGGCTGCTTAACGCCACTGGCTCGCAGCTCCCGAACCATGGCCAATGAATCAGCAACTGTGGTCCCCTGGGTGATGGCTTGGTAGGTTGCTGCCTGAATAGTGGGTCCATCTGCTAGCGGATCGCTAAAGGGAATCCCGATTTCAAAGAGATCCGCACCCGATTCGGATAATGCGGAGACCACTTCAAGCGTTGTTGAGCGGTCTGGATATCCCATGGGATGATAGGGCATAAATGCGGCTTGAGTAGTTCCCTTGGTCCCAGCAAAAACCGCTTTAACCCGCTCCAAGCCATTCATCGCCTCACCGTTGTTTTGACCGTTTTGTTGTTTACTCATAGCAGATCACCAAACTCCTCCATTACTGTACCCAGATCTTTGTCGCCACGTCCGCTCAGGTTGACTAAGATGATCTCATCCTTCCCCATCTGCGGAGCTAATTCCATTATGTATCCGATTGCATGGGAACTCTCCAAGGCTGGGATAATACCCTCCAAATCGCAGAGTAGCTTGAAGCCTTTGAGTGCTTGTTCATCGGTACAATAGGTATACTCAGAACGTCCTAAGTCTCGTAGGAGAGCATGTTCCGGGCCAACGCTGGCATAATCAAGTCCCGCACTGATGCTGTGAGTCAGTGCAATCTGGCCATCGTCATCCTGTAGCACATAGCTTTTGGTGCCTTGTAAGATGCCTAGCCTTCCCATGGCGGGATCGCAGAAGCGAGAGGCATGTTCTCCACTTTCAATGCCATGACCACCAGCTTCTACACCAATCAAGCGGATCTGCTCCTCTTCCAAAAATGAATGGAAGATGCCAATCGCGTTGCTGCCGCCCCCTACACAGGCTACTACCGCATTTGGCAAGCGACCTGGCCCATCGGCGCTATCCCGCATCTGTGAGAATGCTTCGCACCCCACAATACTCTGAAAGTCTCGAATCATGGCTGGGTAAGGATGAGGACCTAATACGCTGCCCAACAGATAATGGGTATCCCGAACGTTGGTCACCCAATCCCGAATGGCCTCATTGATGGCGTCTTTTAAGGTTTTGCTGCCGCTCTCTACGCCTCGTACTTCAGTCCCCAATAACCGCATCCGAAAGACATTCGGTTCCTGGCGGGCCATGTCCACGGTGCCCATATAGACCACACATTCCATCCCCATTAGCGCGGCAACCGTAGCGGTGGCTACCCCATGTTGGCCAGCCCCTGTCTCGGCTACAATACGAGTTTTGTTCATCTTGCGCTTCATCAGCAGAGCTTGACCCAAGGCATGATTGATCTTATGTGCTCCGGTATGGCACAGATCCTCCCGCTTCAGGTAGATCTGGGCACCCCCTAAATGCTCACTCAGACGGCGGGCATAGGTAATAGGTGTAGGGCGTCCCACAAAGGTGCGCTGAAGGTGAGCCAACTCCTCCATAAAATCCTTATCATTGCGCGCCTTAAGATACGCCTCTTCCAACTCATCCAGCGCAGGCATGAGGGTTTCAGGGACGTACTTGCCCCCATACGGTCCAAAATGGCCCATCTCATCGGGAAAGGCCTGGTAGTTGATCTTCTCCTTAACAGGAGGTTGGGTTGCTGTTGTCATAAAATGTGAGTCCTTCATGAACGAATGGAATGGCAGAAACGTAGTAATGTCTGGAAGGGTTTGAATTCATATTCTAGCGACAGGATTTTCATTTGTTTTTCTCCGCCATTGCTTTCTCAACTGCCTCAAACATCACCTCAATCGGCGCTTCCTTCCCCGTCCAGATCTCAAACGAGATGGCTCCTTGCCAGACCAACATGCCCAAGCCGTTGATGGCTTTGGCACCGGCTTCTTTGGCCATGCGCAAAAAGCGAGTCTGGCGTGGATTGTAGACCAGATCATAGGCGACTTGGTCAGGACGGAATGAGACTGACTCATCCCAAGGTGTGGTGTCTATGTTGGGCGTCATGCCCAAGGAGGTGCAATTAACAATCAAGTCTGCTTGTTCGGCGCTGGACCGAATGTCACCAGGTGAATCACCTGCGGAGATGGTGCAGTTTTGAAAGAAGGGTTGCATGGTTGCGGCCAAATCATCGGCTTTGCTAAGGGTTCGGTTGAGGATGGTTATACTTTTACAGCCTGCTTCCGCCAGCCCAAAGACAACGGCCCGAGCCGAGCCACCAGCCCCCAGAATAACAGCATGCATTCCCTTGGGATCGGTCCCATGATCGCTTAAATCGCGGATAAAGCCAGGCGCGTCTGTGTTGTCACCATAGAAAGTCCCGTCCTCTTCCACTCGGATCGTATTGACGGCACCAATGGCCTGTACGACCGTACTAACACTATCTAAGAAAGGTATAACAGCCTGCTTGTGGGGAACTGTAATGTTGCAGCCTCGTAAGCCCAGCGCGCGCAGCCCGTGGACGGCTTCCCCCAAGCGGCCTGGTGGCTCTGTCGGTACTGGCAGGGGGATATACGACCAATCTAGTCCCAGCTTGGCAAATGCAGCACCATGCATAGGCGGACTGATACTATGGGTAACGGGGTAGCCAATCAGACCCACAATTTGGGTCTTTCCGGAGATTATATGGGGATTCATTCTACCTCTCCTCTACTGATAGCCCAGCGCCCAGGACTTGTAAGGTTCTCTCAAAACCGGGAAAGCTATCGTCGGTGACTTCAGCACCATAGACAGTTGTCATTCCTTGTGCCAAGAGCCCAGCAATGGTCATGGCCATTGCCAATCGATGATCTCCGTGGGATTCGACTGGTGCTCCCCTCAACTGAGTGGGGCCTTGGACAATAAATCCGTCATCTGTGGGCTGAATATCGACACCCACTTTACGCAGCTCCGAAACGGTCGTCGCTATGCGGTCTGTCTCTTTGACCCGCAACTCACCCGCGTCGCGCACAACCGTACGCCCTTGGGCTTGGGAAGCAGCGACAGCAAAGATGGGTAATTCGTCAATCATGGTGACAATATTCGAGCCACTTACTGTAATCCCCTGAAGAGAACTGTACTGTACCTCAACATCGGCCACTGGTTCTCCGCTGGAGTCTCGTTCGTTATGGTACCTAATGTTGGCCCCCATCTCGATGAGGGCATCCACAATACCTGTACGCGTTGGGTTGACGCCAACACCTTTAATCGTCATGCGACTACCGGGCAGCGTTACCCCAGCAACCAGCAGAAAAGCAGCCGATGAGATATCGCCCGGTACAGTCAACTCCAGTGGTTTCAGGGGCGAAACAGGTCGTTCAACATGGATTGTATTGCCCAATAGAACAAGCGGCGCATCCATGGCCATAAGCATTCGCTCGGTGTGATCCCTGGCTGGACCTGGCTCGCGGACGATGGTCAACCCATTGGCATATAACCCAGCTAGAAGAACGCTGCTTTTCACCTGAGCGCTGGCGATGGACAAATCAAACTCCATTCCGCGTAGCTTGGAACCAGCAATGCCTAATGGCGCATACGCCCCATTCTGGCGTCCAGTGATGTTGGCACCCATTCGGCGCAATGGATTGGCAATGCGATCCATGGGACGCCGTCGAAGTTGCTCGGTACCGCTAACAAAACTCGTAAAGCGCTGGCCAGAAAGAAGGCCCGTGATCAGCCGAATGGTCGTCCCGGAATTACCGCAATCCAGAACGTCAAATGGTTCTTGCAGTCCGTCCAGCCCCCGACCGTGAATGATTAGCTCCGTGGGGGATTCTTCATTGATCTGAATGCCCAACCCACGCATCACTGATACTGTTGAGCGGCAATCGCCACCATTGAGAAAATTGGTGATGTGGCTTTCACCTTGAGCAATACTAGCAAAGAGTACCGCACGATGGCTAATTGACTTGTCGCCAGGAACAGTACAATCGCCCGTTAGAGAAGAATAGTTGTCAATTTTGATAGTTTTCATAGTTTGTAATGGGTGCAGGATGGCAAGTGGGCAAGTGGGCAAGTAGGCAGAATCAGAGTAACTAACCCACCGATCTACCGACCACCGACCCACTGACTCACTGATTCCGCTTATGCCAAGCCGTTCGCATCTCCTTCGATTTGCTTAGCGTTTGGCGCAGACTCTCTTCATCACTTTCATGCAGTAGGGCACGCAGTCCATCTACCTGCTGAGAGAAACTATCAAGCTGTTCCAATATGGCCCCGCGATTGGTCATTAGAATGTCCAAGAACATACGCGTGTCTGAGGCGGCTACGCGGCTTGTATCCCGGAAGCCACCTGCTGCCAGGTCCCATACCCGCGGATCGTCTACGCCAACACCATCGACGGCATGAACCAGCGCGCTAGCAATCAGAAAGGGCAGATGGCTAATGCTTGCCACCAAACGATCATGTCGCTCGGCGGGTAAAACAACTGGGTTGGCTCGAACAGCTTGGACTAACTCGGTTGATAGTGTGACTGCCTCGTGGCTGGTCCGTTCTAGGGGCGTTAGCACCCAAGTGGCACCTTGGTAGAGGTCCGCTTGGGCAGATTCAAAACCGGCGGTCTCCTTGCCTGTCATGGGATGCCCCCCAATCGGCTGAAGCGTGGAGGGGAGCTTCTCCATGGCACAGCAGATCTCACTTTTGGTGCTGCCCATGTCCATAATGACGGCACCGGGCCATAGCAGTGGGCCGATCTCTTCTAACATGGAGACAATCGTGCGAACCGGCGTTGCCAGGAGGACAATATCGGCTCCCAAGACCCCTGTATGCAGATCGTTGGTCGCTAGGTCAACTGCACCAGACCGATAGGCTTGTAGCACCGTTTCCGTTCGTCGAGCAATGCCTCGCACTTCTCGACAGAGACCATATTTAATCAAGTCCATGCAGAGGCTGGCACCCATCAAACCTAACCCAACAACGGCTACGCTGCACTCTGACAGTGGTTTTGACCCCATCTTAGACCTCTCTACCGACTGCTTTGGCTAACGTTGCTAGCTCTTGCATCAATGTCGTGAATTCCTCAAAGGTAAGGCTCTGGGCACCGTCACTCCACGCCCGTTCCGGATCGGGATGGACTTCAATCATCAGCGCATCGGCACCCGCTGCAATCGCGGCTTTGGCAACCGGACCTACCAGTTTGGCTTTCCCTGTTCCGTGGGCTGGGTCCGCCACGATAGGCAAGTGAGATTCTTCTTTTAGCACGGGCAAGGCATTGATATCAAAGGTGTTTCGGGTTGCCGTCTCATAGGTGCGGATGCCTCGTTCGCAGAGCATAACGTTCATGTTTCCGCCACTGAGGATATACTCGGCCCCCATCAATAGCTCTTGGATGGAGCCGCTGGTCCCTCGTTTAAGAAAGACCGGCTTCTCCTGCTTGCCAACTGCCCGCAGAAGAGAGTAGTTCTGATTGTTGCGGGCACCAATCTGCAAGATATCTGCATACTCACTAACCAACTCGATATCCTCGGAACTCATCACTTCAGTAATAATGGGCATGCCGGTTGCCTCTCCAGCCTCTTTCAGGAACTTTAGCCCCTCTTCTCCTAACCCTTGGAAGCTGTACGGACTGCTGCGCGGCTTGAACGCACCACCCCGTAAAACGGAGGCTCCCGCTTCTTTGATGGCTTGGGCTATTTCCATGATCTGCTCTCGACTTTCAACGCTACAGGGACCAGCCATAACTGGAATCTTCTTACCACCAATGGTCGTCCCGTCCACCTGGATTTGGGTGTCTAGCTGAGTAAAATCTCGGCTGGCCAATTTGTACGGCTTCATCACTCTCACAGTCTTCTCCACGCCATCCATCATATCGAAAGTACGCTCTGATATAAGATGCTCTTCTGCCCCAATGATGCCTACAATGGTGCGAGATTCACCGCGGCTCAGGTGGATCTTGTATCCCAGCTCTTCTACGCGTCTGACTACAGCTTCCACCGCATCGTGTGCCGCACCCTGTTCCATTACGATTATCATGATGTCCTCCTCGTTTTGATTAAACTGATTGCTTTTTACTTCAGGATCTCTTCTATAAAATGTAGGATCCGCCGTTGTTTCGCGTTGGTACTTTTCTCCGTAACCGCTTTGTCCAACTTGTACATGGCCAATGTCAGAGATACATGTCGCGCTTGCTCAAGATGATAACCCCGCTCTGAATTGGTTGATGCGTAGCCGCATAACATTTCTTGGGTTACTGGCCAACCATGATAAAAGGCCAAGGAGGCAAAATCCCATGCTGGCGTGCCGATACATGCTGCACCAAAATCAATAAGCCCTGTTAACCGATCATCCTCAATAAAGATATGTTCACCATGCAAATCCGCATGAGTTAAGACCACTGGTCCTTCTAAAATGACATCCATAATTTCTGGTTCGCGCTGCCTCAGCTTCGGAATAAGGTCTGGCTTCAACCTAGCCAGTGGATGTGCATCTAGGGGTGAACCATCAAACGGCCATAGTTTGGCCCAACACCACCGTGATTGTACACCATCAAGCCTATCGGATTGCTGACCTATGATTCCTGATGCCTGTTCACTCAACCGACCATAACCTACTGCAGGGAGCGAGTGGGCGATTTGAAGCAACTGACCCAACTCCGTGGCTGTCGATGACGACATGGGACGCTTTTGAATTGCCGTTCCTTCAACAGCCCTTGTGATAGTCCACGCCTGTGAGATACCCTCTACTGGTACTTGACACTCGAAACTATTCTGTATTGCTTCAGGTACAGCACAAACCTGCTTCTTCAGCAACCGGAGTATGGTAAACTCAGACCGATAGGTTATTGGGCGGTTGTTGCCATCAGGCGCGATGCGAACTATAAACGCATCATCTTTCCAATCAACACGCCAAGCCGCACTGGATGCACCGCTCCCTAAAGACGAGATAATGCCGTCGGATATCCCCAAAACACGCCGAGCGATCTGATGAACTTTACGAGTGTCAGAATATGTCATTTTGTTACTAGATCTGCAGATTCGCGGCTTGGGCCATACTCTTTCCATTTGTTTCCTTGGGTGCGGCGGGATAGCTTCCCAACAGTTTGACAAATGATGCCTTATTCAGCAGTCCAATGAGCGCCTCGCTTGCTTTTGGCTCCGTGTAGTGACCGTCAAAGTCCAGATAGAAGATATACTGCCAAAGACGACCTTTACGGGGGCGACTTTCGATTTTCGTGAGGTTGATATCGCGGCTGGCAAATTGCCCAATGGCTTCGTATAGCGCTCCCGGAATTTCAGGCACGGCAAAGACGAGGGATGTTTTGGATGGCTCCTGTTTTTCTGGATCACCCTTGCCGACTACAAAAAAACGGGTAAAGTTGTTATGAAAATCCTCAATCCCGTCATCTACAATTTCCAGCCCGTACGCCTTAGCAACCCTAGGGCTTGCTACGATTCCTACGCCTTTTTCAGGCTTGTCGACTAATTCCTTGGCCGCACCTGCTGAATCATACCAGGGTACCGCGACATACCGATGTTTGTTAAGATATCCTTCTGTTTGGGCGAGAGATTGAGGATGTGCGCGAATTTCAGTAATTTCCTTGCCATTCCCTGGTATGGTCATTAGGCAGTACTTAACTCGCACAAGTACCTCACCGTGAACCTTCAGATCATGTTCAAGCAGTAGATCATAGGACTTGTTAATGCTACCCGCTGTCGAATTTTCCACTGGGACCGCGCCGAATTTGGCATTGCCTTGATCTACTGCTTCAAAGAGATGCTCGAACGTATTACATGGTAAGGGCTGCACATCGTCATCACCATAATATTGGTAGATTGCCTCCTCGGAGAAAGCCCCAGGTGCGCCTTGATAGGCAACAATCGTCATAAGAGTGCTCCTAATAAATGGCCAGAAAAAGCTTGTCTGTATGAAGATGAGGATGTCCTCCCTTCTCGGACTTTCCTATAGCAAAATCGGTCAAGAGCCGGGAACAGACTTTTCTGGCAATGTATAATAAATTGTACAACTATTTTTAAATCAAATCTTGGTTCAACCGGATCTCACGTGGTTGACAGAAAAAATGAACAGAGATTAGCCAGATTTTTAAGATTAGAAGAGAAAAATCTTCGTAATCGTTAAAATCTGTGTCCCATAAAGTTGTCAATCACATAAAATCCCAAAGGGCCGAAATTTTTTATGGATCAAGCGGCACCACGAAAGATGAAAATGATCCTGCTAAATTCTGCCTGCTCACTTCGGATCGAGGTTTTAATAAAACGAATGGGAGATCTCTCATGCACCCAAGATGACCGGCCCGAAGTTTTGGGTTATATTTGCTCTTGATTCCTTAGTGCTCACTCCGACCTAGCTGACGGCTGACTAGCTGATGGCTGATTAGCTGACAGCTTTTTTACTGATTCTCTAATTTTTTTACAACCCATTCACTGGCTAGCTTACGTATCTCACCCGAAAAATCGGAGTGGATATCTGGGCGCAGAACGGTTGCCCCGTGCAGAAAAACATGCTGAATATCTTTTTGGGGCTTTGCCGTATTCCAATGTAAGAGAATGCGAATGCAACGGGTTAGGCTGCCAACGACCGGCATCTCTTGGGTACAGATTAAGGGGACATCAACCCATCCTAGCTGTCGCGCACCCTTGGCAGGATAGACAGAACAGATATCTGCCGTGGTTGTAAAGATGATACTCGCCACGTCTTCACTGTGGATTTGGTTGGCATGGATCAACATGGCAAACAGCTCATGGGTGGCTGCCAGCACGGCCTCTGGTTCATCAACTTCAACCGTCGTAGCACCACGAACACCTCGACACATCATTTGGACTCTCCTTCAATGTAATTTGCTTGCTATAGTTTTGGACAAAAAAAAACGAGAGCGGAGGATGTTGCCATCCACGCTCTCGTTGGTTTCAGCATCTAGCCTGAATTTTTCTCAGGTGCAGCTTACCTTTCTCGAGCAGAATGGCTCAACGTTGGTAAAATAAAAATAGCTGCTAAAAAAAGAAAACCCACGTCCAAAAAGACGCAGGTTACGAATCAATGCAAAAGAAACGGCATGGGAAGTGCCGGTTAACCATTTATGGGAAGCTATATTATTCTGCAATACGCTCTTTTGCATGATTGAATCAGGTAAGATCGACTCCATTCAATTAACATTTCCAAATCTGTTACATACGATAGCATGACATGGATTCATTGTCAAGTGTGTCTTTTCAGAAGGGTGCCTTTGGGTTTCGGGACGAGAATGTTAGCCAGTCGAGTGCGTCGCACTGTTCAGAGAAAGATTCAGGTAGTGGTGGGAGATAATCTCACATTGGTTCAGAGAGAGAACAAGCAAAAAGTGCAACTTAGATTGGTCGATTTTGGTCGTGCTCAGAGTGCGCTCTCAAATATCGCCAAAGTAAGTTCAATTCTTCAATCCTCGCCCCTGAGCAGGGGTTGGAGATAATCTCACCTTACTACCAAGATTCAAGCGCCCATCCGCAATTGAACAGTGCAACGCACTCTTGTACCCCCAAACTGAAACGCTCCACCCGTTACCATGGCTCTAACCCCTCGTCATTTTCACCGACCACCCGAAACTCTCTTGGTCCATGCCCATCAATCGAACTTGGCAACTCTAGTGGCGGACCTCCACTGCCTGGATAATGTGGGTGTTGCGGATAGATGCCTTGGTTATGCACCCCTTGATTCGGCACTCCTTGGTTGGGTACCCCTTGTCCAGTTACGACAATAACGGGCGGTTGCTGTTGATAAGGAGGATATCCATAAGGTTGGATGGTTTGCTGCCTCCGACGAGAGCCGTCATGGCGGGCGTCATATCCACTATTGCGTCGTTCATCATCCCGCCTGGCTGCCAAAACCATCAAGGCCGCTGGAATGCCAGCCATGATGCCAAAGAGCACACCCAATGCCATGCCAATGGCGTCCGAACTAAGCCGCTGGCCTAACTGCCAGCCTAGAACCGCAATAAATGTTAACATCCCTAGCCCAAAAATACTCTTCATTATACTCTCCTTGGAATCGTTACCCTCTCAATCTATCCCGCAGTTGCCCAAAAAAGCCAGTAGCGGGTGAACTTAAATTGGTTTGATTCTGCTCATTGGAGTGGTTGCCTGAGAGGCCGGTTGGTGACTTGTCTTTGGGGCCCCAATGGCGAGGACCCGGTGTCGAATGCATCATCTGTTCGGCGACCATTTTCATGTCAGATTGGCCCAACCAAGCCGACTGGAAGCGCACCATCTCCCCTTTGGTAATGAGAAGAAAATCGCCTCGGCCTTCCAGCTTTTCCGCCCCACTATCTGCCACACCAGTCGCGTAGCGAGCTTCGTCTTTGCTAGCAACAGAACCCACCAAACGAACTGGAAAATTGGCCGTCATACCACTACCGATCTGGTTTGCTGTCGGTTTTTGCGTGCAGGCGACCACATGGATGCCCGCTTCTCGTCCACGCTGAACCAATCTCGTAAGCAACTTTTCAATGGCTTTGCTACCCGTTTGAATCAGATCTGCTAACTCATCGATGGCCAATACCAATACTGGGCGTGAGCGGTCCTCCTGATCTCGATGCTCCATCTCCTTCACCAACCAGCGCAGTCGACTTTCTACTTCATCAGGCGTAGAGATAGCTTTGCCCAAAATGTGAGGCAAGCAGGACAGGGGGCCAAACCCTCTTCCTTTCGGATCAACAAGCATGATTTGGACTTCGCACTGGCGATTGTGCATGGCTAGAGATGTAAGCAATGCCCGAGCCAAAGCTGTCTTACCAGACCCAGTCGTGCCTGCAATCAACACATGGGAGACATCCGGTGCAGTCAGCCGCAATAGGAGAGGGGTTCCATTCTCTTCAACGCCGAGAACGCAGGTATGAGGGGGAATGGGGTTTGGTAATTCTGCTAAACGATTGCAGAGGGGCAACAGTCGGACAGGTTCTGGTTTTGCTCTTGGCACCTCTACACTAATCTCTCCCCCATGACGGTAGATGCGTGCTTCTCTACTACCTAATGCCAATGCAATCTCCTCAGCTAGAGCAGAGACCTTGGAGACCTTGGTGCCTGCTTGGGGTGACAATCGAAAGCGTACCAGCCGTGGCGTGACAATCCCGCCATTGACTCTCCCTTGCACTTTGTGACGTGCCAGCACAGCCTCGATGGTATCCGACTGATATTCCAGGGTGCGTCTCTTGTAGCCCATATCAAATTTGCCTGTCTAAAGCCTTACAGAAAAAGATTTTCCTATCGTTGATAGATAGCACACCATTCGATAAGTTAATGTTACGGTAGCTGTAGACCGTCCATTTTGGCCAGGGAAGGTGGCGTAACTGGCTTGTTTCAAATGAAACTCACGGGTTCTTCACGTCCACCGCTCTGCACAGGCGGTCTATCACTGGCCAGTGCTGTGTAATAGTCACCTAGTCAGCCTGAAATGCTGATCAGCCGCGATTATGCACGGAAAATACTATTTAGATACCTATTGTCAACAAAATCGTCAGGCGTTTTCTGAAGGGCATGAATTTTTGGTAAGAGGCACGCAGTCACCTGTCTAGATAGAAGGAGAAGAAGTTATATTCGGTATACATTCCTTACCTGATTAGTGTATAGTACATTTGTTCTAATGTCAAGACGGTAAATTTACCAAAAGGTTACTCATGCTGCCGAAGAGTTTCTCATTGACATTGCAATCTACTGAGAATTGACCCCGAAGTATGGCCAAATTCTGGCTGCTTACCCAGTGATCGCTCTGACCTCGCTGATGGCTGATTAGTTAAAAGTTTTTTGGATCTCTGAGGAATAGTGGGTTGGAGTAACCGTAGCCCGTCCTTTTAGGGCGGGAGGCACCCGATGTAACGGAGTTCCCGCCCTAAAAGGACGGGCTACAACATTGCCGTGCCTTGGTCTTACCCCACAAAAGCTCAGACACCCAGTTTTTTTAGCCTAAAGAACAAAAATTGGGTCTCAAGATTGCCCCAGCAACTTCCCAGCCATGGTGATAGAGCAGGTCAAATTCATGGGGGGTCAAGCTGCGAAGTGTGGTTTCCATATTGGCGGCCCACTCCACATCCTGAGGAGAGAGAGAAGATGTTGAATCTACTTTGCTATCGTTAGCGTTTTCTTCTGTAGGGAGGGCGAAAGTAGATTGGTTGCCAATTTTGAGAAAAGCTCCCGAACCAGGATGTTGGCGAAAGTGGCTCAAGATGGCACGCGTGCGCAAGCTGCGTACCTGATCGGTGGCAATGGTGACAAGGCGGTGGGCACGCTGATGAAAGGGGGCTGTGGCACCTGAATGAACCCCAAGGGGCTGGGATGCATCGCAGACAATTAAATAATCTACGTCCGGCGGATAAGGCTCTTTCCCAACCTTAAAGAGCGGTTCTGTCCCTAGAAAATCATAGACTGAGCCATCCCAAAGATGGAGCACATCGAAGGGGATGGCCTGCTCTACGCGGCGCCGACTTCTGTTTCCTGTTTCACCAAAACCATACCATTCATAAGATTTGGTAGGTAGCTCATATGCACCAATAAGCCCAGGTACAGCAGCCGACGCGGCCATGGCTTGGGCTAGAGGAAGCTGGGGAGATTGGACGTAGCCTATCGCATAGTCACCCATACTTAATTGAGGAATAAAACGCCAATTTTTACCTGTCTCGTAAGTTGTTGCATTGATCACCCAGCGCGGGCTTGTGGACAACTCCGAAAGAAGCCCATGGATTCCCCAGCAGCGGCTGATGCTTTCGGCCAATTGGTTGGCACTACGAGAAGAAAGCTGCCACGGTCGCCAAGCCAGCCGAGTGAGCATATCCCGCTGAACGCTATGAGTATCGGTTAGACGGGAGCGGATTGTCGGTAGGCAATGGGCTAGGAATGCCTCATTTGTCGGCCAGACATTCCCGGCCACTGTGAAAATCAGCCCGGTTACCAAGGAGCCACCCGAGACGGTTGAGATGGTGGTTATCTGTTCCAGAAGCCCTAACTCGGCCAACTGGCCCAAAATACCCAAATGAAAGACGGCTGCGCGCACCCCGCCACCAGAAAGACTTATCCCGATCCGATTGACAAGCTGCTTTGTATCTTCCATAATTCATTTCATTTCTGTCACTGTTTGGGCCACTGCTGATTCGCAACCCACTGTGGGGAATGAAAATCTTCCTGGGCAGCCGCGATCGGGATTTGGGCTTGGAGCATCAGGGATTTGGCCATCCAGGAAGAGCGGCTTGGTATGCTTTACTGTCGAGCTTCCAAATTCAGGCTTGGCGGAAGTTGCCCTCCACTTCCTCTGTTTGTACCCGATTCTGGTGAGGGGGTCTCTTGTGACAGGCTGTCTTTGGGTTGCGTGGGTTTATCCGACACGGAGCTGCCAGGCAGCTCCGGCTTGGAAGTGGTGTTGCGTCTAGCGGCTGCGCCTTGGGCCGACGTAAAGGCAACGTCATCAACATAAAGATTACTTAGTATGGCACCATCATTGGTCGCCACGATGTAGAGATCAACGCTTTGGCCAGCGTATGCGGTTAAATCGATCGTTCTACTCACCCAGCCATCGGTTGCCGAGTCTTGACAGAGCGTGTACGATACAAACCATTCACCATTGATGGCCACTCCACCATAGTCAAAGTCACAGAGATCATCTGAATCGATCCACTCATAGTAGACGAGGTAGGGGCTATCGTTGAGAATCTCTACACCCTCCTGCAATATGTAGGAGACCTCGTAATCTGCCCCACCAAGCCAAGCTGCCCAATCTCCAGAGTGAGCAGATACTGGGAGGGTCAGCGCCGTGGAACTACTGACGATGATTTGGAAATCATTATCCGAGTGTTCGATCCAGCCAGAACGTCCTTCTTCAAAATCACCATTGACCAGTGATTGAACAATGTTGCTTGTAAGTTCAATATCATATCCGATATCTGCATCGCCCCGATCATCACTGTAATTGCGAACCAAAATATAGTAGGTTCCCTGGGACGATGCTGTCCATTCAATAAGAGAGGTCCGCCCGTCGCTGGCATCATCGTTCTCTTCTATCAGAGTGGTTCCATCGGATTCATAGAGTGCTATAATCGTATCCGCATCACCCCGCAGGTTGGACGTTTTAATCAGATAAGTGGTCCCTGCTAGGGCCTCAAATTGAAGCCAATCTTTGTCACCTGGGTCATGGAATGTATGGCTTTGCTCTGTACTGTTTGGCTCAATGGGTTGGGCTTGCTCAAAGGTGTCATCGGTCTCATACTCATCTTCAGCTACACTTGTGCCGGTCACGCTTACAGAAACATCATAGCCAAAATCAGACGAACCGAAACGGGATGCATACTCCAAAATACGTATGTAGAGGGTCTCGCTCATGGAGGTGGTCCACTGAATGCGCGATGCATATCCAGAACCACCATCATCGTTACTTGCCAGCCAGAGTCCATCCGAATTGTACAGAGCCATCACTGTATCTGCACCACCCAAAAGGTTACCGGTTTCCAAAATGTACTCTGTATTCGGTACCGTCGGGAACGAGAGCCAGTCTTGGTCGCTTTGGGTATGGAACGTGTGACTTTGAGGAGTTCCGTCTGTCGTTATAGGCTCTGCATCGCTCAATTGATTGTCTGGCTCGTATAGATCGCCACCTTGGCCAGCTTGGCTTGTGATACTCAAATCGTACCCAACGTTTGGTCCATGCCGTTGGCGAACTTCTTCGATTTTAACAAAGTACATCCCCGCGTCTGATACTTTCCACTCAATCTTAGAGGCATATCCATCATCATCATCGTTGAGGGTAATGAGCGTTGTGCCATCCGGTTCATACAGGCTGATAAGCGTGTCCGCTTCACCTTGAAGATTGCTAGTGGCAATGGCATATTGAACGCCAGCGACGGCGTCGAATTGAACCCAATCTATATCGCTGGCCACATGAAATGAATGGGCCTGAATCGAGCCGTCGGTTGCAATTGTGGACGCTCCCACTGTACTGTCGTCAGGTTCATACCGATCACCTGTAACCGGCTCATCGGTGGCCTCACCAATCACCGACACATCATAGGTCATGTCACTGGCCCCTAACGTGTTCAGATAGTGACGAATTCTAATCAGGTAGTCGCCATTTTCTGCAGCTGTCCACCCAATGCGAGATGCCAGATTGCCAGACTCAATGTCATCATTGGTTTCAATTACCTCCGTCCCATTGGGTGTGTATAGGGCCAAAACCGTATCTGCCCTGTTCCGCAGATTGGTCGTTTCAATGGTATAGGCTGTCCCTGCAACCACACTAAACTTGAGCCAATCTACATCACCGGGCATGTGGAAAGAGTGAGATTGGGGTGTGCCATCTGTTCCAATTACCGCTGCCTGCTCTGGGGTATCGTCTGGTTCCTGTGCGTCACCCTCTGTTGCCCCATCTGGGCCATCTTCCGTCTGAATCGCTAGATCGTAGGCAACATTCTCACTGCCTCGGCTTGGATTGTAATCTTTTATCTGTATGTAGTAGGTGCCACTGGCTGAGGCATTCCAGACAATTTGGGAAGAGAGGTTCCCCGATGCCACATCGTCATTGCGCTCAAGCTCAGTCTCTCCATTGGGACCATACAGGATGAGAACCGTATCGGCATCGCCCTGTAGGTTTGATGTAGTAATAGAGTATACCTGACTGGCTGTGGCACTAAATTGAACCCAATCCTCATCCCCTGCTTGGTGGAACGTGTGCGTCTGAATCGTCCCATCGGCGGTTAGGATAGATGCCTGAGTAAATTCATTATCTGGCTCATAACTATCGCCCTCTGCTTCTCCTTCATCCGGCGCTGCTGCAGTAATAGCCAGATCATATCCTACTGAGGCACCCCCTTGGTCACTATAATTTACTACCTTGACAAAGTAGCTTGCATCGCTGGGTGCGGTCCAATCAATACGAGAAGCCCGGCCGCTTCCGCTATCATCATTTGTTTCAATTTGGGTTGAGCCATCAGGGCCATAAAGGGTAAGAATGGTATCCGCATCACCCCGTAAACTAGAAGTGGCAATGGCATACTGGGTCCCGCTAATGGTCGTAAATTGGACCCAATCAACATCACCATTCACATGGAAGGTATGGCTTTGAGGAGTGCCATCTGTGGCAATGGCGGAGGCATCTGCTGAGCTGTCATCCGGTTCAAAGGAATCGCCCGGCGTCTCTGCGGCCCCCATCTTCTCTTGGATCCAATCTTGAAAACGGGCCAAATTCGTGTAGACACCTGGGTACCCAATATCGCCACATCCATTTCCCCATGAGACGACGCCAACTTGGATCCACTCTTCGCCAGATAGGAACACCAACGGGCCACCACTGTCCCCCTGGCAGGAATCCTTACCCGTTACGCCAGCACAGATCATGTTCTCTGTAATGCGTCCACCGTAGGAACTGTTACAATCTTCTTGAGCTACGATAGGTACTGTGACTTTATGCAGTGCATCGGGTGAGGATGCCGAATCACCAGCAACCGTATTGCCCCAACCCGTGGCCGTGACCTGATCCCCTGGGGCGGGAACGAGTGCTTCCAGGTTGATCACACTCTGACCAGAGGACCTGACCAACTCAATGAGAGCAATGTCCCGATTAAAAGTATTGTCATTGTACTCTTCGTGGCTAATAATTCGACGAACGCCGATCTCTTCCCCCTCACTTGATGAAAGGCGATGACGACCGAGCACGACAACTACATCACTCGGTGTTAAACCCGGTACACAGTGGGCTGCTGTCAAGATCCAGTTTGGGGCGATGAGAGAACCGCCGCAGAATTGTCTCAATCCAGGGCGACCTGTGAACGAAGATGTGAGCATCAAAGCCGCTTGCCAGGGCCACTCCCCAACCTCGGCTTCTTCCCCGCCAACAATGGTTGGTACATCTATAGTCGCCGCCTGAGCATTTGTCGGGATAGAAATCGCAAGGGGTAAGAAGAGTAAATTGGACAAGTTATCATCCGGTGTCTCATCATCCGGCGTCTCATCATCCGGTGTCTCATCATCCGGTGTCTCATCATCTGGCGTTGAGCCATCGGGGGGTATCTCCTCTAGCACGGTTACATCCAGCGAGGTCACGATGCGAGAGCTATCTGCGTTCACAATTAGTGCCTGAACAGTATAGGTATTTGGCTGAGTCCACAGAAAGGTTGTCTCCGGCTTGCCTTGACCAGCCAGTGGTTCAGGAAGCCAGCGGATCTCATATTCAGAAGCGGTCGTTGGCGTTAGATTGATAGTGACAGAGAGCACTTGGCCACTATCGATGGTCAAGGTTGGGGCGGCACTCAAGGAAGCACTTTCCACAAGTACGGGGGCAGGCAAGGTCACATTGATTACATGCTCCGTTTCAACCTTGGAACCAGATGAATCAGTGACGCTCACTTTGATAACCTTTTTGCCCATATCGGACCAAAGATAGGTAACTTCGTCATCCCCCTGACCCTGCATTGGCTCAGGTGCCCACTCATATTTCAGGCCAGATGCATCCTTGGGGACAACCTGTGCCGTGAATTGATAGGGCTTTGTTGCATCTCCATCGCTGGGGCCTTCAATTGTGACTAATTTGAGCGTTGTTGAATCATCTTGCTCAAGGGGTGCAGCCATGCTATGCAAATTGAAGAAGGCTGTGATGAGGAGGATGGGCAGTAAAAATAGAATCGACTTGGTTGGTAGCCGGGCAAAGCGAAACAGATGCTTAGAGGTGGTACATTTGTCTATACGACCAATTGACAATTGCCTGATGAAAGGGATTTGCATGATTCTCCTTATCTCTTAGCAAATGTGCCAAGAGAACCTAACCGATAAAAGCCGCGAATCATCGAGCGTCTGATATCGCGGGGGAAAGCCTGCCACATTTTAGGAACGGGAATGAAATGACTCGGTCATTTGTCAGGACTACACCCGATTGTAACGCACAAGTTATTTACCGCTAATTCCTTACTGCTAATTCCATACTGGGGCAGGGTATCGACATATTCTTGGGTTATTTAGGCGTAAGTATAGCAGAGAGGCCGACATTTGAACTATTACTATTATGCGACAATTAGGCTATGACAATTGGGTGACTCGACTACAGAATTTGTCGGTTGTGGGTATCGGTATATATCAGAAGACGGTAGGAGCGCTAGTATCCGCGATGGAATTCTGGTTATTTGACCCGTTGGATGCAAACCGCATCGCCGCGTTATCTCTGTGAGAATCCGAATCAGTTACATCTTGCGAAGAAGTCGCTTGGCGACCAATTTAGAAATTTCGGGTCAGGTTGCTTCACAACTGTACCAAGTGTACCTATCGCAGTTCTGGATTCGCCAGATTAGATCAGAGCGAATTAGTACCATAGTACTATGCAAATCCACTGAGGAATATGTTATACTGTTTTCTGGATCAATTGAGACAGTTTCTATAAGCCACAAGCGCTTATCAACAACGCTACTTCCCACAGACTTGTGTATGGTTTGAAAATCCTACATCTATATGTGTTCTCCGAACTATATATGTTCTTCAACCGATTCCTCTTCAAAAGTACGTTGTTTAATTCATCAAACAAATTTTCTGTAGTGGCTCTTTTAAGTAACGATAGCCACTAACCTTCTCTTGATAAAGTAGACGAGTACTGCTATTTATAACGGGGATGAGTATGTTGGTGCGTTGTTAAATCACCTTGTAATCGTAAAATCATCAAGAGAAGAATCAGGCTCAATGTATAGAGGAATCTCCCACAAGCAAGAAAATTTAAGGTGAATATCGTGCCTATGCCACGTTCGATCCACGTTCGATCCACGTTCACCCGCTATACTTCCTTTGGATAGAAATTGATAATTGACTGCCTGGCTAAATCAGCTCCCTTTCTGGGTTTCTTTCTCATTCGATGCCAAAATCAGGAATATGACAAAAGCATAAGAGACCCAAATGATTTAGAGCCCAAAATATTTAAACAGGCTCTTGAATATTATGTCAACCTTTTTGGTCCATATTATGTCAAACTAGGTAAGAACAGGCAAGCTGGAAATTGCGAAAAACTCTGATAGGTGCTGAAATAGAGAAAATCAAACACCATTCAAAGGAGAAGGCAATGGCGACCCAAAGCGAGCAAACCGAAGGCTATCCAAGTGATGTAACAGATGAACAATGGTCTATCATTGAACCCCATCTGTCGCAGAAACAAAGGGCAGGACGCCCATTGAGCCTAGAAGTGCGCCAACTACTCAATGCAATTTTCTACATAGTACGCAATGGCATCACATGGCGAGCAATGCCCAAAGACTTCCCTAAGTGGAGTAGTGTCTACTACCATTTTCGTAAATGGTGTAAAGACGGAACATGGCAAACCATCAATGAAACCTTACGCAAAGAAGAGCGCATCCGAAGGGGTCGGGCAGCTGAACCCAGCGGAGCGATTATCGATAGCCAGAGCGTCAAGACTACCGAGGCTGGTGGAGAGCGCGGCTTTGATGGGGGCAAGCTAATCAATGGTCGCAAACGCCATGCCGCCGTCGATACCATCGGTAATCTCCTTGAAGTCGTGGTCAACGCCGCCAATACCGATGACCGAGATGGGGCCAAACTCGTTCTCAACAAGTTGTCCGCTGATTCCATTGACCTTGGAATTACTTTTCGTCCGCCCAACTCTTCTGGTTTTGTTGTTGTTCCTTTCCGGTGGGTCGTTGAGCGCACTTTCGCTTGGCTTGGTCGCTATCGCCGCCTTAGTAAAGATTACGAGCACTGTACTAAGAGCAGCGAAGGCGTCATTTATGTTGCTTCTATTAACACCATGCTCAAACGTCTTGCCAATCCCATCTAATTTTTCAACACGCTCTTATAAATGGATCGCCTACAAGCAAGAAAATTTAAGGTAGATATCATACCCATGCCACACTCGATCCACATTCGATCCACGCACAGGTGATATACTTAGATGGATTGGCTACTGCAAAGATTTATTAGGGTTTCACTGCCGACAACAATTTGACAAGCAAGAATACTTAAACAGAAAAATGGGGTGTCTCCTAATGCCCAATACGCAGGTAGTTGAAGAAAAAATAAAAGAATATATGACCCAGCAGTTTCTCTTCGAGTTTGATGAGATTAGCGTTACTTCAGAAACAAATTTATTCTCATCAGGTTACATCGATTCCTTCGGCTTTGTCGAACTTATTACGTTTCTTGAAACTGAATTTGAGATTACCTTTACGGACGAAGAACTGTTGAGTAACTCCCTTAATTCTCTTGATAGCATCGTTACTCAAGTGGAAGGAAAGCGCGAATATGCAATCTAAGTGGGTTCAACGTTGCACGACGTGCATTCTGCCAGCCACCTTTCCTAATATTTCGTTTGATGACCGCGGTCTTTGCACCTATTGCCAAGCTGCACTCGATGAAAGCGCCATGGCATTGGAACGTCAAAGCCTGCGTAAACGTATGGAATCTGCAATCGAGCAAAGTCGTGGCAAGGGCGAATACGATTGTATTGTGGCCTTCAGCGGCGGAAAGGACTCATCTTACACATTAATGCGTTTGGTACGTGATTATGACCTCAATTGTTTGGCTGTGACGATTGACAATGGCTTTATTTCTGACCAAGCTCGCCAAAATTGTTACACCGTTACGGAAGCCCTAGGGGTTGACTTCTCTTTTTTTCGTCCCGCACCAAAATTCATGGCGAATATGTATCGAACCAGCGTTACCACTGGCGGTGTACAAACGCCGGCATCTATCAAACGGGCCAGCGCAATCTGCAATTCATGTATCAGCCTAATCAATAACCTTATGGTGAAATTTGCCCTTCAATATGAGTCACCTATCATTGCTGGTGGCTATATTGGGGGGCAGGTACCAAAAAACATGGCTGTACTCGATCTGAATTTGATTCAACAAGAGCGAATGCGCGCGCCACAACGTGAAAAATACACCGACATCTTTGGGCCAGCGGCCAGCCAATTCTTCTTTATTCGTCAAAGTCTGCTCCAAAAACAGCCTGAAGGTCGGGTAATGGTCATTAACCCCATGCTGACTATGGCCATTAGTGAAGAAGAGATCATTGCTTCAATCGGTGAACTAGGGTGGACACCTACAAAGGATACAGGTCGCAACTCGAGCAACTGTCGACTAAATGATCTGGGGATAGCTATCCACTATAAAAAGCATCAGTTCCATCCGTATGCCTTTGAAATAGCCGAGCAGGTTCGCTATGGCTTAATGAGTCGGGGTGATGCACTGAAAAAGGTGGAAGAAATTCCCGAGTTTGCTCACGTATCGCAGCAGATGAGCGCTATTGGACTCAATCAAAGTGACCTCTAATCTAGTAGTGTCTCTATTTCCAGGCCAGGGCGCCCACGCCGTGGATATGTTGGATGGCGTACGCCATGCTCCCGCCTATGCCGAGCGGTATGAGCAAGTCTCCTGCGCGCTAGATGAGGATATCACTCGCTCCCTTTCCAAATATCAAGACAAATTTCTCAATCGCAATGAAGTCAGCTCACTTTTGACCGTTTTGGTTGGGTCTCTTTCCTACGATCTATGGAGAAACCATGAAGCTCCACCAGCATATATAGCTGGCTATAGCGTAGGCCAGTGGACTGGGCTTTATGCTGCCAATGCCATCTCTTTTACAACCTTGGTAGACATTGTCAAAACTCGTGCTTTGATTATGAATGAATGCATGAAAGAGACGCCTGGGGGCATGATTGGCGTGATTGGCCTGAAAGAAGGGGTTATCCAAAATGCCGTGATGCAACTCCAGGCAGATGGGTATGTGGTTGAGATTAGTAATTTCAATTGTCTCGGCCAATACTCTCTTGCTGCTGCGGCGAATGCCATCCAGCCTACACTTGTTGCACTTCAGGCACTAGAACCACGCAAAGTCGTCGAACTGCCAATTACGGGTGCATGGCACAGTTCTTTACTGCATCCTGCTAAGGAAGAGTTTGCTAAATACCTTGAGACAGTTTCACTGGCTTCTCCCCAGATGCCGGTCATTGACAACGTGACCGGCCAGCTATTGCCAGCAGAGATGGCCGAACTCAAAAGACAGCTCGTCAAACAAATAAGCTCTCCTGTACGCTGGCAACAAGGTATTGAGACTTTGATTGAGCAGGGATGTGAACGTTTTGTTGAGATCGGCTTTGGGAAGCTGCTAACCAAGTTTGGATTCTTTATCGATCGTAGACGTCATCACGAATCATTTTACAATTAATTAAGATTTAAGTTTCTTATGTGTGGAATTGTCGGTTTTTGTCATGCAGCACGGGCTGCCCATACTTTTCCTGAGACGATCTGTCACATGCTCTCTATGATTCGTCATCGTGGTCCAGATGAAATGGGCTACTACTTTGACGAGCAGGTTGCCTTGGGTACAGCACGCCTGAGTGTTATTGATCTGTCGACCGGGCAGCAACCGCTGAGCGACGCCTCTGGGCGCTATTGGATAACCTACAATGGCGAAGTCTACAATTATCTGGAGTTGCGAAAAACGCTAGAGGCACATGGGCATCAATTTATCACCAACTCGGATACCGAAGTGGTGCTTAATGCCTACATTGCGTGGGGTGAAAACGCCTTTGAAAAGCTGAATGGTGGCTTTGCCTTTGCAATCTACGACCAACAAGAGGGTACTTTGGTCCTCGTTCGTGATCGCTACGGCAAGCGACCTCTGTACTATGCCCACTGCAACAATGAGTGGATTTTTGCTTCAGAGATCAAATGCTTCCTTGGACATGGTGGCATCAAATTGGCTTTTGACGAAGCGCAATTGGCTTCAATTCTGACTTTGTGGACTCCTCTGCCCCATGAAAGCGGCTATCAGGAAATTCATCAAGTACCGGTTGGTGGTTACGTGCGTATCGAACAATCTGGTGCAGCCCAAAGTAAGGAATACTATACACTGAATTTCCGGCCAGCCACTTGCTGTGCATCTGAAGAAGATGGGGGCGCACAACAGCTTGCAATGCAAGATGCCATTGAGCGGACGCATGCAGAGCTAGCCGAGAGTGTACGCCTACGTTTGCGCAGTGATGTGGAAGTCGGGACCTATCTAAGTGGCGGCTTGGATTCAGCAATTACAACGTTGCTGGCCGTGCAACATTCTCCTCACAGGGTTCGGACCTTCTCCGTTAGCTTTGATGAAGCTAGCTATGACGAATCGGATGAACAGGAGCTTGTCAGTCGACATTTGGAGACTGCCCATACTCGTTTACGCGTCTCCAATCAAGACATTGCCAATGCCTTTCCTCATGCACTTTGGCATGCCGAAGTGCCCATCTTTCGGACAGCCTTTGTACCCATGTACCTGCTTTCCCAAAGCGTACAAGCTGCGGGTATCAAGGTTGTATTGACTGGTGAAGGCTCGGATGAATCTTTCCTGGGCTACGACATCTTCAAAGAGACGCTGCTGCGTCTGCAATGGCCCCATTTGACAGATGCAGCAGAGAAGCAAACCCGTTTGGCTCGATTATACCCGTACTTGGCTCATTTCCAGCGCAATTCAGCCCAACTGGTTTCTGTCTTTGATCAATTTATTCAGGAGCAGACGTCTGGCCTATTTTCTCATGAAATTCGTTTCAGCAATTCACGTTTTGGCCTGCGCCTGCTGAATTCGCCTACGGATCAAGGTTTGGGGCCCCTACGCAGGCTCCTAGAAGATCATGATGCCGAATTTTCACAATTGTCACCATTAGAGCGAGCACAATGGCTAGAGTTTAAGACCCTGTTAGCTGGCTATCTACTCTCTAGCCAAGGGGACCGCATGAGTTTTGCCCACGGGGTAGAGACACGTATGCCCTTCCTCGATCCGAATGTTGTCCATTGGGCATGGTCCTTGCCGACAGGTTTGAAGCTGAATGACGACAACGATGAGAAATACATCTTGAAACAAACGTTTGCAGAGAAGCTTCCCCAGGCAATTTTGCAACGAGCCAAACAGCCCTATCGCGCGCCGGACGCCGCAGCTTTCCTGCAAGAGCAGCCACCAGATTATTTGGAAGCGATTCTATCAGAACAGGAATTAAAGAAGCTAGGCTTTGTCAATCTTGATTTCGCACAGCGGCTTGTACAGAAGGTCAGGCGGACATCGCCCGAGCGGATCAGCCAACGCGAAAATCAGGCATTTGTCTTTTTGCTCTCCTTGGCGCTCTTGCATCGACAGATGATCGTTCAGCCGCCAGCCAAACCGTGTGCATCGTCGATCGAAGATATCCTTGTGCGTCGTATAGATGGTCGCTCATATAGTCCCTCCGATAGCCACTCCAGCGGCCGTATTGCGGGCAATGTGAACAGTCAAGAAGAGGTTCGGGTATTGTGATGAACAATCAACCCAGAACAAATGGGATAAAAGCCCCAATGACAGCCGGAACAGAATTGTTAGACCACTCCAGATCAATCGCCATTATTGGCATGGCCTGCCGTTTGCCCGGTGCGCGCACTGTTGACGAATTTCGACGCAATCTAGCCGATGGTGTCGAGTCGATTACTCACTTTTCTGACGAGGAATTGCTTGCGGCAGGTGTGGAGCCGACTTTGCTAGAGAACCCAAATTACGTAAAGGCTGCACCGATTTTAGAGGACATTGGCCACTTTGACGCCGCGTTCTTTCAATATGCCCAACGAGATGCTGAAATCATCGATCCGCAGCATCGCCTCTTTCTAGAATGTGCTTGGGAAGCACTCGAAACCGCAGGCTACGCCCAAGATCCAGCCCAGCCCGACAGTCGGTCCATTGGCGTATTTGGTGGAGCGGGTAGCCTGATGGGGACCTATCTGCTCTCTGATACCCACGTCAATGAACAACTGCTTGGTCCCATCTGTAGCCGAGAGCATATTGGGAATGATAAAGATCATCTTTGTACCCGGGTCTCGTACAAGCTCAATTTAAGCGGACCAAGTCTGACGGTACAGACAGCCTGTTCTACCTCACTGGTGGCGGTGCATCTCGCTTGCCAAAGCTTGCTAACGGGCGAATGCGACATTGCTTTAGCTGGCGGCGTCACAGTTCGTGTGCCTCATCACACTGGATATTTGTATCAGAAGGGTGAAGTCTTTTCACCTGATGGGCACTGCCGTGCTTTTGATGCAGAGGGAGAAGGTACCCTCTTTGGCAGCGGTGCTGGTATCGTCGTTTTGAAGCCGCTGACAAAAGCCCTTGCCGACGGGGATGCCATTGCTGCGGTAATTCGTGGCTCAGCCATTGGCAACGATGGCGGCGAAAAGATGAGTTATTGGGCCACCAACCACCAAGGACAGGGCGCGACCATTCGGCGAGCACTTCGGATGGCGGATGTACCGGCGGAAACAATTGGCTTTGTGGAGGCCCACGGCACGGCCACCCATTTGGGGGATATGATTGAGCTTTTTGCCTTACGTAAATCTTTCGATACCCACGAAAAAGGCTTCTGTGCCATTGGTTCTGTTAAGACAAATATTGGCCACCTCGACGCGGCGGCGGGTGTAGCGGGGCTAATCAAGGCTGTACTCTCGTTGCAAAACAAAACGCTCTATCCTAGCTTGCACTATTCGCAACCCAACCCCAGAGTCGATTTTGCCAACAGTCCCTTCTACGTCAATACCGCCACCAGCGATTGGGCGCAAGGGGCCTTCCCACGCCGTGCAGCAGTCAATTCTCTAGGCATCGGCGGTACCAATGCGCATCTTATTCTAGAAGAAGCACCAAGCATAGGGCAGCAATCCCAGGCGTGTCTCCCTAAGCGCACCCAACATCTTCTGACGCTGAGCGCCAAGACGGATACTGCCCTAAATGAGAAGATTTCCCGTCTTGTTGAATATTTAGATGAGACGCCAGCCACGGATTGGGCCGACGTCTGCTATACCACCAATGGTGGCCGCGCCCACTTCGATTATCGATTGGCTCTAGTCGCTGCAACCCAGCAAGATGCCTTCCAGCAGTTGTTGGCTGGTGAATTAGGTCATGCCAAAGTGGGGTACACCCCGGAATCAAAAAAGCCCAAAGTTGCCTTTCTATTTACAGGCCAGGGATCCCAATATGTGGGCATGGGACGAGAGCTTTACGAGACACATCCCATTTTTCGCGCCGCAATTGACCGCTGTGATGAACTCCTGCAAACCCATATGGGCGAATCACTGGTGGCAATCCTTTATCCTGAACACAATTCTAGTACAGAGAACCATGGTACCATTGCTCCAGTAAAGCCTACCTTGTCGCAGACCGTCTATACTCAACCAGCACTCTTTGCTGTCGAATATGCACTGGCCCAACTCTGGCAATCATGGGGGATTGTTCCAGAAGTTGTTATGGGACACAGTGTGGGTGAAATTGTTGCTGCTTGCGTAGCTGATATCTTCTCCCTGGAAGATGGACTCAAGCTTGTTGCCGCGCGCGGACGGCTCATGCAAGAATTGCCACAAAACGGCATGATGGTTGCTGTGCAGGCTACGGAAATGCTCGTCACTGAGCTGATTGCTCATGCTGCTGATCGGGTTTCGTTGGCTGCCGTTAATGGCCCCACCAGCGTGGTCATTGCTGGCGAAAGCAAGGCTATCCAATCCATTCTCCTCGGTTGTGAATCTAAGGGCATCAAAACCAAGCCGCTTGACGTCTCTCATGCCTTTCACTCACCACTGATGGCACCAATGTTGCCTGACTTTACCAAGGTAGTAAAAGAAGTATGCTTTTCAAAGCCAACAACGAAGTTCATCTCGAATCGTACAGGCGCTCTTACCACCGATGAGGTGATGATGGCGGACTACTGGGTTGACCATGTAGCCCAACCTGTATGGTTTGCGGCAGGCGTCGAGACGCTTATGAAATTCAAGAATACAGCCTGGTTGGAGATTGGTCCTCAGCCGATTCTGTTGGGTATGGCGGAGCAGGTCTATGACAAGGTGGCACAGGGCAAAGGGGCACAGGGCAAAGGGGTACAAAAGGAGGGAGATAATGTAAGAGTAGAAACCCCTCTCATGTTGCCCAGTATACGCAAGAGGCAGAGCGACTGGCAGCAGATGTTATCCAGCTTGGGCGAATTGTATGTATACGGAGCGACGATTGACTGGTCGAGTTTCGACCAACCATATCAGCGCCGCAAGGTCGCCTTGCCGACCTATCCTTTTCAGCGTCAGCGCTATTGGATTGATCCTATCTCGCGCAATGACTCTGTGGGCAATGACTCTGTGGGCAACGGCACTGTGGGTGACGAGATTGTGGGTAACGAGACGGCGCTTTCCTCCGATGGCTCTAATGGATTTCATGCCACTACCCTAAGGGACTCTGACCAATCAGCGGATATTCAAAATGCCGAGTCGATAAATACGAATGGCAATGGTATCTTCGAAACTATGCCTAGCTTTCGTCAGAAGCTCGATACAACTCCTCGCCAAGCGCAGCCTCAGTTGGTTATGGACCATTTGCAGATGCTAGCTGCCAAGGTGTTAGGTATGCGCACAAAAGAGGCGCTTGATCTAGAAAAAAGTTTTATGGCCTTAGGCATGGATTCACTGATGACTGTTGAGTTGGGCAAAGCCCTAACTGTGACGCTGGATTATCAATTCCGGCCCGCCCTCATTTTTGACTATCCGACTTTGGCCCAATTATCGTCCTACATCTGTGCCCATGTACTTGATACAAGGTTAGATAAAGCAGCGCTAGATAAAGCAGCGCTAGATAAAGTAGTGTTAGAGACAGCAGCGCTCTCTCTATCTGATGCGAAAGAGACTCTACTGGGTCAAGAGTTTCTTGAACTGACTCCAAATGAAATTGCTGAGCTTGATCAAGGGGAACCCAACGAGGCGATTACGGATGAGTTGGAAGCGCTAGAGGCGCTGTTACAGCGCTAAGGAATGTCGAGTCTCACTAAGTCGTGTACATATTCAGTCTCATAAAGTCGTGCCGCTTTTCTCAGAGTGGATCAGCCATACCGTGATATAGCTCTCTCAACTTTACTCTGAAAGCCTGTTGCGCACTTCTCGCCACAGCGGCTCGCATTGGCTCAATAATTGGCCGATATGAGGCTTAATACTGTTATTTACATCTTATGTAAACAGTTTGGCACGACTTTGTGAGACGATTTCCGGCATGACTTAGTGAGACTCAACA